>NZ_AQUO01000001.1:0-300000 GCF_000371965.1 Paracoccus sp. N5 | reverse complement strand
CCACGGCGCCGGTATAGTCGTTCAGCGCCTCGGTCAGCGCCTCGCGGCTTTCGATGTCCAGATGGTTCGTCGGCTCGTCCAGGATCAGCAGATGCGGCGCGTCGATGGTCGCGAGCAGCAGCGACAACCGCGCCTTCTGCCCGCCCGAAAGCTGCCGCACCTTGGTCTCGGCCTGCGCCTCCATCAGGCCGAAGCCGGCCAGCCGCGCCCGCAGCCGGGGCGGCGTCTCGTCCGGGCGCAGCCGGCGGACATGGGCCAGGGGCGTCTCGTCCAGCTCCAGCTCATCGACCTGGTGCTGGGCGAAATAGCCGATGCGCAGCTTGCCCGAGCGGTTGATCCGCCCCTCCATCGGCTCCAGCCGACCGGCCAGCAGTTTCGACAGCGTGGACTTGCCCTGGCCGTTGCGGCCCAGAAGCGCGATGCGGTCGTCCTGGTCGATGCGCAGCGCCAGCCGGTGCAGCACCACCCGGTCGCCATAGCCGACCGAAACCCCGTCCAGCGAGACGATGGGCGGCGACAGCTGGTCGGGCTGCGGAAAGCTGAAGCGGTGGAACCTGGCCTCTTCCGGGGCGGTGATCGGCTCCATCTTCGCCAGCATCTTGATGCGGGCCTGCGCCTGCACGGCCTTGCTGGCCTTGGCGCGGAATCGGTCGACGAAGCTTTGCAGATGCGCGCGCCGCGCCTCCTGCTTCTTGGCCTCGGCCGCTTGCAGGGCGCGCTTTTCGGCCCGGGTGCGGGCGAACGTGTCGTAGCCGCCCGAATAAAGCACCAGCTTGCGATCCTCGAGATGCAGGATATGGCCGACGGCGCGATTGAGCAGGTCGCGGTCGTGGCTGATGACGATGACGGTATGCGGATAGCGTTGCAGATAGCTTTCCAGCCATAGCGCGCCTTCCAGGTCCAGATAGTTCGTCGGCTCGTCCAGCAGCAGGAGGTCGGGCTGCGAGAACAGCACCCCGGCCAGCGCGACCCGCATGCGCCAGCCGCCGGAATAGTCGCTGGTCGGCCGTGCCTGATCCTCGGTCGAGAAACCCAGGCCGCGCAGGATGGTCGCGGCGCGGGCCTCGGCCGACCAGGCGTCGATGTCGGCCAGGCGGGTCTGGATCTCGGCGATGCGATGCGGATCGGTCGCGGTCGCGGATTCCGCCAGCAGGGCGGCGCGTTCCTCGTCGGCGGCCAGCACCGTCTCCAGCACGCTTGTCGCGGTGCCCGGCGCCTCTTGTGCGACGCCGCCGATGCGGGCGCGGGCGGGCAGGGTGATCGCGCCGCCGTCAAGGCCCAGCTCGCCCCGGATCAGCTTGAAGAGCGTGGTCTTGCCGGCGCCGTTCGGCCCGACGAGGCCGACCTTGTGGCCGTCGGGAATGGTGGCGCTGGCCTGCTCGAACAGCGGCCGGCCGGCGATGGAATAGGATATGTCGTCGATGCGCAGCATGGCCCCCGCATGGACGAAGCGCGCGCGGCCGTCAATCCTGTGTCATGGCCCGCGCCCAGGCGCGCGGCGGGGGCCGCCGCCGCTTTTCAAGCGCCGCGCCGCATGGTAACGGGGCGCGCAATTCCGGGCCATCCCGCCCGGATCAGGAAAAGGACGACCCCAATGGCGACCGAACGCACGCTTTCGATCATCAAACCCGACGCCACCAAGCGCAACCTGACCGGCAAGATCAATGCCAAGTTCGAGGAAGCCGGCCTGCGCATCGTGGCGCAGAAGCGCATCCAGCTGACGCTCGCGCAAGCCGGCCAGTTCTATGCCGAACACAAGGAACGCCCCTTCTACGGCGAGCTGACCGAATTCATGACCTCGGAGCCGGTGGTGGTGCAGGTGCTGGAAGGCGAGGGCGCCATCCTGAAGAACCGCGAAGTCATGGGCGCGACCAACCCGGCCAATGCCGACGAAGGCACCATCCGCAAGGAATTCGCCCTCTCGGTCGGCGAGAACTCGGTGCACGGCTCGGACAGCCCCGAAGCCGCCGCGCGCGAGATCGCCTTCTTCTTCTCGGGCCTCGAACTGGTCGGCTGATCCGGCTTCTTTGCTCCGAAAATACCCAAGACGAAAGGGCCGCCCATCGAGGCGGCCCTTTCTTCCTACTGCCGCTTCGCCGTCAGGTCGAAGCTGATCCCGACCGCGAAACCGACGGTGCTTTCATCGGCATAGCCGCTGCCCACGCCGAAATCGCGCCGGTCCACCTGCATCCGGCCCTTGGCCGTGGCCGTATCGCCCGCGATCGCCAGATCGAAGGGCAGTTCCGCCGGCACGGTTTTTCCGGCGATGGTCAGCGTGCCGCGCGCGACCGGACCCGCGGCCTCGGCCAGGATATCGGCCTCGAATGTCGCGGTCGGATGCGCGGGGGCGTTCAGGAAATCCGGCCCCTTGGCGCTGTCGCTGACCGAGCCCAGCTCCAGCGAGGCGATGTCGATCTTGACCGTCACATGCCCGGCCCGCGCTTCGGGATCATAGTCGATCGCCGCATCCCATTTGCCGAACCGGCCCGAGATCGGGCTGCCCGCCTGCGTGGCCTCGATGGCGAGCGTCCCTTGCTCGACCGCCCAGCCCGAGGCGACGGCCGCCGTCGCGGCGGGCGCCGCGGCATCCTCGTCGGCCTCGGGCACCGCCAGGATTGCCGTCGCGCCCCAGATCGCCAGCGCGGCCAGGGCCGCCAGCAGATGCGACAGCAGGGCGGGCCGGGCCGGCGGCGGCTCGGGCGCGCGGTCGGGAGGGCCGGCCATGCGGCTCATGGTGCCGTCGCGGTCGATCAGCGCATGTTTCACGGCGCCCGCGACATGCAGCCCGATCAGCCCGGCCAGCACCCACCAGCCGGTCTCGTGAAAGCCGGCGAAACGCTCGGCCAGGGCGGCATCCTCGGGGACAAGGGGCAGGCGCTGCCCCAGCGGCCACAGGATGCGGGAAAACACGCCCGGCGCCGCGGAATGCAGCAACCAGCCGGTCAGCGGCATGATGACCATGCCGAGCCACAGCGCCCAATGCACCGCCTCGGCGACGAAGCTTTCCAGCCGCCGGCCGGGATGCAGCGGGCGCGGCTTCCTCTGGGTCAGGGTCCAGAGGATGCGCAGCACCGCCAGGACCAGCGCGGCCACGCCCACGGTCTTGTGGATCGAGAAGGCCTGGAACACCGCCTGCATCTGGTCCTGCGCGCCGCGCGGCAGGCTGCCGGCATAAAGCCCCAGGCCGATGGCGGCCAGGATCAGGACCGCGACGGTCCAGTGGAAAAAGCGGGCCACCCAGCCATAGGCGCGGGATGTGTTGCTGGCTTGCATGCGGTCACTCCATCATTTCGCGCCAGTGCCGGCGGCACAGCGAGACATAGGTTTCATTCCCCCCGATCTGGACCTGCGCGCCGTCATGCAGCGCACGGCCTTCTTCATCCTGCCGCACCACCATGGTGGCCTTGCGGCCGCAATGGCAGATGG
Source organism: Paracoccus sp. N5 (assembly GCF_000371965.1). Taxonomy (NCBI): domain Bacteria; kingdom Pseudomonadati; phylum Pseudomonadota; class Alphaproteobacteria; order Rhodobacterales; family Paracoccaceae; genus Paracoccus; species Paracoccus sp. N5. The sequence goes on along the minus strand of NZ_AQUO01000001.1, from coordinate 296,574 downwards.
TGCGCACCTCGCGCAGGTCGTCCGCCCAGGCCAGAAGCGCGGCCGAGCCCGGAAACAGATTGCCCCGGAAATCGACCCGCAACCCATAGCACATCACCGGCAGGCCCAGGTCGTCGGCGACGCGCGCCAGCTGCCAGACCTGGATCTCGGTCAGGAACTGCGCCTCGTCGACGAAGACGCAGGCGCAGGGCCCTGCCTCGGCGATCAGGGCGAACAGGTCGGTCTCCGGGGTGAAGGTGGCGGCGGGTTCGGAAATGCCGATGCGGCTGGCGATCTGGGCCGGCCCGGCGCGGTCGTCCAGTGCGGCGGTCAGCAGCAGCGTCTGCATGCCACGCTCGCGATAGTTATAGGACGCCTGCAGCAAGAGCGTGCTCTTGCCGGCATTCATCGTCGAGTAATGGAAATAAAGCTTGGCCATGCCGGCAGATAGCCGCGAGGGCCCGATGCGGGCAAGCCGCCGCCCGCAGGCGGCGGCTCACGTTTGCGCGGGGTCGGCCGCGGCTCAGGCCGATTTCGGCGCGCGCGAGGGGCGGCGGGCCGGGCGCTTGCGCGCCGGCTGCTGGCCCGCGGGGCCGCCGCGGCCGGCCGGGCCGCCGCGTTCGCGGATCTTCGCCGCCTCGAAGGGCACCTCGCCGCCGACCACCGGGATCGGCGCCTTCATGGCCTTTTCGATGGCGCGCAATTCGCCGATCTCGGCCGGGGCGCAGAAGGCGATGGCGCGGCCGTCGCGGCCGGCGCGCGCGGTGCGGCCGATGCGGTGGACGTAGTTCTCGGGCACGTTGGGCAGGTCGTAGTTATAGACATGCGCCACCTCGGGAATGTCGAGCCCGCGCGCCGCCACATCGGTCGCGACCAGCACCTTGGTCTCGCCGGCGCGGAAGCCGGACAGGGCGCGCTCGCGCTGGCCCTGGCTCTTGTTGCCGTGGATGGCGGCGACCTTGTAGCCCCATTTCTCCAGCAGTTTCGACAGCTTTTCCGAACCGTGCTTGGTGCGGCCGAAGACGATGGCCAGCTCCTCGCGGTGCTTGGCCAGGTATTCGGCCAGCAGCGTCGCCTTGTCGCCCTGGTTCACGAAATGCACGCCCTGCGCGATCTTGGCCGCCGCCTGGCCCGGAGGGTTCACGGCAACCTTCAGCGGATCGGTCAGATAGCTGTCGGCCAGTTCCTCCATCAGCTTCGGCATGGTGGCCGAGAACAGCAGCGTCTGGCGTTCGCGCGGCAGCATCTTGGCGATGCGGCGCAGCGCGTGGATGAAGCCGATGTCCAGCATCTGGTCGGCCTCGTCCAGCACCAGGTATTTGGTTTGCGACAGGTCCACGGCGCCGCGCTCGATCAGGTCGATCAGCCGGCCGGGCGTGGCGATCAGCACGTCGACGCCGCGCTCCATGCGCATGGTCTGGGTGTTGATCGAGGCGCCGCCGACGACGCGGAACTGCCGGATGGCGGTGCCGGCGGCATAGGCGTCGATGTTCGCGGCGATCTGGGTCGCCAGTTCGCGCGTCGGCGCCAGGATCAGCGCGCGGCAGGTCCGGGGCTCGGGCTTGCGGCCGATGTTCAGCAGCCGCGTCAGCATCGGCAGGCCGAAGGCCGCCGTCTTGCCGGTGCCGGTCTGCGCGAGGCCCAGCAGGTCGCGGCCCTCGACGATGCCGGGGATGGCTTTCTCCTGGATCGGCGAGGGCGCGTCGATGCCCATCGGCGGCAGGTTCACCGCCACGCGGGCGTCGATGCCCATGCGGGTGAAGGGCGTGTCGATGTCGGGGATGGCCCGGCGGATGAACTTCTCTTCGGGCTCGTCGCGGTGGCGGCGGTGGCTGGTGGTCGGCTTGGCATTGCCGCCGCGGAAGCCGGGCTTGCCGCCACGCTCGCCGCGGGGGTGAGCGTCGCCGCGGGGCTGGCCCGAGGCATTCTGGCGCGGCTTGCCCGAACGGTTCGGGCGGGTGGTGTCTTGCGTCATGTCATCTTTCGGCCATGCGGGCCGCGTATCGGCGCGCATGACAAGGGGCCGCATCGCGTGCGGCTGGTTGCGAGGGGCGGGCGCGATACGCTATGCCCGCAAGCCTCCCCGCGTGAATGGGAAACCGGAAAATGTGGCCGACCTGACGCGAATTCGCGTCGCTGCTCACGCGGCAGCGGGCGGCAACTTGGTGCAGATGGCGGCTTTTGCGCGAAAAGTCAAGTGCGATCGGTGGAATCCATCCAGATCGTCACCGGCCCGTCATTGACCAGCGACACCGCCATGTCGGCGCCGAACGCGCCGGTCTCGACCGGCAGGCCCAGGTCGCGCAGGGCCTGCGCAAAGGCCAGGTACAGCGCCTCGCCCCGCGCCGGCGCCTCGGCGCTGGAGAATCCCGGGCGGTTGCCGGTGCGGGTGTCTGCGGCCAGGGTGAACTGGCTGACCACCAGCACCGCGCCGCCGATGTCGGTGACCGAGCGGTTCATCTTGCCCGCCTCGTCGCGGAAGATGCGCAGCCTGGCGATGCGGGCGGCCAGTTTCGCGGGCGCGTCCTCGGGGTCGCCCTGCATGGCGCAGACCAGCACCATCAGCCCCGGGCCGATGCGGCCGATGCTGCGATCCTCGACGGTGACTTCGGCGCGGCTGACGCGCTGGATCAGGGCGCGCATCTCAGCGGCCCAGAATGATGCCCAGCACCACGAACATCAGGCCAAAGACCGATGCCGCCAGCGCCGCCATGTTCACCACCACGACCTTTCGCATGATGGCCCGCATCTGCGCATCGTCCGTGACCCGCGCCTTGGCCCGCGCGGCGGTCAGGATGCACCAGGCCAACGCCACCAGCCCCAAGGCCGTCAGCCCGGTTCCGCCCCAGATCAGCCCGTCCCAGATCGTCATCGCGCCCTCCGTTTGCCGGGCACGGCCTAGCGGCGATTGCACCCGCCCGCAAGACCGCCTAGACCCTGCGGCAAAACAAGGAGCGGATCATGCAGGACGACAACGCCTATGGCATCGCGGCCGGAGAGCTGCGCCAGTTCATCGAGCAATACGAGCAGCTCGAGGCGGAAAAGAAGGACGTGACCGAGCAGCAGAAAGAGCTGATGGCCGAGGCGAAGGCACGCGGCTACGACACCAAGGTCATGCGCAAGGTCATCGCGCTGCGCAAGCGCGACAAGGACGACATCGCCGAAGAGGAAGCCATCCTCGAGATGTACAAGGCCGCATTGAACATGATCTAGCGCCGGGGAGGTGACCGGCGTTTTCAGATCTGCCGATGCCTTGCCCTCGGTGCGCGGCATTGGACGACTGCCGATGCGGACTTGTCCAAGGAGAGCTGCCGAAACCAGGGGTGCTCAGGGGACGTGCCCTGGCCTTGATCCTTCCTGCAGGCCCGACCAGCGTTCCGGCGGTTATCGCCGCTGTTAGGCGCGGGTTGAGCAATCGTCCGAGATGCGGAGCTTTCGTCGCGCGACGGCCTGGCGACTGCGGCGGTCAGGTGCAGGGTGGAGCCTGCGGGGGTGGTAGCCGAGAAGGGCCGCGCGAGACATCGGCGAGGACGTTCCTCATCCAGTGAACGACAGCGCTGCCGGGCGGCTTCGAAGGCCCGCGCGATTAGCGGCCTTGAGGCCGGTATGGGTCGAGATGGGGACAAAACGGTCCAGCCCGTTTGCCGCCGAGGGCTGTTTGCCAGCCGGATTCCGCCAAGGCCGCGGGCCTTTAGGGTCGGGCGACTCGGTCCAGAAGGTCTTGGCTTCCGAAGGTCCGATGCCAAGGCCGATGATCTCTCCGGGGGGGTGCGGCGACGGCGATTATGGCCGCGCCCGGCACGATGCGGCCGCCCTGTATCGTCGGGCCGGTGGCGTCCAGCCAGAGACAGGGCCATTCGCCGGTCAGCGGGGGTTCAGTGGTGCTTGTTCCAAATTGGGGGCTGCGATCCTATGGGGCGCGAGCGAGGGGCGCCGGGGGCGGGGCCGGATCAATCTGAATTATCTCCGGCTTGCCTGCGGCTCGGGGCGTTGGTAGGTTGCGGCACACAACCGGACGAGCTGGGCACACACGATCATCCCGGCATGCAGGGCGCGGACATGGCAGCGAATTGAGCAAAGGAAGTCAGTGCCCTCCGGGAATGGTTCGGCATGGTCTCGCCGTCCCTGCTGCCGGCACCATACTGGCCGCGAGGCCGGGGCTTTGCCGGTCGGTAGGCCCCGCCAGATCCGGCTCCGTTTTCTAGGCCGAGGACCACATGCCCTTTACCATCGCCATCGACGGGCCGGCCGCCTCGGGCAAGGGGACCATCGCCCGCGCGCTGGCGCAGGCGCTGGGCTTTCAGCATCTGGACACCGGGCTCTTGTATCGCGCCGTCGGCGCGCTTGGCGGCGATCCGGTCGCGGCGGCGCGGGGCCTTGCGCCGGGGGATCTGGCCCGCGACGACCTGCGCACCGCCGAGGCCGGCCAGGCCGCGAGCCGCGTCGCCGCCATCCCCGAGGTGCGGGCCGCCCTGGTCGATTTCCAGCGCCGCTTCGCCCGGGCCGAGCCCGGCGCGGTGCTGGACGGGCGCGACATCGGCACGGTGATCTGCCCCGAGGCCGAGCTGAAGCTCTATGTCACCGCCAGCGACGACGTGCGCGCCCGCCGCCGGGCTCTGGAGCTGCAGGCCGACGAGACCACGATCCTGGCCGAGCTGCGCGAACGCGACGCCCGCGACGCCGCCCGCGACGTGGCGCCGATGCGCCCGGCCGAGGATGCGCTGCTTCTGGATACCAGCGACATGAGTATCGAACAGGCGGTGGCCCGCGCCATCGCCGCGGCGAGGAGGGCCGGAGCATGAGCATCTTGACCGAACTGACCGTGCCGGTGCTGCAGGCGCCGATGGCGGGCACCGCGACGCCGGCGCTGGCGGCCGAGGTCAGCCTGGCGGGCGCCCTGGGCGGCATGGGCCTTGCGACCGTCAGCGCCGCGCAAGGGGCGGCGATGATGGCCGAGGTGCAGAAGCGCATCGGCTCGAACCGCTATCACGTCAACCTGTTCTGCCACCGCCCGGCCACGGCCGATCCGGCACGCGAGGCGGCCTGGCTCGACTATCTCGCCCCCGAGTTCCGCCGCGCCGGCGCTGAACCCCCCGCCGTGCTGCGCGAGATCTTCACCAGCTTCCTGGTCGACGAGGCCATGCTGGCCGCGGTGGTCGCGGCGCGGCCGGCGATGGTCAGCTTTCACTTCGGCCTGCCGCGCGCCGACCAGCTGGCGGCGCTGCGCGCCAGCGGGGCGCTGCTCGCGGGTTCGGCCACCGCGCTGGCCGAGGGCGAGGCGATCCGCGACGCGGGGCTCGATGCCATTATTGCCCAAGGCTACGAGGCCGGCGGCCATCGCGGCATCTTCGACCCCGACGGGCCGGACGAGCAGCTTTCGACCATGGCGCTGATCGAGGCCCTGCGACCCCTGGGCCTGCCGCTGGTCGCGGCGGGCGGCATCATGGACGGGCGCGATGCCGTGCGCTACCTCGATGCCGGCGCGGTCGCGGTGCAGATGGGCACCGCCTTCGTCGCCTGCCCGGAATCCGCGGCCAAGGCCCCGCATCGCGCCCTTCTCGGCCAGCCGGGGCAAGAGACGGTGATGACGCGGGCGATCTCGGGGCGGCCGGCGCGCGGCTTTCCCAACCGGCTGACGGCGCTTGGCGCCAGCGCCGAGGCGCCGCCCTTGCCGGATTATCCGATCACCTATGACGCCGGCAAGGCGCTGGCCGCCGCCGGCGGCACCGATTACGCGGCGCAATGGGCCGGCACCGGCTATGCCCGGGCGCGCGCGATGCCTGCCGCGGACCTGGTCGCAACTCTGGCGCGCGAGATCGCCGTGGCCCGCAAGACCGGCTGAAAGCCTTGCCTCGCCGGGCAATCGCCGCTATATGCGCCCCGTCGGGACAAGCGATGGGGCCAGGACAGGCCGCTTCAGATCAGGGTCGGGCGCAAGCCGCGACCCTTTGCGCTTATCCCGGATGACTACAAAAAGACCGGCGGAGCCAACCGCAAGGCCAGAAAACCGTGCAAAGGAAACTGATTATATATGTGCGCTAAAGCGACCATGGAGGAGTTCGAGGCCCTCCTGAACGAAAGCCTCGAAATCGACACCCCGGACGAAGGTTCGGTCGTCAAGGGCAAGGTCATCGCCATCGAGGCGGGCCAGGCCATCATCGATGTCGGCTACAAGATGGAAGGCCGCGTCGATCTGAAAGAATTCGCGAACCCCGGCGAAGCCCCGAACATCCAGGTCGGCGACGAGGTCGAGGTCTATCTGGACCGCGTCGAGAACGCCCGTGGCGAAGCCTCGATCTCGCGCGAGAAAGCCCGCCGCGAGGAAGCTTGGGACCGGCTGGAGAAAGCCTATGCCGCCGAAGAGCGCGTCGAAGGCGCCATCTTCGGCCGCGTCAAGGGTGGCTTCACGGTCGACCTGGGCGGTGCCGTGGCCTTCCTGCCCGGTTCGCAAGTTGACGTGCGCCCGGTGCGCGATGCCGGCCCGCTGATGGGTCTGAAGCAGCCGTTCCAGATCCTGAAGATGGACCGCCGCCGCGGCAATATCGTCGTGTCGCGCCGCGCCATCCTGGAAGAGAGCCGCGCCGAACAGCGCGCCGAAGTCATCGCCAACCTGACCGAAGGTCAGACGGTCGAGGGCGTGGTCAAGAACATCACCGAATACGGTGCCTTCGTTGACCTGGGCGGCGTCGACGGCTTGCTGCACGTCACCGACATGGCCTGGCGCCGCGTCAACCACCCGTCCGAGATCCTGTCGATCGGCGAGACCGTCAAGGTCCAGGTCGTCAAGATCAACAAGGACACCCACCGCATCAGCCTGGGCATGAAGCAGCTGCAGGCCGACCCGTGGGATACCGTGGGTTCGAAGTTCCCGATCGGCTCGGTCCACTCGGGCCGCGTGACCAACATCACCGACTACGGCGCCTTCGTCGAACTGGAAGCCGGTGTCGAGGGTCTGGTTCACGTCTCGGAAATGAGCTGGACCAAGAAGAACGTCCACCCCGGCAAGATCGTCTCGACCTCGCAAGAGGTTGACGTGATGGTGCTGGAAATCGACGAGGCCAAGCGCCGGGTCAGCCTGGGTCTGAAACAGACCATGCGCAACCCGTGGGAAGTCTTCGCCGAGACCCACCCGGTCGGCACCGTCATCGAGGGCGAAGTCAAGAACATCACCGAATTCGGTCTGTTCGTCGGCCTGGAAGGCGACATCGACGGCATGGTCCACCTGTCGGACATCTCGTGGGATGCCCGCGGCGAGGATGCGATCCAGGACTTCCGCAAGGGCGACGTCGTCAAGGCGGTCGTGCAGGAAGTCGACATCGACAAGGAACGCATCTCGCTGTCGATCAAGGCGCTGGAAAACGACGCCATGGCCGAAGCGGTCGAGGGCGTGAAGCGCGGCTCGGTCATCACCGTCACCGTGACGGCGATCGAGGATGGCGGCATCGAGGTCGAATACAACGGCATGAAATCCTTCATCCGACGTTCGGACTTGGCCCGCGACCGTCAGGACCAGCGCCCCGAGCGCTTCCAGGTCGGTGACCATGTCGACGTCCGCGTCACCAACATCGACACCAAGACCCGCCGTCTGGGCCTGTCGATCAAGGCGCGCGAGATCGCGGAAGAGAAGGAAGCCGTCGAACAGTATGGCAGCTCGGATTCGGGCGCCTCGCTGGGCGACATCCTGGGCGCCGCGCTGAAGAACAAGGGCTGATCCGCGCGATCGGCTGAAAATGGCGCCCCCGGTCCTGCCGGGGGCGCTTTTCATTGCCGGCCTGCGTTTTATGAACCATAAAGTGTTGATATATACCGCAACCAAACCGCGTCCGGCCGCGTTCACCGATTGATTGCCCGGCCGCCCGCACTATGATCGGGCGACAGGAACCCTTGGACCCTCCAGATTCAGGAAGCGCAATGATCCGATCCGAACTGATCCAGAAAATCTCCGAGGAGAATCCCCACCTGTTCCAGCGCGACGTCGAGCGGATCGTGAACACGGTGTTCGAAGAGATCATCGATGCCATGGCGCGCGGCGACCGGGTCGAGCTGCGCGGCTTCGGCGCCTTCTCGGTGAAAAAGCGCGACGCGCGCCAGGGCCGCAACCCCCGCACCGGCGAGTCGGTCAGCGTGGACGAAAAGCATGTGCCCTTCTTCAAGACCGGCAAGCTTCTGCGCGAACGGTTGAACGGCGAGGCCGAATAGGCCAGATTGTCGCCGGCCCGTGAGGGGCATTTCATTCTGCGGGGTAAGCCATGCGCGCGATCCGGTTCGCTTTCTTTGTCATTCTGGCCGTGGTGCTGGTGCTGGTCGCGGCGGCGAATCGCGACATGATCACCGTCAGCCTGCTGCCGCCGGCCGTGGCGCCCTTTGCCGGCGGGCAATGGTCGCTGACCATGCCGGCCTTCGTGGCGCTGTTCCTGGCCATGGTCTTCGGCGTGCTGGTCGGACTTATCTGGGAATGGCTGCGCGAGTCGCATCTGCGCGCCGAATCCAGCCGCCGCGCCCAGCACCTCGCCGATCTGCAGCGCGAGATGGGCCACCTGCGCCAGGCCCAGGCCGCCGCGCCCCGCGATGAGGTGCTGGCGATCCTCGACAATGCCGGCAAGACGCCCGCCACCTCGGGCAACACCCTGCCGGCGCCGCGCTGAAGCCATGGCCGTCTCCGTCAAGATCTGCGGCCTGACCGAGGCCGCCGGCCTTTCGGCGGCCGTCGAATCCGGCGCCCGCTATGTCGGTTTCGTCTTCTTCCCGAAATCGCCGCGCCACGTCAGTGCCGAACAAGCGGCGGCGCTGGCGGTGCAGGTGCCCCTAGGCATCGCCAAGGTCGGGCTCTTCGTGAACCCCGACAACGCGGCCTTGGCCCAGGTTCTGGAGCGCGTGCCATTGGACCTGATCCAGCTGCACGGCGAGGAAACCCCGGCCCGGGTGGCCGAGGTGCGCGCCCTGACCGGCCTGCCGGTGATGAAGGCGGTGGGCGTGGCCGAGCCCGCCGATCTGGACCAGCTCTGGGATTATGGCCTGGTCGCCGACATGCTGCTGATCGATGCGAAACCCCCCAAGGGTGCCGAACTGCCCGGCGGCAACGGCCTTGCCTTCGACTGGCGGCTGCTGGCCGGCCGGCAGATCCTGAAACCCTGGCTGCTCGCCGGCGGCCTGACGCCAGACAACGTGCATGAGGCGATCCGCCTGACCCGGGCGCCGGGCGTCGACGTGTCCTCGGGCGTCGAAAGCGCGCCCGGCGTCAAGGACCCCGCGCGTATCCGTCGCTTTACCGCCCGCGCCACCGCGCCGATCCTGTGACTCCGCCCGTCGCCTTTCGCGAAGCCCGGCGCGACGAGGTTCCCGCGGTGCTGGCGCTCTTGCGCGACGACCCGCTGGGCCGCGGGCGCGAAAGCGGCGATCTCGCACCCTATCTCGCCGCCTTCGACGCCATACAGGCCGAGACCGCGAACCGGCTGATCGTCGGCCTGTCCGGGCATGAGATCGTCGCCTGCTACCAGCTGACCTGCATCTCGGGCCTGTCGCTGACCGCCGCCCGCCGCGCCCAGATCGAGGGCGTCCGCGTCCGCCCCGACCTGCGCGGCCAGGGCATCGGCGCGGCGCTGATCCGCGATGCCGAAACCCGCGCCCGCGCCGCCGCCTGCACGCTGCTGCAATTCACCACCAACCGCAGCCGGAGCGACGCGCATCGCTTCTACGACCGGCTCGGCTTTACCGCTTCGCATATCGGATATAAGAAATCCCTCTGAGGGGACTTCTTTGCTCCCCAAATACCCACCCCGACCGCGCGCGAGGACAGCCATGGCCGAAGACCTGATCAACAGTTTCCTGAACGGGCCGGACGAACAGGGCCGCTTCGGCATCTTCGGCGGCCGCTTCGTCAGCGAGACGCTGATGCCGCTGATCCTGGACCTGCAGGCCGAATACGACCGCGCCAAGGACGACCCGAGCTTCTGGGCCGAGATGGACGATCTGTGGAAACATTACGTCGGCCGCCCCAGCCCGCTCTATTTCGCCCCGCGCCTGACCGAGGCTCTGGGCGGCGCCAGGATCTATCTCAAGCGCGAAGAGCTGAACCACACCGGCAGCCACAAGATCAACAATGTGCTGGGCCAGATCCTGCTGGCGCGCCGCATGGGCAAGACCCGCATCATCGCCGAGACCGGCGCCGGCCAGCATGGCGTGGCGACGGCAACGGTCTGCGCCCGCTTCGGGCTGAAATGCATCGTCTACATGGGTGCCCATGACGTCGAGCGCCAGGCGCCGAACGTGTTCCGCATGCGGCTCTTGGGTGCCGAGGTGGTGCCGGTGACCTCGGGCCGCGGCACGCTGAAGGATGCGATGAACGACGCGCTGCGCGACTGGGTGACCAATGTGCGCGACACCTTCTATTGCATCGGCACCGTCGCCGGCCCGCATCCCTATCCGGCCATGGTGCGCGACTTCCAGCGCATCATCGGCCGCGAGACCCGCTGGCAACTCGAGGAACAAGAGGGCAAGGGCCGGCTGCCCGACAGCGTCGTCGCGGCCATCGGCGGCGGCTCGAACGCCATGGGCCTGTTCCACCCCTTCCTCGACGACCCCTCGGTGCGCATCATCGGCGTCGAGGCCGGCGGCAAGGGCGTCGACGAGCGCATGCTGCATTGCGCCAGCCTGACCGGCGGCCGCCCCGGCGTGCTGCATGGCAACCGCACCTATCTGCTGATGGATGACGAAGGCCAGATCCTCGAAGGCCATTCGATCAGCGCCGGGCTCGACTATCCCGGCATCGGCCCCGAACACGCCTGGCTCAAGGAGCAGGGCCGCGCCGAATATGTCAGCGTGACCGATGACGAGGCGCTGGCGGCCTTCCAGAAGCTCTGCGAACTCGAAGGCATCATCCCGGCACTGGAGCCTTGCCATGCGCTGGCCCATGTCATCAAGCTGGCGCCGACCCTGCCCAGGGACCACATCATGGTGGTGAACCTGTCGGGCCGGGGAGACAAGGACATCTTCACCGTGGCCAAGCACCTTGGCTTCGACATGAAGATCTGAACGCGGCCCCATTCCGCAAGCATCAGGACGCGCCCGGCGGCATCGCGCGGGCGCGTCCGGCGTTTCGGGGGCGGTCAGTGCGCGGCCCGGGCCTCGGCCACCAGCTCGGCCAGGTCGGCGCGTGGCAGATAGCCGAAGACCGCGCGGTCGCCGACGACGAAGCTGGGCGTGCCGACCAGGCCTATCTCGTCGGCCAGTTGCAGCGACCGCTCGATGCGCGCGGTGATCTCGGGCGCCTCCATGTCGCGTTGCAGCCGCGCCACGTCCAGCCCGACCTCGCGCGCGATGCGCAGCACCGAGGCCTCTTCGGCCCTGCCGCGCATGGTCATCAGCGCCCGGTGGAACTGCGGATACTTGCCCTGCGCGCGCGCGGCCAGCGCGGCCCGGGCGGCGTAACGCGAGCCCTCGCCGAAGATCGGGATTTCATGCACCACCAGCTTGACGCCGGGGTCGGATTTCAGGAAGGCCGTGACCTCAGGGGCGGATTTGCGGCAGAAGCCGCAATTGTAGTCGGAAAACTCGACCAGCACCACGTCGCCCTGCGCGTTGCCCATGACCGGCAGGTCCGGCGCCTCGAAGACGGCGCGCTTGATCGCGGCGACCTCGGCCGCGTCCTGCGCCGGGGCGAGGCCGGGCACCAGCGACAGCCCGAGGCTCAGCGCGACGGCGATTGCGGCAAGGGGGCGGCGCATGGTTCGATCCTTTCCTCTGGGCTTCTCCTGAAAGCCATCGCTGCCCGGCCCGGTCAAGCGGGATGCCATGACATTTCCGTGCGGCTAGCTGCGGATCGCCGCGGCGATGCGGCGGATGCCCTCGGGGATGCGCTCGGCCGAGATCGAGGAATAGGCCAGCCGGAAGAAGCCCCGCCCGCGCGCCGGATCGGCAAAGAAGGGCCAGCCCGGCTCGATCAGCACGTCGCGGGCCTTGAGCCGCTCGGTCAGCGCCGAGGAGTCGACGCCGCCGGTCGCCAGCCAGAAGCTCGAGCCGCCGTTGGCCTCGGGCGAGGCCAGTTGCAGGCCCTCGCGCGCGATGGCCTCCAGCATGACGGCCCGGCGGCGGGCATAGGCGCGGCGCATGCGGTTCGCCTGGGCGTCGTAATGGCCCAGCGACAGGAAATGCGCCAGCGTGCGCTGCATGTGGCCGGGCGGGTGGCGCAGCGCCATGCCGCGCAGCGCCCGCGCCTCGGCGATGAAGCGGGGATCGGCGACCAGATAGCCCAGCCGCACGCCGGGAAACACCGATTTCGAGAAGCTGCCGATATAGATCACCGCCCCGGCCCGGTCGATGGCCTTGAGCGCGGGCGAGGGCGCGCCGGCGAAGGACATCTCGAATTCGTAATCGTCCTCGACCACGGCAAAGCCCTGCGCCTCGGCCCGCGCCAGCAGTTCCTTGCGGCGGGCCAGCGGCATGGTCGAATTGGTCGGGCATTGATGGCTGGCGGTCGTAAACACAGCCGCCACGCCCGCCGGCACCGCATCGGGCGGCAGGCCATGGGCATCGACCGGCACCGGCAAGAGGCGCGCACCGCTGGCCGACAGGATCTCGCGCTGGCCGGGATAGGACGGATCCTCGACCGCGCAGGAGGCGCCGGGCCGCAGCAGCACCTGCGCCGCCAGCCACAGCGCGTTCTGCGCCCCCATGGTCAGCAGGATCTCGCCCTGATGGGCGGCGATGCCGCGCCGGGGCAGGATCTGGCGCGCGATGTGATCGACCAGCTCGGTATCGTCGGCGTCGTAGAGATCTCCGGTCACGCTGTCGAATTCGCGCCGGCCCAGCGTGCGCATGGCGCAGTCGCGCCAGGCGGCGTGGTCGACCAGCGTCGGATCGGCCTGGCCATAGATGAAGGGATAGGCAAAGCGACGCCAGTCGCGCTCGCGGTCGGAGCGGCGGGCGCTGCCGAAGCGCCGCTCGAGCTTGCTGTCCCAGTCGAAGCGCGGCACCGCCGGCGCGGGCGGCTCGGCCTCGAGATGTCGCTCGATCGCGTCCGAGATGAAATGCCCGGCCCGGTCGCGGCTGGCCAGGTAGTCGGTCGAGACCAGCTCGGCGAAGGCCTGCGCCACCGTCACCCGCGCCACGCCCAGATGCCGGGCCAGTGCCCGGGTCGAGGGCAGCTTTTCCCCGGCGCGGAACCGGCCCGCCGTCACCGCCGCGATGATCTGGCGGCGCAGCTGCACCTGCAGCGGCAGGCCGTCGCCGTGGTCCAGGAAGAATGCGTCGGGAGGGATGGGCATGAAGGGTCCGCGGCGGCTGTCGGACGATCACTCCCCCGAATGCCGCCGCGGATCAAGTCCCGTCAGCCAAAGACCTTGGTCAGCGCCCGGTCGATGGTGTCGGTGATGCGGTCGATGTCCTCCGCCGTGGCGATCAGCGCCGGCGACAGGCAGAGCGTGTTGTTGAACCCGGGCAGCGAGCGGTTGGTGGCGCCGATGATGACGCCCTGCGCCAGGCATTCGGCGACCACGGCCTGCACCTTCTTCTCATCCATCGGCTCGCGTGTCTTGCGGTCCGAAACCAGCTCGGCGCCGCAGAACAGGCCCTTGCCGCGCACGTCGCCGATGACGGCGTGCCTGTCCATCAGCGTGGTCAGGTTGTCCAGCACCCGGTTGCCCATGGCGATGGTGTTTTCCAGCAGTTTCTCTTCCTCGATGATGCGCATGTTCTCGATGGCGGCCACCGGACCCGAGGTGCAGCCGCCGAAGGTCGAGATGTCGCGGAAGAAGCTCATGCCGTCCTCGGGCCTGTCCTTGAACATCTCGAAGACGCGCTCGGTGGTGACGGTGCAGGAGATCGCGGCATAGCCCGAGGCGACGCCCTTGGCCATGGTCACGAAATCCGGCTGAATCCCGTAATGCTGATAGCCGAACCAGGTGCCGGTGCGGCCAAGCCCGCAGACCACCTCGTCGATATGCAGCAGGATGTCGTATTTGCGGCAGATCTCCTGCACGCGCTGCCAATAGCCCTCGGGCGGGGTGATGACGCCGCCGCCGGCGGTCACCGGCTCCAGCACGATGGCGCCGACGGTGTCGGGGCCTTCGCGCAGGATCACCTCCTCGATGGCGTCGGCGGCACGCTCGCCGTAGTTCTCCACGTCCCATTGCTTGCGGTATTCCAGGCAATGCGGCACGCGGATGAAGCCGTCGGGGAAGGGTCCGTAGGCGGTGGCGCGCTGGTCCTGGCCGCTGGTCGCCAGCGTGCCGATGGTGGTGCCGTGATAGTCGCGGTCGCGATACAGGATCTTCCACTTGCGGCCGCCGTGATGGTTCGCCGCGATCTGGCGCACCATCTTGTAGACCTTCTCGTTCGCCTCGGAGCCCGAGTTCGAGTAATAGACCCGGCTCATGCCCGGCATCTTCTCGATCAGCTTCTGGGCGAAGATGGCGCCCGGCACGGTGCCGGCGGCGCCGGCGTAATAATTCAGCTTGATGAGCTGGTCGCGGATCGCATTGGCGATGCTTTCGCGGCCATAACCGACGTTGACGGTCCAGACCCCGCCCGAGACCGCGTCCAGGAACTCGCGCCCGGTCGCATCCCACAGCTTCATGCCCTTGCCCTCGACGAAGACGCGGGGGTCGATGGTCTCGTATTGCTTGTGCTGGCTCAGGTGGTGCCAGACATGGGCGCGGTCGGCCTCGACCACATGCGACATATCATTGGGATTGAGATCGAGCGTCATGGCCGGGCTCCTGCGGCAAGGGGGTTTCATCCTGACTGCGCCTGAAACGGGCAAAGGGATAGAGCCAGATTGCGCGAATAGATGAGGCCAGCGCGACGGATCAGCAGAGCGGGCAGGGGGCCGGTCGGCCCCCTGGCGTGTCATTCCATGAAGAAGGCGAAGCGGATCACGAAAAGCGCCGCCACGATCCAGGTCGCGGCGTGAACCTCGCGCGCGCGGCCGGTCAGGAGCTTGATCGCGGCGTAGCTCACGAAGCCGAAGGCCAGGCCGTTGGCGATGGAATAGGTGAAGGGCATCATCAGCGCGGTCAGCACCGCCGGCGCGCTTTCGGTGACGTCGCCCCAGCTGATCTCCTCGAATTCGCGCACCATCAGGCAGGCGACATAGAGCAGCGCCGGCGCGGTGGCATAGGCCGGGACCGAACCGGCGAGCGGGGCGAAGAACATCGCCAGCAGGAACAGCACCGCGACGACCAGCGCGGTCAGGCCGGTGCGCCCGCCCGCCTGCACGCCCGAGGCGCTTTCGACATAGGCCGTGGTCGAGCTGGTGCCCAGGAGCGAGCCGGCCAGGATCGCCGTCGAATCGGCCATCAGCGCCCGGCTCAGGCCCTTGTTGGTATGGGCGGGGCCTTCGGTCAGCAGGCCGGCGCGCTTGGCCACGCCGATCAGCGTGCCGGTGGCGTCAAAGACCTCGACCAGCACCATGACCAGGATGACGTGGAAGATGCCCACGGTCAGCGCCCCGGCGATGTCGAGTTGCAGGAAGGTCGGCGCGATCGAGGGCGGCATCGAGATGACGCCGCCGAACTGGCTGGCGCCCAGCAGGATCGAGGCCACGGTGATGACCAGGATGCCGATCAGGATCGAGCCGCGCACCTTCAGCGCGTCTAGTGCCGCGATGATGAAGAAGCCGGCGATGGCCAGCAGCGTGCCGGTGGCGGTCAGGTCGCCCAGGCCCACCAGCGTCGCCGGGTTGTCCACGACGATGCCCGAGTTCTTCAGCGCGATCAGCCCCAGGAACATGCCGATGCCCGCCGCGATGGCCGAGCGCATCGAGGTCGGGATGCCGGCGATCAGCCAGCGCCGGATCCCGGTCGCCGACAGAAACAGGAACACCAGGCCCGAGATGAACACCGCCCCCAGCGCCTGCTGCCAGGTGAATCCCAGCGCGCCGACCACGGTAAAGGCGAAGAAGGCGTTCAGCCCCATGCCGGGCGCCATGCCGATGGGCCAGTTCGCCCAAAGCGCCATGACGGCCGAGCCGATGGCCGCGGCAAGGCAGGTCGCGACGAAGACCGCATTGCGGTCCATGCCGGTCGAGGACAGGATGTCCGGGTTCACGAAGATGATATAGGCCATCGTCAGGAAGGTGGTGATGCCCGCGATCACCTCCGTCCTTACGCTGGTGCCATGGGCCGTCAGCCCGAAGTGCTTGTCTAGCATGGTTCCTCCCATCGGCGGTTTGCCGCCATGCGCTCACACTATGCGCAAGCAGGCAAGACCGACCATCCCGGTTCCAGCGACAGAGTTTCAATCGGTTATGGATAAATCGGGATTTTCAACGAAATCTTGGATCTGTTTTTAGCAATAGGCGCTTGCCTGAAAGCCCGTCCAGATGGTCTGTGCTATCAGGCCGGAAGAACCAGAAGGAAGCAAGCGATGCGATACAGCCGCGACATGATTGGCTATGGCGAGACCACGCCCGATCCGAAATGGCCCGGTGGTGCCAAGATCGCGGTGCAGATCGTCATCAACTACGAGGAGGGCGGCGAGAACAGCCTGGAGCACGGCGACGCCGCCTCCGAGGCCTTCCTGTCCGAGATCATCGGTTGCCAGCCCTGGCCGGGCAAGCGGCACTGGAACATGGAATCGATCTATGACTATGGCGCGCGTGCGGGCTTCTGGCGGCTGCATCGCCTGCTGAAGGATACGCCGGTCACCATCTATGGCGTGGCGACCGCGCTGGAGCGGGCGCCCGAGCAGGTCGCGGCCATGCAGCGCGCCGGCTGGGAAATCGCCACCCATGGCTACAAGTGGATCGACTACCGCGACATCCCGGCCGAGACCGAGGCCGAGCATATCGCCAAGGCGGTCGAGTTGCACACCCGCGTCACTGGCGAGCGGCCGCGCGGCTTCTACCAGGGCCGCACCTCGATGAACACGGTGGCGCTGGGCTGCGAGGAGGGCGGCTTCGAATATCTCGCCGACACCATCGCCGACGACCTGCCCTATTGGCATGTCCACAAGGGCAAGCCGCAGCTGATGGTGCCCTATACGATGGACGCCAACGACATGCGCTTCTCCTCGGGCCAGGGCTTCGGCACCGGGGTCGAGTTCTTCGACTACCTGCGCGACAGCTTCGACGTGCTCTATGCCGAAGGGCAGGCCGGTGCGCCAAAGATGATGTCCATCGGCCTGCATTGCCGGCTGGCCGGCCGTCCGGGCCGGGCCATCGCGGTGCAGAAGTTCCTCGAGCATTGCCGCAAGCATGAGGGCGTCTGGT
Source organism: Paracoccus sp. N5 (assembly GCF_000371965.1). NCBI lineage: Bacteria > Pseudomonadati > Pseudomonadota > Alphaproteobacteria > Rhodobacterales > Paracoccaceae > Paracoccus > Paracoccus sp. N5. Next base: position 279,389 of record NZ_AQUO01000001.1, on the reverse strand, counting down.
TTGCCACCCGGCTCGACATCGCCCGGCACTGGGCCAGGACGCATCCGTTCCAGCCGCGCCAGCGCCCGTCCGAAATGGCGCGCGAGGATTTCGTGCAGAAATTCGGCGGCATCTACGAGCATTCGCCCTTCATCGCCGAACGGGTCTGGGACGGCGAGATGGGCGCGATCCACGACACCCCCGCCGGGCTTGCCGCGCGCATGGCGCAGGTCTTCCGCGGTGCCTCGGACGAGGAACGGCTGGGCGTGCTGGTCGCGCACCCGGACCTGGCCGGCAAGCTGGCGCAGGCCAAGCGGCTGACGGCGGAAAGCACCTCGGAACAGGCCTCGGCCGGGCTCGACGCGCTGACCGATGCCGAGCGCGAGACCTTCCAGGCGCTGAACACCGAATATGTCGCCAAGCACGGCTTCCCCTTCATCATCGCGGTCCGCGACCACGACAAGGCGGGCATCATGGCGGCGATGCAGGCGCGCATCGGCAACGACACCGCGACCGAGCGGGCCGAGGCCGAGCGCCAGGTCATGCGCATCGCCGAGTTGCGGCTGCATGACGCGCTGAAATAGGATTCCCCCGATGAACCATATTCCGAAAGGCGCGACCATGGCCGCACCGACCTATGCCGGACCCTTCGCCGGTCTGCCGCCCCAGACCGACCTGACCACCGACACCGCCGTCTTCACCGAGGCCTACGCCGTCATCCCCGCCAGCACGATGCGCGACATCGTGACCAGCTTCCTGCCGGGCTGGACCGGCATGCGGCTGTGGATGATCGCCCGGCCGCTCTCGGGCTTCGCCGAGACCTTCAGCCAGTATATCGTCGAGTTGCAGCCGCAGGGCGGCTCGGACCGGCCGGAAGAGGACGCGGGCGTGCAATCGGCGATCTTCGTCACCGATGGCGCCGTCACCCTGACCATCGCGGGCCAGGTGCATGAGCTGACCCCGGGCGGCTTTGCCTATATCCCCGCCGGCACCGAATGGACGGTGCGCGCGGGCGACCAGCTCTCGCGCTTCCATTGGTGGCGCAAGCGCTGGCAGGCGGTCCCCGGGCTCGACAAGCCCGACGTGATCATCGCCAACGAACGCGACATCGCGCCGATCCCGATGCCCGACACCAATGACAGCTGGGCCACCACCCGCTTCATGGACCCGACCGATATGCGCCACGACATGCATATCACCATCGTGACCTTCAAGCCGGGCGGCTCGATCCCCTTCGCCGAGACCCATGTCATGGAGCACGGGCTGTTCGTGATCGAGGGCAAGGCGGTCTATCGCCTGAACCGCGACTGGGTCGAGGTCGGGCCGGGCGATTTCATGTGGCTGCGCGCCTTCTGCCCGCAATGCTGCTATGCCGGCGGGCCGGGGAACTTCCGCTATCTGCTCTACAAGGACGTGAACCGCCACGCGCCGATCTGGAAATAAGGCGCCCGCCCCGGTCGAAAGCCGGGGCGGTGTCGTTTCAGGACCGGAAGCTGTTCTCGAACCGGCGGCCGAAGGCCAGCGGCAGTCCGTGTCGCAGCGCGGCGCATTGACGGTCTGGCGCGATACCTGGAGCGCCTCGGCCAGGTCGCTCTGCGACCAGCCGCGCAGGGCCCGCAATTCGGGCAGGCGGTTCTGCATCGGCAGCGCAGAAGCCCCGGAATCCGCTTTACGCCGCCTAGTCCTTGCGCCCGGCGGCATGGGCCTGCAGCAGGGCCAGCGGCACGATGTCCAGCGTGCGGGCATGTGTCGCCGCCAGCACCACCTCGGGCGCGGCGAATTCCTGCGCCGCCTGCAGGAAGCGCGCCGCGCAAAGGCACCAGCGGTCGCCGGGCTTCAGCCCCGGAAAGCGGAATTCGGGCCGCGGCGTGCTGAGATCGTTGCCAAGGTATTTCGACAGCGCCAGGAATTCGGCGGTGACGATGACACAGACGGTGTGGCGCCCGGTATCCTCGGGGCCGGTGTTGCAGCAGCCGTCGCGGAAAAACCCGGTCATCGGCGCGGTCGAACAGCTTTCCAGCTTGCCGCCCAGGACGTTCAGCGCGGGGTCCATGTCAGATCTCCTTCGGCTGCCAGTCGAGCCAGCGGCCATGGAAGTCGGCCCGGCCCAGATCCCATTCCCGCAGGCCGCCGGCCCAGAGCCGCAGCCGCAGGGCGGCGCCGTCGCCGCCATCCGCCTCCATCGACAGATGCGCCAGGGGCGCGTGGGGCGCGGCGCGCGCGCCGGCTTCCTGCAGCGCCGCCTCGATCCGGTCGCGGCTGGCTTGCGGGAAATATTGCGCGGCGACGGTGTGATAGACCAGCCGGCCCTGCGGTTCCGGCCTGGCCAGCTGCGTCTCCAGCCAGTCGGCGGCATCGGCGCGCTCGACATGCGGCGGGTGCTCGGCGGCGATGGAGAGCGCCGCCCGCAGCCGTGCCAGCCGGTCGCGCTGGTCCGCCCAGACATAGGCCATCAGCCGCGCCCCGTCGCGCTGCGGGTCGAGCGGGTTCAGATCCACCCCGCGCGCATCGGTGATCGCCAGCGCCGCCGGTTGCGGCGGCGTCCCGCGCCACAATGGCGCGAGCCGCAGCGCCGAAGCGGGCTCGCCGGCAAGTGTCGGCTGGAATTCCTGTTCATCGGCAAGGCTGTAGCGCGGAAAGTTCAGGTTCAATCCGGCGCTGGCACCCAGTTCCAGCAACTCGAAAGCGGCGGGTTGCGTCACCCCGGCCAGGAACCAGGCGCCGGCAATCAGCACCGCCGAGCGGCCGACCTCGTTGGTCTGCGGCGCATGCTCGATGAATTCCAGGATATGCCGGTCATACCGCTGAATTACATATGCAATCACCCGATCCAGATCCGCCCCGCCGCCCATGGCATAGGCCTGCGCCAGATCCGGCGCCTGCTCCGAAAGCACCAGCGCATGCAGCGCACCGCACAGCCGCAGCGGCAGGGAGTCGGCGCCGACTGCCGGATTGCCCGGCCAGGACTTCACACGCCGCCCGACCGGTCCCTGGTCTGCGGCGATGGTGCGCGCCAGGGCTTCGCAGACCCGCGCCGTTAGGCCCGAGCCCAAGGCACGGCAGGCGCGCGTCTGATCGGCAAAGGCCTGCTGCCAGCCCATCAGCGGAACCGGTCGCCAAGCGCGCGCAGCCGCTCGGCCATGCTCGGCGGCTCGGCCGCGGGCGGAGCTTTCGCCGCAGGCGGATCGGCCGGCCTTTCCGGCCGCGTGCCGCTGTTTCGCGCCGGGGCCACGCGGGCCGCGACCGCATTCATCAGCCGCGTATCGTCGCCAAGCGCCAGCGCCGCTGCCCCGTCCGAGATGCCGCGCAACAGGTCGTCCAGCCCGTCCTGCTCGGCCTTGGCGAAATCCGACAGCACATAGCCGGCCACCCGGTCCTTGTGGCCGGGATGGCCGATGCCGATGCGCAGCCGCCGGTAGGCCTCGCCGATATGCTGGTGGATCGAGCGCAGCCCGTTGTGCCCGGCATGGCCGCCGCCGGTCTTGACCCGCACGCGGCCGGGCGCGAGGTCCAGCTCGTCATGCAGCACGATCACCTCGGCCGGCGTCAGCTTCAGATAGCGCATGGCCTCGCCGACCGACTGGCCCGACAGGTTCATGAAGGTCGCGGGCTTCAGCAGCGTGACGCGCTCATCGCCCAGGCGGCCCTCGGCGATCTCGCCCTGGAAGCGCGCGCGCCAGGGGGAAAAGCCGTGGTCCGCGGCGATGCGATCGACCGCCATGAAGCCCACGTTATGCCGGTTTTGCGCGTATTTCGGGCCGGGATTGCCAAGGCCCACGATCAGTTTCATGCGTTTCTCCGTCGCTCGGCGCCAGAGTAACGGGGCGGGCGGCGAGGGGCAAATTTTATCGCTCTCTTGTCCTCGCGGGCTGGCGTTACTAAGACTCTGTCAACCTTTCGCGTCTATGAGACGACGAGGCGCCACCGCGCTTTCGGGTCGAATCGCGAAACGGACAGGCCAGGCAGGGACAAAAGCAGGAAAAGACATGCACGATCCGGCAGAATTCTACATGAACACGCTCGTCCCCATGGTCGTCGAACAGACCAGCCGGGGCGAACGCGCCTATGACATCTTCTCGCGCCTGCTGAAGGAACGGATCATCTTCCTGTCCGGCCCGGTGCATGACGGCATGGCGACGCTGATCTCGGCGCAGCTCCTGTTCCTCGAGGCGGAGAACCCGACCAAGGACATCAGCATGTATATCAACAGCCCCGGCGGCGTGGTGACCGCGGGCCTGTCGATCTATGACACCATGCAATACATCAAGCCGCGCGTCTCGACGCTGGTGGTGGGACAGGCGGCCTCGATGGGCTCGCTGCTGCTTTGCGCCGGCCAGCCGGGCAACCGCTTCTCGCTGCCGAATTCGCGCATCATGGTCCACCAGCCCTCGGGCGGCTTCCAGGGCCAGGCGACCGACATCCTGATCCACGCGCGCGAGACGGAAAAGCTGAAGCGCCGGCTGAACGAGATCTATGTCCAGCACACCGGCCGCACGCTGGAAGAGGTCGAGGAGGCGCTGGAGCGCGACCGCTTCATGTCGCCCGAAGAGGCCAAGGAATGGGGCCTGATCGACGAGATCCTGGAGCCGCGCGGCAAGGCCACGCCCGAGAAATAGGATAAAATCTCGGCAAGTCGCCGAGGTTTGGGATTGTGACGGGCAGGTGGCGCCCGTAACATATGCCGAAATGCGCGGGGCGCGCTTCGTCCCGTCCGCGAACAGGCGGTCGCCCGGCAGTCACGCCGGGCCTCCGAGGCAATACGAGGATCGAACCGATGGCCAACCCGACCGGCGGCGACAGCAAGAACACGCTCTATTGCAGCTTCTGCGGCAAGAGCCAGCACGAGGTCCGCAAGCTGATCGCCGGGCCGACCGTGTTCATCTGCGATGAATGCGTCGAACTTTGCATGGACATCATCCGCGAAGAGACCAAGACCTCGGCGCTGAAATCCGGCGACGGCGTGCCCAGCCCGCGCGAGATCTGCAACGTGCTGGACGATTACGTCATCGGCCAGGAACATGCCAAGCGCGTGCTCTCGGTCGCGGTGCACAATCACTACAAGCGGCTGAACCACTCGTCGAAGACCGACATCGAGCTGGCCAAGTCGAACATCCTGCTGATCGGCCCGACCGGTTGCGGCAAGACGCTGCTGGCGCAGACCCTGGCGCGCATCCTCGACGTGCCCTTCACCATGGCCGATGCGACCACGCTGACCGAGGCCGGCTATGTCGGCGAGGATGTGGAAAACATCATCCTGAAGCTGCTGCAGGCGTCGGAATACAACGTCGAGCGGGCGCAACGCGGCATCGTCTATATCGACGAGGTCGACAAGATCACCCGCAAGTCCGACAATCCCTCGATCACCCGCGACGTCTCGGGCGAGGGCGTGCAGCAGGCGCTGCTGAAGATCATGGAGGGCACGGTCGCCAGCGTTCCCCCGCAGGGCGGGCGCAAGCATCCGCAGCAGGAATTCCTGCAGGTGGACACCACGAACATCCTGTTCATCTGCGGCGGCGCCTTCGCCGGCCTCGACCGGATCATCGCGCAGCGCAACAAGGGCACGGCGATGGGCTTCGGCGCCTCGGTCAAGGAAAACGACGACAAGGGCGTGGGCGAACTCTTCAAGCAGCTCGAGCCCGAGGACCTGCTGAAATTCGGCCTGATCCCGGAATTCGTCGGCCGCCTGCCGGTCATCGCCACGCTGGGCGATCTGGACGAGGCCGCGCTGATCACCATCCTGACCGAGCCCAAGAACGCGCTGGTCAAGCAGTATCAGCGCCTCTTCGACCTGGAAAACGTCAAGCTGACCTTCACCGAGGACGCGCTGACCGCCATCGCCCGCCGCGCCATCAAGCGCAAGACCGGCGCGCGGGGCCTGCGCTCGATCATGGAGGACATCCTGCTTGACACGATGTTCGACCTGCCGGGCATGGACAGCGTGGCCGAGGTGGTGGTCAACGAGGATGCCGTCGACAACCCGACCGCCAAGCCGCTGCTGATTCACACCGATGCCAAGAAGGAAACCGCGACGGCCAGCTGAGAGGGTCTGACGGTGCCGGTGATTTCACCCGGCGTTGCCTGGATTCAGTCCTCAATGCGAGGCATGGACGCTTGCATGCGGCGGGCGTCTGTTCCTCTGTGGATGGCCGGCTGGATCGGTGCAGCGGGGCGACCGGGGCTCTCGGGTCTGATTCCGCTCCGATCCGCTCGGCTGGCTGGCGGGGCGGGACCGTCAGGCGCAACTTCTCTGGACCTTCCGGGCGAGTTGCGCCATATCTCGGCCAGACAAATTCAAGAGGTTCGCACCCATGTCGCTTCTGCTTCGCATCCTGACCTGGTGGAACAGCCAGACCTTGAACACCCAGGTCTGGACCAGGCTCTACGGCGAGAAGGTCGGCCAGGACGATCAGGGCAACGTCTATTACCAGTCGGGTGGCGGCAAGCGTCGCTGGGTGATCTACAATGGCGAAGCCGAGGCGAGCCGCGTCTCGCCGGAATGGCATGGCTGGCTGCATCACACCTACAAGCAGCCGCCGACGCAGGAGCCGCTGGGCCACAAGTCTTGGGAAAAGCCGCATGAGCCGAACATGACCGGCACGCCGGCGGCCTATCATCCGGCGGGCTCGCTCTATCGGGCCGAGCCGGCGCAGCGCCGCGACTACGACGCCTGGCAGCCCGAGTAAGCCGGTGACCAGCGCCGCCGAACGGGCCGAGCTATGGGTGGGCGCGGCGGTCCTCGCCGTCGCCGCCGGCTTTCTGGCCTGGTCCGCCGGCGGCAGCGCGTTGCGCGGCCAGCTGGGTGGCGGCTATGAACTGCGCGCGGCCTTTCCGAACGTGGACGGGATCGAGGTCGGCACCGACGTGCGCGTCGCCGGCGTCAAGGTCGGCCGGGTGGCGGCGGTCGAGCTGAACCCGCAGACCTATTTCGCCGAGGCGCGGCTGCGGCTGCCGGAACGGATCGTGCTGCCCACGGACAGCGCGGCGCTGATCCAGTCGGACGGGTTGCTGGGCGGCGCCTATATCGAGCTGCAACCCGGCGGCGCGGCCGAGAACCTGCGGCCCGGCGACGAGATCGAGGACGTGCAGGGCGCCGTCAGCCTGCTCTCGCTGATGATGAAATTCGTGGATTCGCAAAGCGCGACCGACGGGGAGGGCGCCCAATGACCGAGTTTCTGGCCCGCGCCTGCCTGTGCCTGCTGCTGGCGGCAAGCCCGGCGCTGGCCCAGGACGAGGTGCCGGACGAGGACCAGCAGCTGATGGTCGACCCGGCCTTCAGCGACGATCCGCAGGCGGTGGTGCCGGCCGAGCCCTCGGCCGCCGAGCGCCAGCGCGCCGCCGAGGCGGCCAAGGGCCCCGAGACCGCGCGCGGCCAAGGGGCGCAGTTGCGCGGCCTCGACAAGATCACCGGCCAGACCAGCGACTTCGACCTGGCCATCGGCCAGTCAGTGGAATTCGGCCGCCTGCAGGTCAGCCTGGCGGAGTGCCGCTTTCCGGCCGCCGATCCCAGCGCCGACGCTTATGCCGAACTGACCATCACCGACCGGCGCGCCAACAAGCAGGTGTTTTCCGGCTGGATGATCGCCTCGGCCCCGGCGCTCTCGGCACTGGACGATTCGCGCTATGACGTCTGGGTGGTGGCCTGCAACCGGGCCTAGCCCGGCCGCGCCGCAAGATCCGCCCGCTGGTGCGGTGCGCTGCCCGATGAAGCACGGGGGCTTGTCTTGCGCAGATCAGGTGCAAGGAACGGACAATGCCGGATGGTCTTAATCCGATGCGCCAAGTCGGCAACTTGAGTCGCGAAAAAAGCGCGTCCCGCACCGGCCTTTGGTTGTTGCGCACAAATCCTGCGGGGACTGGCGTGCGGGACGATCTGTCGCCCGCAAAGTTTCAGAGAAGGCGCGATCGCCAAGCCTCAGGTTCCGGACTTGGGTAACGGGGTTATTCCAGTCAAGAGACGCGCATGGCAAATGTCCCGCTTAACGGCGGCTTTGTCCTTTAAGCGGTTGATCCGCTTGGCTTCACGGCGGCTTTCGCCCGGGATCGACCCGGGCACATGCTTTCGGTCCGTGGTCAGCGTAATGGTGCAGTTCCGGTGAGCCCATCGCATTGGCGTGCTCGCCTGCAAAGGCGGCAACAGGCAGAGCCACGGCATCGCCGGGACCTCGTGATTCACGGACTTCGGAGGCCCGCGTCCGGACGGACGGCGGGCGGGGTGGCTGGCCGTTCAAGCCCATCGGTGGCGCTGCGTCCGGCTGAAATGCCGTGCGATGTGTCTTGCGCTAGGTTGGATCAAGCATGATTGTCTTCTGCTCGGCTTATCATCCGCGCGACAACGCTCCTGTCACCTTCCAGCGATTCTAGAGCGTCTTTGCAGGCCCGTATTCCTTCGGGTCATCTCGCCAGCGCAACCCATTGCGATTGAATAAGATTATTCCGCTCAGCCACGCCGGTCATCGACACGCGGTTTGTCGTGGCTGCTTGGGAAAGAACGGCGGCAGCCGCTCCATCTGCGCCTCGGGAAAGCCTGCTCGTGATCCCTCCCGAAGGTCAGGAGCGTGAATCATGAGGCCCGCCCGCACTCAAGTTGATTTATCGGGGCCCGACCCTGGGCTGCTGGTCCCGGTGACACCGCTGCGCGGCTTCGGGGCGCGAGACAAAGCCCTAACCGGCTTCGGACGTTTCGCGCTAGAACCTGCTGCGGGCAGTCTGCGCCAGGTCAAGCGCCGTGGGCAGCGGCTCGGCCAGGAAATCCGCCTCGATCCGCAGCGCCACCGCCAGCCGCCGGCGATATTCGGCGCGCGGAATGGTCTGCCCGCCCATCGAGGCCAGGTGCGGATTGGGATATTGCGTGTCCCACAGCGTGAAGCCGCAGCGCGCCAAGTGCCCGGAGACCCAGATCATCGCCGCCTTCGAGGCATTAGGCCGGCGCGAGAACATGCTCTCGGCAAAGAAGGCGCCGCCCAGAACCAGGCCGAACATGCCGCCGACCAGCCTGTCGCCTTCGTAAACCTCGACCGAATGGGCGTGGCCCATGCGGAAGAGCTCTTGGTAAAGCGCGAAGAGTTGCGGGTTGATCCAGGTCTCGGGCCGGTCGGCGCAGCCGCGCACCACGCCGGCAAAGTCGCGGTCGATGCCGGCCTGCCAGCCGCAATGCCGCAGGAAGCGCCGCATCGAGCGCGAGACATGCACGCCGCCCACCGGCAGGATGCCGCGCAGGCTGGGCTCGAACCAGTAGAGCTGGGGGTCCGAAGCGGAGCCGGCCATCGGGAAGACGCCCCGGGCATAGGCGGCCAGCATGGTGCCGGCCGTCAGGCCGCCGCTCATGCCGGGGCCGCCGGTCGCCGTCCCGCCATGGTCAGGTGCTGGCCATCTCGGCCAGCCAGCGTTCCAGCCAGTGGATCGAGTAATCGCCGCGCTGGATGTCGGGGTTTTCCAGCAGGGCGTGGAACAGCGGGATGGTGGTATCGACGCCGTCCACGATCAGCTCGTCCAGCGCCCGGTGCAGCCGCGCCAGCGCCTCGGGCCGGTCGCGGCCATGCACGATCAGCTTGCCGATCAGGCTGTCGTAATAGGGCGGGATGCGATAGCCGTCATAGATCGCGCTGTCCATCCGCACGCCCAGGCCGCCGGGGGCATGGTATTGCGAGATCTTGCCCGGCGAGGGGGTGAAGTTTGGCAGCTTCTCGGCGTTGATGCGCACCTCGATGGCGTGGCCGTTGATCTTCAGGTCTTCCTGGCGGAACTCCATGTCCTGGCCGGCGGCGACCAGGATCTGCTGGCGCACCAGGTCGACGCCGAAGATCGCCTCGGTCACCGGATGCTCGACCTGGAGCCGGGTGTTCATCTCGATGAAGTAGAATTCGCCGTCCTCGAACAGGAACTCGATGGTGCCGGCGCCGCGATAGCCGAGCCTGGCCATGGCATTGGCGCAGATGCCGCCGATCTCGGCCCGCTGTTCGGGGGTGATGACCGGGCCGGGCGCCTCTTCCAGCACCTTCTGGTGGCGGCGCTGCAGCGAGCAGTCGCGCTCGCCCAGGTGGACCGCGCGGCCGCGGCCGTCGCCGAAGACCTGGATCTCGATATGGCGCGGGCGCTGCAGGTATTTCTCGATATAGACCTCGTCATTGCCGAAGGCGGCTTTCGACTCGGCGCGGGCGGTGCGGAAGGCGTTTTCCAGGCTCGCCTCGTCCAGCGCCACCTTCATGCCGCGGCCGCCGCCGCCGGCGGTGGCCTTGATGATGACCGGATAGCCGATCCTGGCCGCCACGGCCTTGGCCGAGGCCACGTCCGGCACGCCGCCGTCCGAGCCGGGAACCACCGGGATGCCCAGGGATTTCGCGGTCTCCTTGGCGGTGATCTTGTCGCCCATGATGCGGATATGTTCGGCCGAGGGGCCGATGAAGGCGATGCCGTGATCCTCGACCATCTGCACGAAGCCGGCGTTTTCCGACAGGAAGCCATAGCCCGGATGGATCGCCTGCGCGCCGGTGATCTCGCAGGCCGAGATGATCGCCGGTTGCGACAGGTAGCTTTCGGGCGAGGGCGGCGGGCCGATGCAGACGGATTCGTCGGCCATGCGCACATGCATCGCGTCGGCATCGGCGGTGGAATGCACCGCGACGGTGGCGATGCCCATCTCGCGGCAGGCGCGGATCACGCGCAGCGCGATCTCGCCGCGGTTGGCGATCAGGATCTTGTCGAACATCTGGCCGCTCACTCGACCACCATCAGAGGGGCGCCGTATTCGACCGGGCTGCCGTCGTCGACCAGGATGCGCTTGACCGTGCCCGCGCGCGGCGAGGGGATGTGGTTCATGGTCTTCATCGCCTCGACGATCATCAGCGTCTCGCCTTCCTTGACCTGCTGGCCGATGCTGACGAAGGCGCTGGCGCCGGGCTCGGGCGACAGATAGGCGGTGCCGACCATGGGCGAGGTGACGACGCCGGGCAGGCTGGCCGGATCCTCGTTCGCGGCCGGGGCGGCAGCGGCGGCCGAGGGCGCGGCGGCGGGTGCGGGCAGGGCGGCCGGGGCGGCGGCGACGGTCTGGACGATCTGCTTTTGCTGTTTCGACAGGCTGACGGTCAGGCGGTCGTTCTCGTCATATTCGCGCTTGACGGTCAGTTCGGTCAGCTCGTTGCGGTTGAGCAGTTCGGCAAGGGCCTGGATGAAGGCGACATCGCCTTCGTGATGGCGCTTTTCGTGACCAGCTTCTTTGGAATCGTCGCTCATGCCGTCCTCTGGATGTCGTTCATGGGGCCGCGTTCTCTGCGCGGCGGCTGCGGGGCTTATAAACCGGACTACAACCCGAGGGAAAGGGTTTCGCCGCCTAGCGCCGGCGTTTCCAGCGCCGGTGGACCCAGAACCACTGCGCCATATGCGCGCGGACCAGGCGCTCCAGATCGTCGTTCAGCGCCTGCATCATCGCCGCCGGCTCGCCATGCGGGATCGGCGCGCCGACCTCGACGCGGAAGCTCAGCCCGTCGGGCTGGCGGATGCCGGCGACCGGCACGACCAGCGCGTCGTAACGGATGGCAAGCTCGGCCGGGGTCAGCACGGTCCTGGTGGGCAGGCCGAAGAAACGCAGCTCGGCACCGTGGTCGTCGAACTGGTCGAACCCCAGCGCCATCCAGCCGCCGCCCTTGAGGAAACGCAGCATGGCGGCCAGGCCGGCGCGGCCGCGCGGAAACATCGGCTCGGCGATGGCGCGCATGGCGGGGATGTAGTGGCGGTTGAAGGCCTCGTTGTTCATCGGCCGGTAAAGCGCGCCGACCGGCCAGCCGCGCCCGGCCAGGGCCGCGCGCATGGCGTCGTAATTGCCGAAATGGGCCACCGCCAGGATCACGGGCCGGCCGGCCTGGGCCGCCTGTTCCAGCGCGGCAAGGCCGGGGCCGGTCAGCGGGTCGGCGGCGTGGATGCGGTCGACGAATTCGGCGCCGGAATAGATCTCGGCCAGCGAGCGGCCGGCGTTTTCCGGCACGGCGCGCAGCAGGTGGCGCAATTCGGCGGGCGAAAGGTCGGGCCGGGCCATGGCGAGGTTGGTCCGGATGCGCTGGCGCCAGCCGGCAAGCGGGCCGAGCACCCAGGCGAAGAACCAGCCCATCGCCGGGATGCGGCGTTCATAGGGCAGGGCGCGCGCCAGCCCCATGATGGCCAGGAAGGCACCGTTGGCGATGCGGTCGCGCAGGGGCACGGGCTCGGGTGTGTCGGTGTCGCTCATCGCGGTCCTGTTCAGCCAGTTCGGTCAGGTGGGCCGGTTCATCGCGCGGGCCTCGCGCATCCAGACATAAAGGCCGGCGCCGACGATGATCAAGGCGCCGGCGACGGTCCATAGATCCGGCAGGGTGCCCCAGAAGAGCCAGCCCCACAAGCCCGCCCAGATCAGGCCGGTATAGCCGAAGGGGGCGATGGCGGCGGCCTCGGCGAGCGCGAAGGCGCGGATCAGCAGCGCCTGGGCCACGGTGCCGAAGAGCCCCAGCAGAGCGAAGGCCCAGAGATCCTGGGGTGCGATCGGCTGCCAGAAGAACGGCACCGCAAACGAGGCCAGCACCGAGCCGACCAGCGCCGACCACAGGACCGAGGTCGCGGTGGAATCGCTGCGGGCGATACGGGTCAGGATGGCGCCGGCGGCATAGGTGAAGGCGCCGATCAGCGGCAGCAGGGCGGCGGGCTGGAACACGCCGGCGCCGGGGCGGATGATGATCAGCGCGCCGCAGAGCGCCGCCGCGATGCCAAAGCCCCGCCGGATGCCGATGCTTTCGCCCAGAAACAGCGCCGCGCCCAGGGTGATCAGCACCGGGTTGATGTCCATGATCGCCGTGGCTTCGGCCAGGCCGATGAATTGCAGCGAACTGAAGAACAGGAGGATCGAGCCGAGCTGCGTCACGCCGCGGAACAGCTGCACCACCGGCCGGCGCGTGGCGAGCGTGCTGCGCAGCCGCGGCGCCAGCACCAGCGCCACGATGGCGAGGTTGGCGACGAAGCGCACCCAGACCACCTGCACCGGGTGATAGCGCGTGGCGAGGTATTTGCCGATCGCATCCATCAGCGTGAAGGTGAAGATCGCCATGAGCAGCAGCAGGATGCCGCGCAATTGCGTCGCGCGGCCCGGGTTGCCCGGGGCGGCGATGATCGGCGGCAGGGTGGACTGGGGCGGTGTCATGCGGGTCTCCGTCCGCGTCTTATGCCTGTGGCGCGGGGCGGGGTCCATGGGGGCGGGCGCGCCGGGTGGCGCGGTCGCGATGGGTATTTGGAAAACAAAGAAGGCCGGAGCCTGGGCGGCGCGGGCGGTCTGGAGTATTCGGAAAACGGAAGGCGGCGGAAGGGCCGCGCCGATGCGGGGCGCGGCCCTTGCGGATCAGTCGAGCAGGCGTTTTGCCAGGGCGACGGTGGCTTCGGCGGTGATGCCGAATTCCTTGTAGAGCGTCGGCGCCGGGGCCGAGGCGCCGAAGCCGGTCATGCCGATGAAGCCGGCCTTCTTTTCCTTGCCGCGTTCGCCCAGCAAGAGCCAGTCCCAGGGCTGGCGCACCGCCGCCTCGATGGCGATGCGGACCGGGCCCTTGGGCAGAACCTGCTTGCGGTAGTCCTCGGGCTGGTCGCGGAAGAGTTCCATCGACGGCACCGAGACGACGCGGGTCGGGATGCCCTTGGCTTCCAGCGTGTCGCGGGCGGCGACGGCGATTTCCACCTCGGAGCCGGTGGCCATCAGGATCACCTGCGGCTCGGCAGAGGCCTCGCGCAGGACATAGGCGCCCTTGGCGGTCAGGTTCTCGCCCGCGGTTTCGCGCAGGGTGGGCAGGTTCTGGCGCGAGAGTGCGAGGACCGAGGGGGTGGATTCGCTCGTGAGCGCGATCTCCCAGGCCTCGGCGGTCTCGACCAGGTCGCAGGGGCGGAAGGTCAGCGTGTTCGGGGTGGCGCGACAGATCGCCAGGTGTTCGACCGGCTGGTGGGTCGGGCCGTCCTCGCCCAGGCCGATGCTGTCATGGGTCATGACATAGACCACCGGCAGGCCCATCAGCGCCGACAGCCGCATGGCGCCGCGGGCGTAGTCGGTGAAGCACATGAAGGTGCCGCCATAGGGGCGCAAGCCCCCATGCAGCCAGATGCCGTTCATCGCCGCCGCCATGCCATGTTCGCGGATGCCGTAATAGACATAGCGGCCGCTGCGGTTTTCCGGCGTGAAACTGCCCAGATCCTTGGTCCTGGTGTTGTTCGAGCCGGTCAGGTCGGCCGAGCCGCCGAGCGTTTCGGGCAGTTCGGGGTTGACGGCTTCCAGCACCATTTCGCTGGCCTTGCGGGTCGCGACCTTGGGCCTGGCGGCCAGCGCCTGTTCCTTCAGCGCGGCGATGGTCGGGGCCAGGCGCGGGTTCGGCTCGCCCGAGATGCGGCGGGCGAATTCGTCGCGGTTTTCCGCGGCATCGACCCGGGCGGCCCAGGCCTCGCGCGCGCTGCGGCCGCGGGCGCCGATGGCGCGCCAGTCGGCCAGGATGTCCTCGGGGATGACGAAGGGGCCGTGCTCCCAGCCAAAGGCGGCGCGGGCGGCGGCGATCTCCTCGGCGCCCAAGGGCGAGCCGTGGGCGCCCGAGGTGTCCTGTTTCTTCGGCGCGCCGAAGCCGATGATGGTCTTGCAGGCGACCAGCACCGGGCGGTCGTCCTTGCCCGAGGCGGCATCGGTCAGCGCACGGTCGATATCGGCCGCGTCATGGCCGTCGCAGCTGAGCGTGCGCCAGCCCGAGGCCTCGAACCGCTTCAGCTGGTCGGTATTGTCCGAGAGCGACACCCTTCCGTCGATGGTGATGTCGTTGTTGTCCCAGAGCACGATCAGGTTTTTCAGCTTCTGATGACCGGCCAGGGCGATGGCCTCCTGGCTGATGCCCTCCATCAGGCAGCCGTCGCCGGCGATGACCCAGGTCTTGTGGCTGCACAGGTCGGCGCCGAACTGGGCGCGCATGGCCTCTTCGGCCATGGCCATGCCGACGGCGGTGGCGATGCCCTGGCCCAGGGGACCGGTCGTGGTCTCGACCCCCTCGACATGGCCGTATTCCGGGTGGCCGGCGGTGATCGCGCCCCATTGCCGGAAATTGCGGATCTGCTCGAGGCTCATCTGGTCGTAGCCGGTCAGGTAGAGCATGGCATAGATCAGCATCGAGCCATGGCCGGCCGACAGCACGAAGCGGTCGCGGTCGAACCAGTTGGGCGCCGAGGCGTCGAATTTCAGGTGCTTGCCGAAAAGCACGGTCGCGACGTCCGCCATGCCCATCGGCATGCCGGGATGGCCGGAATTCGCCGCCTCGACGGCGTCCATGGCCAGAGTGCGGATCGGGGTGGCAAGGCGCCAGTGGGCGGGATCGGCCTGGCGGCGGGCGGCGATGTCCATGGGGAAAATCCGTGCTGTTGGAGGGCGGCACGTCCTGATAGGCAGGAGCCGGCGCGGTTGCAACCCCGCCTTGGAACGCGCGGGACGGTTTGACATGGTGGACAGCACGGCGATCATCGGCTTCCGGCAGGACCGGATCGGCGCGCGGCTGATCTGTCTTCTGAACACGCTGCGGCTGGCGCGGAAATTCGGCGTCTCCGGCCGCTATCTGTGGCTGTCGCAGCCCGACGGCCCCTATCCCGAGCTGGTCGATCCGCGGCATTTCCTGACCGCCGAATTCGTCGCCGCCCATATCGAGATCGTGTTCGAGGCGCCGTCCCGTGCGGGCTTGCAGAACGTCCGCGCCGTGGCGCCGGGCATGAACGTCCAGGGCTTCGCCCGTGCGCTGGCCGAGGGGCGGCGCTATGAATGCGACAGCATGTCCGAAGTCGTGCGCTTCATCGACGAGGATGCGGCCACGGTCGCGGCCGAGATGCGCGCCGTGGCCGCAGACCTGGCGCTGACGCCGCGGTTAGGCCGGGCGCTTGCCAAGGCGCGGCGGGTCATCGCCCGGGCCGGGGGCGGTGCGCCGGTGGCGATCCATGTCCGGCGCGGCGACATCCTGGACGGCGATCCCTGGTCCTATTCCTCCTGGGCGTCAAAATACGTCCCGGACGAGTTCTTTCGCGCCTTCATCGCCGGCCATGACGGGCCAGTGATCGCCTTTTCCGACACGCCCGCCGCCGTCGCGCATCTGCGGCAGGGCGATGACCGCGTGCTGCTGGCCGCCGATCTGCTGGACACCGCCGCGCTGTCGCCGGCCGAGCGCGACCTGCTGGAGCTTCTGCTGATGGCCGGCTGCGCCGAGGTCGGGGCGCCGAGCCACAGCGCCTTTTCCCGCGCCGCCGCGGTCATCGGCGGCTGCCGGATCCGGGCGCTGCCGCCGGACCTGCCCGATGCCGCGCGCCGCGCCGGCTTCGACGCGGTGCTGGAGCGCGTCATCGCCCGGCCCGACAGTTTCTTCGCCCCGGGCGACCTGGCGCAAAGCGCCGCCTATGCCGCGCGCCATGCCGCGAGCGTCGGGCGCGGCGGCGAGCTGGTCGATGCGCTCGCCGACCGCCGCGATCTGCTGGCGCGGTTTCCGTTCCTGTATCGCGAGCTTGCCGCGACCGCCTGGAGCGCGGGGCGCAAGCAGAAGGCGCGGCGGCTGGCGCGGCAGGGCCTGGAATCGCCGCTGATCCGCAACCGCGACAAGCCCCTGTGCCGGCAGGTGCTGCTGGTCAGCGAGACCACCGACCCGGACCAGCTGGGCGCGGCCTTCGTCAACATGGTCTTTACCGGCCACGCGGCCGAGGGGCCGATCATGCCGGCGCTTGGCCTGCGGCTGCTGTCGGCGGGGGGCAAGACCGCGCGGATGCTGGGCTTTGCCCCGGCGCTGCTGCCGCTTTATGCCCAGCCCGATCCGCAGGGCGGGCCGGGCCAGGTGCTGCCGCTGTGGGCGGTGCGGATCGACTGGTTCGAGTTCATCCGCGACCCCGGCCTGCAAAGCGAGGCGCTGAACTGGCCTGATATGTGGCGCAAGATGCGGCCCGCCGCCGCGGGGCTGGCCGAGGCCGAGGCGGCGCTGGCGGCCGGCACGCCCCCGGCTGCGCCTGACGCGGCGGTGGCGGCGCGCTTCGGCTTCTGCGCCTCGGTCCTGCGGCTGCACGGGCGGCTCAGGCGCGCCATGGCGCTGCTGGAATGGCTGGACGCGGCGCGGCCGGGCGATTTCCTGACCGCCAAGCGGCTGGCCAATGCCTGTTTCGCGGCCGGCAACCGCAAGGCCGGCTGGCGCTGGCTGGACCTGGCGCAGGCGCGGGCGCCGGGCCATGCGCTGCTGCTGCTGTCCCAGGCGGTCCGCGCCGCCGAACAGGACGAGCCCGACCGTGCCGCCAGGGCGCTGGCCCTGGCCGAGGCCGCCTGGCCGGGCCTGCAACTGGAGCGCAGCGTCCGGCGCGCAGCGCGCGAGCATCTGCCCGCGAAAACCTGAGCCGGCGCCGCAAATCCGGGCGCCGGGGCGACGGTTTCCGCCCCGGCGCGAAAAGATTTGCCAAGACGGCGCAAGCACGGGCAACATGCCAATAAAACCAGACTATTGAGGGAGGTGACCATGGCAAGCCCCGCAAGATCGGCCGTCGATCCGGTCGATGAGATCCTGCCGCCCCTGCGCATGACCACGCTGGGGTTGCAGCACGTCCTTGTCATGTATGCCGGCGCGGTCGCGGTGCCGCTGATCGTCGGCCGGGCGCTGAAGCTGTCGCCCGAGGACGTGGCCTTCCTGATCTCGGCCGACCTGTTCTGCTGCGGCGTGGCAACGATCATCCAGAGCCTTGGCGTGACGCGCTGGTTCGGCATCCAGCTGCCGGTGATGATGGGGGTGACCTTCGCCTCGGTCGGGCCGATGATCGCCATGGCCAATGCCTATCCGGGTCCCGACGGGGCGCGGATGATCTTCGGCGCCATCATCGGCGCCGGCATCATCGCCATGCTGATCGCGCCGCTGATCGGGCGGATGCTGAAATTCTTTCCGCCGCTGGTCACCGGCACCATCATTCTGGTCATCGGCGTCACGCTGATGCGGGTGGGAATCAACTGGATCTTCGGCAACCCGGTCGGCCCGACCGCGCCCAAGGTGGTCGATCCGGTGGCGGCGGGCTGGCTGAACCAGCTGAAGGACCTGGCCGGCACCGGCGTCGTGCCGGCCCTGCCCGAGGGCTTCGCCCCGGCGGCGAGCGTGCAGAACCCGCTTTACGCCCGGCCGATCAATATCGCGATCTCCGGCGTGGTGCTGCTGGCGATCCTGCTGATCGCGCGCTTCGGCCGCGGCTTCGTCGCCAATATCGCCGTGCTCTTGGGCATGCTGATCGGCGCGGCGCTGACCATCGTCATGGGCCAGATGACCTTCGAGAAGGTGGCCGAGGCGCATTGGTTCGGCATCGTCACCCCCTTCCATTTCGGCATGCCGATCTTCGATCCGGTGCTGATCGTGACCATGGTGCTGGTGATGATCGTGGTGATGATCGAATCGACCGGCATGTTCCTGGCCCTGGGCGAGATGACCGGGCGCGAGGTCACGCCCCGCCGCCTGTCGGCCGGGCTGCGCACCGATGGCCTGGGGACGCTGATCGGCGGCATCTTCAACACCTTCCCCTATACCTCCTTTTCCCAGAACGTCGGGCTGGTGGGCGTCACCGGCATCAAGAGCCGTTTCATCTGCGTCACCGGCGGCGTGATCCTGATCCTGTTCGGACTGGTCCCGAAGATGGGCGCGGCGGTCGAATCGCTGCCGACGGCGGTCCTGGGCGGGGCCGGGCTGGTGATGTTCGGCATGGTCGCCGCGACCGGCATCCGCATACTCTCGACGGTGGATTTCGCCGGCAACCGCAACAACCTGTTCGTGGTCGCGGTCTCGCTGGGCTTCGGGATGATCCCGCTGATCGCGCCCGATTTCAAGCAATGGATGCCGCACGCCATCCATCCGCTGATCGAATCGGGCATCCTGCTGGCCACCATCGCCGCGGTTCTGCTGAACGCCTTTTTCAACGGCACCGGCGCCGGCAGCATCGAGGAGGCCAAGCGCGCCGCCAGCATGGCCGATCACTGATCGGCGGGGCCGGGCGGCTCGCCCAGCGGGCGGATGCGCAGGCGGGTGATGCGGTTCTCGCGCCGGGCCACGACCTCGAAGCGGCAGCCGTGAAAGGAAAACACCTGGCCCGGTGTCGGGATCGACTGGGCCATGTGGATGACGAGGCCGGCGACGGTATTGGCCTCGTCATCGGGCAGCGACCAGTCGAGCGCCCGGTTCAGGTCGCGGATGGTCATCGCGCCCTCGACCAGGTAGTCGCCGCGCGCGTCGCGCACCAGCGAGGCCAGGGCATCGGTGTCATGCTCGTCGGTGATCTCGCCCACGATTTCCTCGAGGATGTCCTCGAGCGTGATCAGCCCGCGCAGGCTGCCGTATTCGTCGACGACCAGGGCGAAATGCGTGCGCCGCTTCAGGAACTCGCGCATCTGCTCGTCCAGCGTCGTGGTGTCCGGGACGAAATAGGGCGGCATGGCGATGGTCATCACGTCGAAGTCGCGCAGCGCCTCGGGGCCGCGTTCCTGAAGCGCCCGGCGCACGCCGCGCAGCAGGTCCTTGGCGTGGATGACGCCGACGACATTCTCGCGCTCGTCGCGAAAGACGGGCAGGCGGGTGTGCGGGCTTTTCAGCACCAGGTCCAGCACCGCGTCGGGCGGCAGCCGCGCATCGATCATCTGGATGTTCGAGCGGTGCAGCATGATCTCCTCGACCGCGCGCTCGCCCAGGTCCAGCGCCCCCAGCAGCCGGTCGCGGTCCTCTTTCTGCACCGTGCCGCTGGATTGCGCGATGGCAAGCGCCCCGGCGATTTCCTCCTGCACCGAGAAGACATGCCCCGACTGGTCGGCGCGCAGCCCGAAAAGCGCCAGGATGCCGCGCACCACCAGCCGGACCACCGCGACGACCGGGGTCATCAGCCGGGTAAAGACCGAAATGGGCCGCGCGACGCGGCTGGCCAGGTCCTCGGGCGCCAGGATGGCATAGGTCTTGGGCAGCACCTCGGAAAAGATCAGCACCAGGACGGTCATCACCACCGTCGCCGCCGCCACGCCGCTGGAGCCCAGCAGCCGGGTGAACAGCGCCGTCGCAAGGCTGGCCGACAGGATGTTGACGACATTGTTGCCCAGCAGGATCGAGCCGATCAGCCGCTCGCTGTCCTCGGTCACCTGCAGCGCACCCTGCGCCCCGGCGTCGCCCTTGTCGGCGCGGGAGCGCAGCTTGGCGCGGCTCGAGGCGGTCAGCGCGGTCTCGGAGCCGGAAAAGAACGCCGACAGCGCCAGCAGCACCAGGATCGCCGCCCCGGTCAGCCAGAAGGTCAGGTCCAGTCCAGCCGTGCTGGCCGGGGGCGGCGCTGCTGCGGCTGCGGTGGCTGCGGTCGTGGCGGCCGATGCGGTCATGGTTCCTTTCCGTTCCGGCGGCCGCGCGCCAGCGGGTGATGCTTCAGCACCAGGTCGCGCATGCGGCTGTCCAGCACATGGGTATAGATCTCGGTCGTGCCCAGGTCGGCATGGCCGAGCAGGGTCTGGATGGCGCGCAGATCGGCGCCGCCTTCCAGCAGATGGGTGGCGAAGGCATGGCGCAGCACATGCGGCGAGACGCGGGCCGGGTCGATCCCGGCCGCCAGCGCCAGTTGGCCCAAAAAGCCGTTCATCGCCTGCCGGGTCATATGCCCCTCGCGCGAGGCGGCGGGGAAAAGCCAGCGCGCGCCCTTGCCCGCGACCAGCCGGCCCAAGGCGCTGTCCTCGGGCGCATTGTCGCGCAGATGCAGCCAGGCCGTCAGCGCCGCCCGGGCCGGGTTGCTCAGCGGCACCATGCGCTCCTTGCCGCCCTTGCCGCGGATCAGGAGCAGCGCCGGGTCGCCCCGGCAGGCGCCGACCGGCAGCGCGACCAGCTCGCTGACGCGCATGCCGGTGGCATAGATCAGCTCGATCAGCGCCAGGTTGCGGGCGCGTTCGGTATCGTTGCGGCCCAGGCGCGGCAGGGCGTCGAACATCGCCTGCACCTCGGCGCGGTCCAGGACCTTGGGCAGGCGCTGCATGCGGCCCGGACCGCTGATGCGGCCGGCGGGGTCGTCCTCGCGCCAGTCCTCCTCCAGCGCGAAACGCATGATCTGGCGGATCGAGGACAGCCGCCGCGCCCGCGTGGCCCGCGACAGGCCCTGCGCGTCGCAAAAGGACAGGTAGTCCTCGATCCCCTCGCGCGGCACGGTCAGCAGCGTCAGCCCGCGCGCGGCCAGCCAGTCGGCGAAGTCCTTGAGATCGCGGCCATAGGCCAGGAGCGTGTTCCTCGCCGCCCCCGCCTCGGCCGATTGCGCGTCGAGGAAGGCCGAGATCCGGCCCTGGTCGCCCAAGCCCTGTCCCGCCCGCGCCATGGCTCAGGGTGTCCCGCCGCCCGGCGCGGGCAGGATGACCGGCGCCAGCACCAGCTCGACCATGGCCTGCCGGGCGATGTCCTGCTGGCCCAGCACCCGCAAGACCCGAAGCCCGCGTGCCGCGCGCGGCAGGTCGCCGTCAAGCCCGGCGTCGGTGTCGGCCATGGCGGCCAGCAGCGCCTCGCCGCGCTTGTCGGCCAGGATCAGCTGCGCCGCCTCTTGCGGCACGTCCTTTTCCGAGGGGCCGAGGAAGGCCGGGAACAGCACCGCCGCGCGGTCCTCGCCCTCGCCGGCGGGCGGCGCGCTTTCCGGCTCGCCCCCGGCAAAGCGCAGGAGCCAGGCGTCGAATTCGGTCGCATCGGCGGGCGGATCGGTCATGACCTGCGGCTGGCCGGCCTGCAGCGCCAGCCACAGCGCAATGCGGCCCGGCGCGCCGTCAAGGCCCATGGCCGCAGTCTCGGCCCCGACCATCTCGGCCAGCGCCGGGCCGAGCCCGGCCGCGACCATGGCGTCGAAGGCCGGCGGCAGCGCGGCGGCGGCCGCACCCGCGTCGCGCACGGCCAGCGCCTGCGCCAGATTCTGCACCGCCGCCGCCCGGTCCCAGACCCCGCCCGAGGCGGCGGGCTTCTGTTCCAGGTAGATCGTGCGCAGCTGCGAGGCCGGGATGGCGCCGGCCCGCGCCAGCCGCTCGGCCGCGTCCAGCCGCGCCTTCCAGCCGCCGTTCTGGTCCAGATCCGCCAGCGCAAAGGCCAGCGGCAGCGCCGACGAGGGCAGCGGCTGGCCGATCGCCTCGTGCAGGCGCAGATCCAGGGGCGTCACCACCTGCGGCGGCGGCAGCTCGTCGGTGCTGTCGGCATAGCTGTCGTCGAGATAGCGCGCGAGCAGCGCCGCCATCTGCGGGTCGATCCGCCCCAGCGCCTCGGCGCCGTGGAAGACCAGCGCGGCGGCGGTCCAGTCGCCGCCGAGCGCCAGGCAGAAGATCCGCGCCGGGAAGCTGGGCGCGACGCCCGGGGTGCGGTCCATGGTCTCGCAGGCCTGGGCCTCGTCGCCGGACAGCAGGGCGATGTCGAAGAGCCGGCGAAAGCGTTCGGGATCGCCCGGCCCGGCGGTCTTGAGCAGTTCCTTGGCGGCGCCGGTCGCGCCCATGTCCAGAAGCTTGTCGACCCGGGCCAGGAACAGCCCGCCTTCCTGCCCGGCCTCGGCGCTTGGCGCGCGCAACTGGGCCGCCAGCAGCCGCCGCTCGAGCCGGCGGATGGCCGGCAGGCGCGGGTTCGAGGCGCGGATCAGCCGGATCAGCACCGCCGAATCGCTGGTGCCCCACAGGCCCGCCGGCAGGCCGGCGGCGCGGGGCGAGACGGTGCCCTTGCCATCGGGATTGCCCTCGCCCAGCCGGGTGACGCCGACCGGCTCGAAGCCGCCGGTGGCGGCGATGTCGCGCTTGGTCTTGCGCTTCAGCTCGGGCGGGCGCGGGTCGCCGGGACGCCAGGACGAGATGTTGTCGGGCTGCTGCACGCTGCCCGACAGCCAGTCGCTGGCCGAAAGCGGCGGCTTGGCGGCGGCGGGCAGGGTCAGCCCGGCCATCAGCGCCAGCGCCAGGCCAAGGCGGTGCTCAGTCGAGGTCATCTTGTCCCGCATCCGTGCCCGCGGTCGCGGTTGCCGTTGTGGCAGGGGCGGTCGCCGGCGCGGTGCCGGCGGCGGTTTCCGCCGGCAGCGCCGGCACCGGCGCGCCCAGGTCCAGCTCGACCGGCGTGCGCATCTCGCGCGGGTCCGAGGTCATGTCGCCGAAATAGGCGTAGCCGGCCAGTCCTGCCAGAATCAGGATCACCAGAATCACCACCAATTTCAAAACTCGCATGAAAAATGCCCTTTCCGCCTCGATCATATGCCGGTCTCTCGCCGGTTCGCGCGAAATATATATGGCATTTCCCGAAAGATCACGCCATCAGTCACAGCCGTTGCGAACGAGGGAATCCGGTGGGGGTGATGCGGCGGAATATCGTGCTGATCGGGATGATGGGGGCGGGCAAGACCGCCATCGGGGGCGAGCTCGCGCGCCGCTTGCGCCGGCCGTTCGCGGATACCGATACCGAGATCGAGCGCGCCGCCGCCATGACCATTCCCGAGATCTTTGCCCGCGACGGCGAGGATTTCTTCCGTGCCCGCGAATCCGAGGTGCTGGGCCGGGTGCTGGCCACCGGCAACAGCATCGTTTCGACCGGCGGCGGCGCCTGGATGCGATCCGAGAACCGCGAGCGCATCGGCGCGCATGGCGTCTCGGTCTGGCTGGATTGCGACCTCGACACGCTGTGGCACCGGGTCCGGCACCGGCCCACGCGGCCCCTGCTGCAGACCGCCGATCCGCGCGGCACGCTGGAGCGGCTGCTGGCCGAGCGCAGCCCGGTCTATGCGCTGGCCGACATTTGCGTCCCCGCCCGGCGCGGCGACAGCATCGAGGACACCGCCACCCGCGCCCTGGACGCGATCCGGGCGCATGATCCCGGCATTCTGGAGGGCCAATGAGCATCGAAACCGTGCGCGTCGATTTGGGCGCGCGTTCCTATGACGTGCGCATCGGCCAGGGCCTGCTGGACCGCGCCGGCGACGAGATCACCGCCCTGGCCGGCCAGCGCCGCGTCGCCGTCCTGACCGACGAGACGGTGGCCGCGCGCCACCTGGCCACGCTGCAAGAGTCGCTGGCCCGCGCCGGTATCGAGGCACCGGCCCTGGCGCTGCCGGCGGGCGAGGCCACGAAAAGCTGGTCGCGGCTGGGCGATGCGGTGGAATGGCTGCTGGCGCGCCGGATCGAGCGCAAGGACCTGGTGATCGCGCTTGGCGGCGGCGTCATCGGCGATCTTGCGGGTTTTGCCGCCGCGATCCTGCGCCGGGGCGTGCGCTTCGTGCAGATCCCGACGACGCTGCTGGCGCAGGTCGACAGCTCGGTCGGCGGCAAGACCGGCATCAACAGCCCGCATGGCAAGAACCTGATCGGCGCCTTTCACCAGCCGGCGCTGGTGCTGGCCGACATCGACGTGCTGACCACGCTGAGCCCGCGCGATTTCCGCGCTGGTTACGGCGAGGTGGCGAAATACGGGTTGCTGGGCGACGAGGATTTCTTCGAATGGCTCGAGGCCAATGCGACGGGGCTCGCCAGCGACGCGGGCCTGCGCCAGCATGCCGTGCGCCATTCCGTCGCCATGAAGGCCGGCATCGTCCAGCGCGACGAGACCGAGCAGGGCGAGCGGGCGCTTCTGAACCTGGGCCATACCTTCGGCCATGCGCTGGAATCGGCGACCGGCTATTCCGACCGGCTGCTGCATGGCGAGGGGGTGGCGATCGGCTGCGCGCTGGCCTTCGAGCTGTCGGCGCGGCTCGGCCTGTGCAGCCAGGAGGCGCCGTCGCGCGTCGCGGCGCATCTCGCCGCCATGGGCCTGCCCTCGCGCATTGCCGACATTCCGGGCGACCTGCCGGATGACGAGGCGCTGATCGGGCTGATGGGCCAGGACAAGAAGGTGCAGGACGGCCGGCTGCGCTTCGTGCTGGCGCGCGGCATCGGTCAGGCCTTCGTCACCGACGCCGTGCCGCCCGAGGCGCTGCGCGCGGTGCTGGCTCAGTCGCGGGCCTGATCCGCGCGCTCGCGCTCTTCGCGCTCGGGGTCGGGCAGCAGGCCGGCATCCTCCAGCCCCTCGCCATGGCCGGTCTGGCCGCGCGGCTCGGCCGGGCGGTCCTCGCGCGGGATGCGGGGCGGCACCGCCTCGTCATGGCCGAGCTTGGCGTCGCGGTCGCGGCGCAGCGCCGCGCGGCCGAGCATCAGAAGCGTGATCGGCGTCGTCGCCATGATGAAGATGCCGATCGTCAGCTCGTGCACCACCAGCCGGCTTTCCAGCAGGGTGAACATCAGCATCGAGGCCAGCACGATCAGCAGCGTGCCATAGCTGTAGCCCAGCGTCGGCGCGTGCAGCCGCTGATAGAAGCTTTTCAGCCGCACCAGCCCCAGCCCGCCCAGCACCGTCAGCGAGGCGCCGGTGACGACCAGCAGCGCGATCACGACCGCGGCCCAGGGCGGCAGCTGTTCCAGGTGCCTCATTCGATCACCTCGCCGCGCATCAGGAACTTGGCCGCGCAGACCGTGGCGACAAAGCCCAGCACGGCGATGACCAGCGCGCCCTCGAAGAAGAAGACATTGCCGTTGACCATGCCGATGACCAGGAACAGCAGCATGGCGTTCATATACATGGTGTCCAGCGCCAGCACCCGGTCCTGGGCCCGCGGCCCGCGCAGCATGCGCCAGCAGGCCAGCGCCAGGGCGATGATCAGCGCGATCTGGGCATAGCCCAAGGCAAAGCGGAGGATTTCGGAGCTCATTCGAAAATCTCCATCAGCAGGGATTCGTAGCGGTCGCGGATCAGGGTCTGCCAGTCGTCCTCGCTGCGCAGGTCGAGGACATGCAGCAGCAGGCGGCCGTCCTCCTGCTCGAACTCGATCCAGGCGGTGCCGGGTGTGGCGGTCAGGATGATCGCCAGGACCGCGATGGCGTTCGGGTCGCGCAGGCGCAGTTGCAACTCGACGAAGCCCGAGTGATAGGCCGGGTGGTTCGGCCCCAGCAGCAGAACGCGCGCCACGGCGATGTTCGAGCGCAGGATGTCCCGGGCCACGATCCCCATCAGCAGCGGGATCACCGACCAGCGGCGGAACTTGGGCCGGGGCGGGTGCAGGTGCTCGACGGCCCAGCCGGCGGTCAGCGCGATCACCGTGCCCAGAGCCAGGTTGCCCAGCGAAAAGCTGGTCAGCAGCAGCCACATCAGCACAAGCACGGCCGAGAGCACGGGATGCGGGATGGCGCGGGTCATTGCCGGACCTCCGCCTGCGGCTCGGGCGTATCGGCGACGGTCGGGTCGGGGGCGCTGTTCTGCGCCGGCGCGGCGCGCACGTCCTGCGCCCCGGCCAGCACCGCCTTGCGATAGACGCCGGGTTCGAGCAGCGCCGTGGCGGTGGCGCGGGTATAGTTCATCACCGCGTCGGCGCGCACGGTCTGCAAGCCGATCATCACCAGCAGCATGACCACCGGCACCACCTCCAGCGCCAGGATGCGCGGCGTCGGCCCGCCCTCGGCCCAGAAGCGGCGGATGCCGAAGCGCATCAGCGCGATCAGCGCGCCCAGGCCCGACAGGATCAGCATGGCGGCATAGATCCACAGGATCACCGGCAGCATCCCCGAGGCGTTGAGATTGTCGCGGATCGCGCCCTGAAGGATGGCGAACTTGCCGATGAAGCCCGGCAGCGGCGGCAGGCCGGCGATCATCGCCGCGACCAGCGCGAAGCAGACCGCCATGGTCAGCCAGCTGACGGTGCGTGTGCTGGCCGGCGTGCTCATGTCCTCGACGGTATCGAGGCCCATCGGCTGCCAGCGTTCGCTGAGCGGGTCGGCGTCATCCTCGATCCGGGTCTCGTCATTGCCCTCGTCGCCGCGGCTGACCGGCTCGGCGATCAGGAAGAAGGCCGAGATCGCGGCGGTCGAGCCCACCAGGTAGTAGAGCGCGCCGCCCAGCATCAGGGCGCCGCCGCCGGCCTGGGCAAAGCCCACCGCCGAGAGCACCGTCCCCGAGGAAATGATCGCGATATAGCCGCCCTTGCGCACCAGCTCGGGCGTGCCGAGGATGCCGATCATGCCGAAACCCATGGTCAGAAGCCCGCCGATCATCAGCACCGGCGCCCCGAACCCGGCCGAGGGCCCGGAATCGGGGCCCAGCACCAGCAGCGACAGCCGCAGGATGACATAGATCCCGACCTTGGTCATGATCGCCATGATCGCCGCCGCCGGCGGCGAGGCCGCGCCATAGGTCGGCGGCAGCCAGAAGCACAGGGGCCAGGCCGCGGCCTTGATCAGGAAGGCCAGGCCCAGGAAGGCGGCGGCGGTGTGGAACAGCATCCGCTGGGCGTCGTCCAGCCAATAGAGCGCGCGGCCGATGTCGGCCATGTTGAGCGTGCCCGTGGTGCCATAGACCAGCGCCACCCCGATCAGGAAGAACAGCGAGGCGGCCAGGTTCACCGCGATGTAATGCAGCCCGGCCTTGATCCGCTCGGGGCCCGAGCCGTGCAGCATCAACCCATAGCTTGCCGCCAGCATGACCTCGAAGAAGACGAAGAGGTTGAACAGGTCTCCGGTCAGGAAGGCGCCGTTCACCCCGGCCAGCAGGAACTGGAACATGCTGTGATAATGCTGGCCCTTGCCGTGCCAGCCGGCGGCGGCATAGATCAGCGACGGCCCGGCCAGCAGCGCGGTCAGCATCACCATCATCGCCGAAAGCCGGTCCAGCACCAAGACGATGCCGATGGGCACCGGCCAGTCGCCCAGGCGATACAGCCCGACCACGGTGCCGGCATGGTCGCTGGCGGATTTCACGTCCGCCATCAGCTCGACCGAGGCGAGGAAGGTCAGGCCCACCGCCACCAGCCCGATCAGCAGCTTGGTCTGGCGGTTGCGGTCGTTGTAGAACAGCATGATCGCGCCGGCCAGCAGCGGGACCAGGATCGGCGCCACCATCAGGTGGTCGGGGCTCATCGTCTCGGGGTTCATGACTTGCGCTCCCGCCCGTCGACATGGTCGGTGCCGCTGACGCCGCGCGCGGCGATCATCACCACCAGGAACAGCGCCGTAGTGGCGAAGCTGATGACGATGGCGGTCAGCACCAGCGATTGCGGCAGCGGGTCGGCATAGGCGGTCGGATCGACGAAACCGCCCTTGGGCATGATCGGCGCCGCGCCGACATAGAGCCGGCCCATGGCGAAGATGAACAGGTTGACGCCATAGGCCAGCAGGCACAGCCCGACGATCACCTGATACGAGCGCGGCCGCAGCAGCAGCCAGACCCCGGAGCCGACCAGAACGCCGATGGCAAGGGCAAGGATCAGCTCCATCAGGCGGTCTCCTCGGCAGGCATTGCGGCGGGCATGTCGGCGGGCGTTGCGGGGGCGGATTCGGCGGATGGCTCGACCGGGCGGGCGCGCGGCGCGACGCGCAGCGACTGGTGGGCGATGGCGATCAGCATCAGCACGATGGCGCCCACGATCAGCGAGAACACCCCGAGATCGAAGAGCATCGCGGTCGAGAAGGGCACCTTTCCGATCACCGGCACGTCGATGTATTGCGCATGCGCGCTGAGGAAGGGATAGCCGAAGACCCAGGCGCCGGCGCCCACGGCCATGGCGATCACCAGCCCGGTGCCCATCCAGCGCACCGGCAGCACGGTCAGCCGTGCCTCGACCCAGCGGACATTGGCGGCGACATATTGCAGCAAGAGCCCGATCGCCAGCGTGACCCCGGCCGCAAAGCCGCCGCCGGGCAGGTCATGGCCGCGCACGAAGAGATAGGCCGAAAGCGCGATGATCGGCGCGAACATCCATTGCATCAGCAGGCCGGGCACGAAGAGATAGGCCTCGAGCGCCTGTTCCTCGGCATCGAGCTGCGGGCGCGGCCGCTCGACGCTTTCCGGCGCCGGGCGGAAGCGGCGCAGCAGGGCATAGACCGTCAGCCCGACCACGGCCAGCACGGTGATCTCGCCGAAGGTGTCGAAGGCGCGGAAATCGACCAGGATGACGTTCACGACATTGGTGCCGCCGCCCTCGACATAGGCGTTGCGCAGGAACCAGTCGCCGACCGAGGCGCCGGGGCGCGTCAGCAGCACGGCCAGCGCCAGCGCCGTCATGCCGGTGCCGCAGGCAACCGCGATCAACAGGTCGCGGAAGCGTCGCGAGCGGGCCGAGAAATTGTTGTCGCCGGCAATCTCCTCGTCGCGCTTGGGAAGCCAGCGCAGGCCCAGGAGCAGCAGCGCGGTGGTCGCGATCTCGACCAGCAGCTGGGTCACGGCCAGGTCGGGGGCCGACAGCCAGACGAAGGTGGCGCAGGTCACCAGCCCGGCGCCGCCCATCAGGATCAGCGCGGCGAAGCGGTGATACTTGGCCTGCCAGCCCGCCCCCAGCGCGCAGGCGCCGCCGACCAGCCACAACAGCGCGAAGACCAGCTCGCTGGCGCCGATGCCGGGCAGGGGCACGTTCCAGTCCAGCGGCCCGACCGCGAACCAAGCCCCGGCCAGGGCCAGCAGGACCATGGCGCGCAGCTGCGCCTGCAACCCGTTCGCCGACAGCACCCGCACCAGCAGTCGCGGCGCGCGGATGGTGCCGAACTGCAAAAGCCAGTCGAAGCCGCGGGCGAAATCCAGCGCCCGCATCCAGCGCGGGCCTTCCTCGCCCGTGTCGATCAGCCGGCGCGGCAACAGGTAGAGCAGCGCGCCCAGCGACATGGCGATCAGGCTCATGACCAGGGCGGGGGTGATGCCGTGCCAGATCTTCAGGCTGAAATGCGGCAGCTCGGGGCCGACGACGGCGATGCTCGCGGTCTCAAGCCAGGGACCGAGCACCTGCTGGGGAAGGATGCCGATGGCAAGGCAGCTCGCCACCAGCACCGCGACCGGCAGCCGCATCAGAAGCGGCGGCTCATGCGGTTCCTGCGGCAGATCCTCGGCCCTGGGACCGAAGAAGACGGTGACGATGAAGCGCAGCGAATAGGCGGCGCTGAACGCCCCGGCCAGCACGGCGACATAGGGCGCCAGGTTGTCGAGCGGGCTGCCGTTGTTCCAGACATAGGTCGCCTCGAAGAACATCTCCTTGGACAGGAAGCCGTTCATCAGCGGCACGCCGGCCATCGAGGCCGATGCGATGATCGCCAGCGCCGCCGTCACCGGCATGGCGCGCGCCAGGCCCGACAGGCGGCGCATGTCGCGGGTGCCGGTCTCGTGGTCGATGATGCCGGCGGCCATGAACAGCGAGGCCTTGAAGACCGCGTGGTTCACGATGTGGAACACCGCCGCGATCAGCGCGAAGGGGCTGCCGATGCCGGCCAGCGCGGTGATGAGGCCAAGGTGGCTGATCGTGGAATAGGCCAGCAGGCCCTTCAGGTCATGGCGGAACAGCGCGACCACCGCTCCCAGAAGCAGCGTCGCCAAGCCGATGCCGGTCACCAGCTGGAACCACTCGCTCGTCCCCCCCAGTGCCGGGTGGAAGCGCAGCAGCACGAAGACCCCGGCCTTCACCATGGTCGCGGAATGCAGGTAGGAGGAGACCGGCGTCGGTGCCGCCATGGCGTTCGGCAGCCAGAAATGGAACGGGAACTGCGCCGATTTGGTAAAGGCGCCCAGCACGAACAGCAGCAGCAGCACCGGGTAAAGCCGGTGCGCGGTGATCTGCGGCCCCGCCGCCAGCACCTTGTCGAGATCGTAGCTGCCGGCGATCTGGCCGATCAGGATCATCGCCACCATCAGGCAGAGCCCGCCCGAGGCGGTGACGATCAGCGACAGCCGCGCCCCGTCGCGCGCGTCCTGGCGCTGGAACCAATAGCCGATCAGCAGGAAGGAGATCAGGCTGGTCAGCTCCCAGAACACCACCAGCATGATGATATTGCCCGACAGCAGCAGGCCGGACATGGCGCCGGCAAAGGCCAAGAGGCAGGAATAAAGCCGCGGCACCGGGTCGTCCGGCCCCATGTAATAGCGCGCGTAAAGGATGACCAGGAAGCCGATCCCGGCCACCAGCACCATGAAAAGCCAGGAAAAACCGTCGATGCGAAAGGTCAGGTCCAGCCCGACCGAGCTGACCCAGCGGAAGGTGCCGGTGATGACCCCGCCCTCGGTCACGGCGGGGTAGAGCACCGCCAGGATGGCCAGGGCCAGCAGCATGGTCAGCCCGGCGAGCCAGGCCTCGGCATTGCGGGCGCCGATGGGCAGGGTGGCCGCCAGGGCGGCCGACACGAAGGGCGTCAGAACAAGCAGGAGCAACAGGTTCTGTTCGACCATCGGCGTCCTTATCGGGTTCGGGGTTGCAGCCGATCATAGCCGCCGGAGCCGGGAAAACACAACTGACCCGGTCGGGAAAAACGACCCGAATCCGCGGGTTCATGCAATTTTTATCAGGCGCGGGGCGCCGGGCGTCAGGCGCCCCGGATCCGCGTCACGTCCTGCACCTGGCCCCCGGTCAGCAGCAGTTCGACCGGCAGCGGGTGGCTGATGAAATAAAGCGGGCTCGCCGTCGGGCCATAGGCGCCGCAGGCATGGATCGCCAGCAGGTCGCCCGGTTCCAGCCGCGGCAGCAGGACGCCGCCGCCGAGCTTGTCGATCGAGGTGCAGAGCGGGCCGGAAATATCCTGCTTCTCCTCGGGACGGGCGCCGTTTTCGTCGCCGCCGACGCGGTGCATGACGTAATTGCGCCGCAGCACCATGCCGAAATTGCCCGAGGCCGCCAGGTTGGCGTTGAGCCCGCCGTCGCAGATGGCGATTCGGCTGCCGCGCGACTGCTTGACCGCAACCACCCGGGTCACGAACCAGCCCGCCGGCCCGACCAGGTAGCGGCCCAACTCCAGCACCAGCCGGGTGCGCGGGAAACGCGCGGCGAAGGCATCGAGCTCGGGGCCGATCTCGGCGGTGATGGCGGCCAGGTCCAGTTCGCTGTCGCCGGGATGATAGGGGATGCCCAGGCCCGAGCCGAAGATCAGCTTTTCCGGCGTCAGGTCCAGCGCGGCGCAGGTCTCGGCAAAGACCTGCATGAAGATGCGCCAGTTCTCGCAGATCGCCTCGGGCTTCAGGCATTGCGTGCCGGAATAGATGTGCAGCCCGATCAGCCGCAGGTTCGGCAGAGCGGCGATGCGGGGCAGGGTCTCGGCCGCCTCCTCGACGTCGATGCCGAAGGGGCTGGGGCGGCCGGCCATCTGGTCGCCGAAGCCCTTGGGCACGCGCGCCGGCGCAAGACGCACCAGCACCGGCTGGACCACGCCCAACTCGGCAGCGACGGCATCGGCGAGTTCCGCCTCGCGCAGGCTTTCCAGCACCAGCTCGCCCAGGCCCCCCGCGATGGCGGCGCGCAGCTCGGCCTCGCGCTTGGCGGGGCCGGTGAAGCTGATGCACGCCGGCTCCCAGCCGGCCTGCCGGGCCAGCGCGAACTCGCCGCCCGAGGAGATGTCCAGCGTGTCCAGCCGCTCGCGCATCCAGCCCAGCAGGCCCGGGTTGGGGTTGCTTTTCACCGCGAAGCTGACGGCGAACCAGCGGCCGAAATGGTCGCGCAGATGCGCCAGCCGCGCCTCGGCCGCGTCGGCGGAATAGACATAGGCCGGCGTGCCGAAGCGGTCCGCCGCCTCGGCCAGCTGCCGGTCCAGCGCCTGCGCCTCAAGCAAGGCTGTCGGCATAGGCCAGGATCGCGTCGATGGTGTCGAAATTGTCCAGCGTCACGTCGCCGGGCTGGACATGGGCGCCGGTCTGCCCCTCGACAAAGGCGATCAGCCCGACCATCGAGACCGAATCCAGCATCCCGGTCGAGAACAGCTCGGTCTCGCCGTCGATGGGTTCGTCGATGTTCAGCTCGCGCTGGATATAGGAGATCAGGGCGTCCTTGGTCAGACTCATGCTGTCATGCCTTCTGTAGGTCTTGCGCGGCGGCTGCCTTGGCGGCCGAGATGATGGCGGGGCGGTCCAGCTTGCCGCTGGCGGTGCGCGGCATGGCACCGTCCCAGGCATGCAGACGCTGCGGACGCATGTAATGCGGCATGGCGCGGGCGCAATGCGCGGAAAGCAGGCCTTCGTCGCCCTGCGGCAGATAGGTCACGGCGACATGCACCGCCTGGCCCAATTCGGCATCCTCGACGCCCCAGGCGACCACGTCCGAAACCAGGCCGCTTTGCGAGATCGCATCCTCGACCTCGGTCGGCGACAGGCGGAAGCCCAGCGTCTTGATCATCTCGTCCATGCGGCTGACGAACCACAGGTCGCCGTCCTGGTCGACGCGCACCAGATCGCCCGACCAGACCACCGGCGCATCGCCGATCAGATGCGCAAGCTCGGGGCAGGGGCGGATCTTCTCGGCCGTCACCTCGGGCTTTTCCCAATAGCCCATGCTGACCAGCGGACCGGCATGGACCAGCTCGCCCTGTTCGCCGGGGCCGGCGATGCCGATCCCGCGCTGGATGGCGAAGACCTGCGCATTCGGGATCTGCTGGCCGATCGAACCCATCTTGGCCGCGAATTTCGCCGGCGGCAGGTAGGTCGAGCGGAAGGCCTCGGTCAGCCCATACATCAGGTAGATGTCGACGCCCGGAAACACCTGGGGCAGCAATTCCAGGATGTTCGGGGGGATCTTGCCGCCGGTATTGGTGATGCGTTTCAGCGCCGGCAGTTCGACCGGATTCTCGACCAGCAGGCGCACGATCTGGTTCCACAAGGGCGGCACGCCGGCGATGCCGGTCACGCCCTCGGCCTTGGCCATGCGCATGATCTCGGCCGGCATGGTCAGCGGCTGGTGGACCACGGTGCCGCCCAGCAGCAGCATGGTGGTCAGCTGGTTCAGCCCGGCGTCGAAACTGTAGGGCAGCACGGAAAGCAGCCGGTCCGTCTGATCCAGCCCCAGATATTCGGCCACCGAGATGGCACCGACCCGGATATTGCGATGCGACAGCATCACCCCCTTGGGCGCGCCGGTCGAGCCCGAGGTGTAGATGATCATCGCCAGGCCCA
Source organism: Paracoccus sp. N5 (assembly GCF_000371965.1). Classification (NCBI taxonomy): domain Bacteria; kingdom Pseudomonadati; phylum Pseudomonadota; class Alphaproteobacteria; order Rhodobacterales; family Paracoccaceae; genus Paracoccus; species Paracoccus sp. N5. The sequence continues at coordinate 245,520 of NZ_AQUO01000001.1, read as the reverse complement.
GCGGGTCGGATTCGTCGGGCGCGGAGCCGCTGTCGGGGGCCAAGGCCGACCACGGGTCCGCGCCCTGGACAAGACCCTCGGCCTTGCCCTGAACAAGAAAGGCGGTGTCGGCCGGCAGGGCGTGTTCGCCCGCAAGCCCGGCCAGCGCATTGCGCGGCCCGATGACCGCGCGCGCCCGGCAGTCGCGGGCGACATAGGCCAGCTGCGCCGGGGTCCAGCGGATGTTGACGTTCACCACCACCGCGCCGGCCTTCCATGCGCCGAACATGGCCGCGACCTCGTCGATGCCCTTGCGCAGATGCACGATCACCCGGTCGCCGGGCCGGATGCCGCGGCCGCGCAGCCAGTCGGCGATGCGCCCGGCCTCGGCCGCCAGCGCGGCGTAGCTGACGCTGCGGCCTTGGTCGACGGCCGCGGTCTTGCCGGCGCGCAGGGGCAGGTTGTCGGCCAGCATGGCCCACATGGCACGGTCGAAATCGTCACTCATTCCCGGTTGCCCTTTTCTCGGCGGCCCGCGTCGTGCCCTGCTGCGTCGTGTCCTGGGGTGCCTTGCCCTTCGCGCCCGTCGCGCGTTTCGCCGGCCGGTCCGCGGCAAAGATCGGCAGGCTGGGATAGATCTTGGCCGGAGAGCCGATCACCACCGAATCCGAGGGCACGTTGGTGGTGACGGCGGTATTCGCCCCGATGCGCACCCGGTCGCCGATGCGGATCGGCCCCAGCACGCAGGAATTCACGCCGATGAACACGTCGTCGCCGATGACCGGCGCGCCGGGGCGCATGTTGGTGCCGATGGTGACATTGTGCATCACCCCGCAGCGGTCGCCGATCACCACGTCGGGGTGGATCGACAGCGAGCCCTCGGCGTGGATGATGTGGAAATCCGCGCCGATGCGGACCTGCGGCGGGATCCAGACCTTGGTGACGTTCAGAATCAGCAGCTTCATCAGCGCATAGGGCTTGGTCGCCAGCCAGCGCAGCGCCGGATTCCCGAGGCCGATCGCCCAGCGGCCGTAGCGATAGATCGCCAGAGAGACAAAGGCGGGCTCGGTCAGCGAGCTGCCATGCCTGCGATAATCTTCCCTGAGGGTCTTGAACATCACCATCTTACTTGCGAATGAAATCAGTGGGAAAAAGCGGTCTGGCCCCCATATTCAGACCTGTGGCCGGAAACTCAACCTGCCGTTTAGGACGAGTTTTTCGGATTCTGATCCGCGATCAGGTCCAGGGTCCGGCGCAGCTGGTCCCATTCCACGCGATAGCCCCTCGCGGTGCCCGCGCCCACGACCATGGCGTAACGCTGCCGCCAGCAGTCGGTCAGCAGCTTCAGCGAGGTGGTGACCCGGTCCGCCGGTTGCAGCGTCAGCACCGTGCCGCCGGGCGGCATGGCGATGACGCCATGGGCAAGCTGGCTGCCCTCGACGCCCACCACCAGCTGCGCGGCGCCCGCCGCCTCGACCATCTGGTCGGCATCGTGGCGGTCGACGTAGAGGGTGCGGAAGCCGTATTCGACCTCGAGCCGCTCGGCGATCTCGGCCTCGTTTTCCAGCAGGCGGGCGTCGCCGCTGGCACCGCGAAAGATGAAGACGCCGGGCAGCGGCTCGGGCTTGCGCCCCGCCAGCAGGCGCGCGCGATTCTCTTGCGCGCGGCCCTGCCGGCCGCTGTTGTTGTGCAGGTCGTCGAAAAGCACCAGCTCGTCGAAATGCACGTCGCCGATGCGTTCGGGCGCCATGCCCAGCAGTTCCTCGTAGCGCCGGATATGGCCGCCGCGCACCGGGGCCGAGGTCACGGGATGGCCGGCCTGCTCGGCCAGGCGATAGGCGAGGCAGTCGTTCAGCAGCCAGTTGCCGAACCAGCGATTGCCGATCCAGCTTTCGTAAAGCGCGCCCGAGATCGCCTGGCGCGGGCGCGGATAGCCGAGCCCGCGGCGGGTCTGCTTGCGCAGGTGCCACTGGCCGCCGCGCGCATGCAGCACGCCATCGACGAAATCCACGTCGCGAAAGCGATAACCCATGGTCGGCGGCGTCGGCTCGGCCGGATCGCCCCGCATCTGGGCCAGGATGTCGGGCAGGGCGCCGAATTCGGTCTGGGCGATCTGTTCGACCTGGTCGGGCAGCCAGATGCCGGGCGCGATCTCGACCTCCTCGGCGGGCGAGACCTCCCAGCTTTCGACGGCAAGATCGTAGAACTGCGGGCGGGCCTGACCGACGAGGCGGCGCAGACGGTTGTGAAGCGGTCTGAGGGAATGCATGGCTGATCGCTGCGGTTGGAGTTCCACTATTCTGTCGTGCGGCCCTGGGCGCAAGAGCACAGTTCTTCAGTCCGGCGTCTTCAGCACCTGGGACAAGACCTTGGCGATGGCATCGTGATCGGCCTGCGAAGGGTGCCACAGGCAGGCATTGCGGCGCGGCTCGCGCAGCACCACCACCTCGGCGGCCAGCCCGTCGGCGGCCAGCAGGTCCGAGGCCGTCCGATAGGCGTCGGTCAGCGCAGGCCCGTATTCGCCGAAGGCCAGCAGCACCAGCCGGGCGCCCGGGTTCTCGGCCAAGCGCGCCCTGGCGAAATCCGCCAGCGCTGGGCCGAAACCGGCAGCGAGCGCCGCCTTGTCCCACCGCTCGCCCTTGGCGAAATCCGAGCCGAAGTCGTTCGAGCCCAGTGCGATCACCAGAACATCGGCGGACCGCTGCGGCAGGGTCGGTGCCGCCGGGTCGCGGGGCAGGGCCAGCGGATAGATCTGCGGCATCTCGCGCCCGGGTCTCGCCCCGCCGTAATTGCGCAGAAGCCCGATGCCCGAGCGGGCGATGATGCGGTAATCCGCCCCCAGCGCCCGCGCCACCTGCGGGCCGAAGGCGCGGCTGGTGTCGGTGGCGGAAAATACCTGCTCCTCGGAACAGTCGCGGCGCAGGGCGGTATCGGCCAGGCCCAGGGTATCGGAATCGCCGATGAACTCGATCAGCCGCGCGGGCGGTGGCGGCGCAGGAAGCGGTTCGGCCCCGGCGTCGAGGAAAAAGCCGTCGAACACCGCAGGGGCCTGCGATTCGCTGATCTTCTCGGCCAGGACCAGGTGCGGGCCCGGCGCGAGCCCGGTGATGTGCAGGTCCTGCCAGCCGGGGCGCGAGACCAGGATTGCCTGTCCGTCCAGCGTCACGCGCCAGCGGTTGACCGCGTCGTCGAAGCGCAGCGTGACCGCGCTGCCCTGGAACCGGGCGGCGGCGTGGAAGCCGGGCCATTCATGGCGCCGGCTGCCGGGCGCGGGGCCGGCCGCGCTGCGGCCGGTCACCTGCGCGGGCAGCGGCACCAAGCCGGACTGCGGCGGCACCAGCCGGGCCTGGAAACCCGCCTGCACCATGTCCAGCGTGGGCACCGGCACCAGCGGATGCGGCGGCCGGGGCCAGGCGAAATAGCCGGCCAGCCCCACCAGCGCGAGGATCGCCAGAATGCCGATCCATTTCAGTATCCTGTCGCCCATCCGCCCCGCCTTGTCGCGCGATCAGCCGCGGAAATCGGCCAGAATCCCGATCGCCTCGCTGATGTCATAATGATGATTGCCGATGAAGAAACCATTAAGGTCGATCTCGGCGGCATGGATCATCCGGCCATGCAGGCTGTGATCCATCAGCTCCAGCACCGGGTTGCGGGTGAAATCGCCGCTGACGATGGGCCGGGTCTCGAAGCCCAGGGCCTCGAGCCGGTCCAGCACCGCGCGGCGGCTCAGGTCCGTGTCCGGCCGCAGCACCAGCGAAAAGCCGAACCAACTGCTGGCGCCGGTCTCGGCCTGGATGCGGAACAGCGGATGCTCCGCCATGGCCTGCTGCCAGAGCGCGCCATTCCTGCGCCGTCCCGCGATCAGATCGGGCAGTTTCGCCAGCTGCGCCCGCCCCAGCGCCCCCGACATCTCCAGCGGGCGCAGGTTGTAGCCCGGCAGCACGAAACGAAAGCTTTCCTCGAAGGGATCGTCGCTTTTCTCGCCGGTCAAGCGATTGAATTTCGGCAGGTTCCGCGTCCAGCCATGCGCGCGCAGCGCCAGCAGGATATGGTGAAGCTCCTCGTCGTCGGTGACGACCAGCCCGCCCTCCATGGTCGAGATATGGTGCGAGAAGAAGGTCGAGAACGTCCCCATCACCCCGAAGCTGCCCGCCTGCCGCCCGGCGAATGTCGCGCCCATCGATTCGCAATTGTCCTCGATCAGCACGACGCGGCGGCTGCCGATGATGGCGCGGATGGCGCCGAAATCGTTCGGATTGCCCAAGAGGTTCACCGCCATGATCGCCCGCGTCCGGTCCGTCACCGCGCCTTCCAGCGCCGCGAGGTCGTAGTTCAGCGTGTCGCGGTCGATATCGACGAATTTCAGGTGCAGCCCGTATTGGTGCAGCGGGAAGAAGGTCGTGGACCAGGACACGGCGGGCACGATCACCTCGTCCCCCGGCATCAGCCGCAGGTCGGGGTTCGCCGTATAGCGCAGCGCCGCCACCATCGCCAGGTTCGCCGAGGAGCCCGAGTTCACCATCACCGCAAAACGGCTGCCGGTGAAGCGGGCGAATTCCGCCTCGAAAGCCGCGACCTCGGCGCCCATCGAGAACCGGTCCGACTCGATGACCCGTTGCAGCGCGTCGCGCTCGGCCGCGTCCCAGCTCGAGGTGGCCAGCGGAAAGCGGCTCATGCGTGATGCTCCAGATAATGCGCATAGGTCGCGGCGATGCCGTCGCGCAGGGGCGTGGCGGGCGCCCAGCCCCAGGCCGCCTGCCGCGCGACCGACATGAGCTTCTGCCGCATCCCCACCGGGCGCGCCAGGTCGTGACGGAAGCGGCCGTGCCAGCCGATCACCTCGGCGGCGATGCGGTAATAATCGTTGATGCTGTGGTCCTGGCCAGGCCCGACATTCATCACCGGCGGCAGCCGCGCCGGATCGGCCAGCGCGCGCAGGATCGCCTCGGCCAAGTCGGGGGCATACATGAACTCGCGCCGCGCCTCGCCGTCGCCCCAGATCTCGACCTCGGCCGCACCCGCGATGCGGGCGCGATGCAGCTTGTCGATCACCGCCGCCAGCAGATGCGAGCGCGCAGGGTCGAAGCTGTCATGCGGGCCGTAGAGGTTGCAGGGCACCAGCGTGCGCCACAGCAGGGCCGGATCCTCGCGGCAGGCATAGTCGACGGCGCGCATGGCCATGATCTTGGCCAGGGCATAGCCTTCGTTCGTGGGCTCCAGGGGGCCGGTCAGGATCTGCTCCTCGGACAGGCCGCGGCCCAGATCCCTGGGATAGACGCAGCTCGAGCCGAGATTGATCAGCACCGGCACCCGCGCCGCGCGGCAGGCGGCGACCAGGTTCAGCCCGATGCGGGCGTTTTCGTCAAGGAAACGCAGCGGTTCGGCCATATTGGCCTGGATGCCGCCGACGCGGCCAGCGGCATGGACCACGGCATCGGGACGGTGGCGCATCAGCCAGTCGCGCGTGGTCTCGGCGTCGCACAGGTCCAGCTCGGCGCGCGCGGGCGCCATGACCTGCCAGGCGGCGATGCCGGGATGCGCCAGCAGGTTGCGCCCGACCATGCCGCCCGCGCCGGTGACCAGCAGCCGGGCCATTCAGCGATCCTCGCGCGCGACCGCCGCGGCCATGCCATGCCGCGCCAGCAGCGACTGGCCGCGCGCGACATGCAGATCGGCCGCGACCATCTCGGCGATCATCTCGCGCAACCCGGTCTCGGGCCGCCAGCCCAGCCGCTGATGCGCCTTGGCGGCATCGCCGAGCAGGGTCTGCACCTCGGCCGGGCGGAAATATTTCGGATCGACCCGCATCACCACGTCGCCGACCCGCAGCGCCGGCGCCAGCTCGCCGGTGACCGAGGCGACCACCGCCACCTCGCCCACGCCCGTGCCGCGGAACTCCAGCGCGATGCCCAGTTCCTCCGCCGCCCAGATCAGGAACTGGCGCACGGAATGCTGCTCGCCGGTGGCGATGACGTAATCGTCCGGCGTGTCGCATTGCAGCATCAGCCATTGCATGCGCACATAGTCCCGGGCATGGCCCCAGTCGCGCAAGGCATCGAGATTGCCCATATAGAGGCATTTCTCCAGCCCCTGGGCGATATTCGCCAGCCCGCGCGTGATCTTGCGGGTGACGAAGGTCTCGCCCCGGCGCGGGCTCTCGTGGTTGAACAGGATGCCGTTGCAGGCGAAGAGACCATATGCCTCGCGATAGTTCACCGTGATCCAATAGGCGTAGAGCTTGGCCACCGCATAGGGCGAGCGCGGATGAAACGGCGTGCGTTCGGACTGCGGGCTTTCGCGCACCAGCCCGTAAAGTTCGGAACTCGAGGCCTGGTAATAGCGCGTCGCCTTCTCGAGCCCCAGGAAGCGGATCGCCTCCAGCAGGCGCAGCGCGCCCAGCCCGTCCACGTCGGCGGTATATTCCGGCGCCTCGAAGCTGACCGCGACATGGGATTGCGCGCCTAGGTTATAGACCTCGTCCGGGCGCACCTCGGCCATGATCCGGGTCAGGTTCGAACTGTCCGTCAGGTCGCCGTAATGCAGGAAGAAGCGCGAGCCCGCCTCATGCGGATCCTGGAAGATGTGATCGACCCGCTGGGTATTGAATGACGAGGCGCGGCGCTTGATGCCATGCACCTCGTAACCCTGCTCCAGCAGGAATTCGGCCAGATAGGAGCCGTCCTGCCCGGTGATCCCGGTGATGAGCGCCTTCTTCACCATGCGTCCTCCTGGCTCGTCTTCTTTGCTCTGCAAATACCCATGCGACCGCGCAAGCTTCGCTGTCCTTGGGGTATTTCCAGAGCAAAGAAGACGCAGGCGCCGCCCAAGATGATCCTGCCCGGCGCTCGCCTTCACCGTTTTGCAAATACCCCTGCGGCCGCGCCACCGGCACGGCCGCCCGATCCTCAGAGCGCCGCGTCGAAGACCGGCTGATAGATCTCCTTCAGCCGCGCCACCGCCTCTTGCGGCGACATCTCGACCGACTCTCCGGTCTTGCGCGAGGTTAGCTCGACCTTGTTCGCCGCCAGGCCGCGCGGGCCGACGGTGATGCGCCAGGGCAGGCCGATCAGGTCCATGGTGGCGAATTTCGCCCCCGCGCGCTCGTCGCGGTCGTCATAGAGCGGATCGAAGCCCTGCGCCTTCAGCTCGGCATAAAGCGCCTCGCAGGCGCTGTCGGTCGAGGCGTCGCCCTGTTTCAGGTTGACGATGCCGACATGGAACGGGGTCACGCCCTCGGGCCAGATGATGCCCTTGTCGTCGTGGCTCGCTTCGATGATCGCACCCAGCAGGCGCGAGACGCCGATGCCGTGGCTGCCCATCTCGACCGGGGTGCGTTTGCCGTCGGGGCCGACGACGGTGGCACCCATGGCCTCGGAATACTTGGTGCCGAAATAGAAGATCTGGCCGACCTCGATGCCGCGCGCGGAACGCCGGCGCTCTTCGGGGATCTGGTTGAACAGCGCCTCGTCATGGGTCTCGTCGGTGCGGGCATAGCGGCTGGTGAATTCCTCGAGCACCGCCTGGCACTGCTCCACGCTGTCATAGTCGATGGCGCGGCTGCCGAATTTCAGGTCGGTGATCTCGCTGTCGTAGAAGACCTCCGATTCGCCGGTCTCGGCCAGCACCAGGAATTCGTGGGTATAGTCGCCGCCGATCGGGCCGCCGTCGGCGCGCATCGGGATCGCCTGCAGGCCCATGCGCTCGTAGCTGCGCAGATAGCTGACCAGGTGCCGGTTATAGGCATGCAGCGCATCCGCCCGCGTCAGGTCGAAGTTGTAGCCGTCCTTCATCAGGAATTCGCGGCCGCGCATGACGCCGAAGCGCGGGCGGATCTCGTCGCGGAACTTCCACTGGATGTGATACAGCGTCAGCGGCAGGTCCTTGTAGCTGTTCACATGCGACCGGAAGATGTCGGTGATCATCTCCTCGTTCGTGGGCCCATAGAGCAGGTCGCGCTTGTGGCGGTCCTTGATGCGCAGCATTTCCTCGCCATAGTCGTCGTAGCGGCCGCTTTCGCGCCACAGGTCGGCCGATTGCAGCGTCGGCATCAGCATGGCGATATGGCCGGCGCGGGCTTGCTCCTCATGCACGATCTTCTGGATGTTGTTCAGCACCTTGAAGCCCAGCGGCAGCCAGGAATAGATGCCCGCCGCCTGCTGCTTGATCATGCCCGCCCGCAGCATCAGCCGGTGGCTGACGATCTGCGCCTCCTTGGGGTCTTCCTTCAGAACGGGCATGAAATAGCGCGTGAGACGCATGGCGAAATCCTCATGATGGCCGGCCCGAGTTAGCGCAGAGCGCAGGGTGGGGCAACGCCCTTCCTTGCATGCGCGCGCGCGACGTTCCACATAGGGCTGACTCGCGACAGGAGAGAACCGATGCGACTGCCGGCGCAGAAACAGGTCTGGTATTGGGGGGCGGCGCTGGCGGTGCTGCTGCTGGCGCTCTGGGCGCTGGGCAATGCGATGATGCCCTTCATCCTGGGCGCCGCCGTCGCCTATCTGCTGGATCCCCTGGCCGACCGGCTGGAGCGGCTGGGCCTGTCGCGCACCCTGGCGGTGGTGGTCATCACCCTGGCCGCGATCCTGATCATGGTGGCGGTGATGCTGATGCTGGTGCCGGTGCTGGTCAAGCAGACGACACAGCTGATCAATACCGCGCCCGACATGGTGGCGCAGTTGCAGCAGTTCCTGACCAGCCGCTTTCCCCAGGTCTTTGCCGAGGGCAGCACCATCAACACCGCCCTGACCGATGCCGGCAGGAAGATCAGCGAAAGCGGCATGACGGTGCTGTCGACGGTGCTCGGCTCGGTCGTGGGGGTGTTCAGCCTGCTGGCGCTGGTCGTCATCGTGCCGGTGGTGGCCTTCTACCTGCTGCTGGATTGGGACAACATGGTGGCGCGGCTGGACGAGCTTCTGCCGCGCGACCATGCCGACACCCTGCGCACGCTGGCGCGCGACATCGACAAGGCGCTTTCGGGCTTCGTGCGCGGGCAGGGCATGGTGATCCTGATCCTGGGCACGTTCTATTCCATCGGCCTGGGGCTGGTGGGCCTGCCCTTCGGCGTCGCCATCGGGGTCATCGCGGCCTCGCTGTCGTTCATCCCCTATGTCGGCGTGCTGATCGGCGGCGCCACCGCCATCGGGGTCGCGCTGTTCAGCTTCTGGGGCGAGCCGGTCTGGATCGCCGCCGTGGTCGCGATCTTCGTCGTCGGCCAGTTCATCGAGGGCAATTTCCTGCAACCCAAGATCGTCGGCACCTCGGTCGGGCTGCATCCGGTCTGGCTGATGCTGGCGCTGACCGTCTTCGGCACGCTGTTCGGCTTCGTCGGCCTGCTGGTCGCGGTGCCCCTGGCCGCCGCGCTGGGCGTGCTGGTGCGCTTTGCCGCCGGCCGCTACAGGGAAAGCGCGCTTTATACCGGGCGCGAGGTGCCGGCGCCGCCGCCGCCGCCGACGCTGATCGAACTGGTGCCGCGCGGCACCACCGCCAAGATCCGCCGCCTGGCGCAGCTGTCCCATGACGTGCGCGTGGCCGAGATCCAGCGCGACGAGGAACTGGCCGAGCTGATCGAGGAGCGCCAGGAGCGGGCCGAGCGCGAGAGGCTGCCCGACATCGCCCCCGATGGCCCGCCCTCGCCGGTCGAACTGCATGCCGAGGCAAGGCTGGCCGCGCGCGAGGCCCGTGAGCAAAGCCGGAAGGACGGCTGATCCTTGGCCCGCCAGCTTGCCCTGGATCTGACGATCCCGCCCGCGCTGTCGCGCGCGGATTTCCTGACCACCGGCGCCAACCGCGACGCGCGGGCGATGCTCGATGCGCCGGCGCGCTGGCCGCAGGGCCGGCTGCTTCTGATCGGCGGCCCGGGTGCCGGCAAGACGCATCTGGCGGGCGTCTGGGCGGCCGAGCATGGCGCCCATGTCACGCAGGCCTGGACCCTGACCCCCGCCAATGCCGACGAGCTGGTGCCCGAGGCCGGCGCGCTGGTCATCGAAGACGCCGACGAAATCGGCGGCCAGCCCGAGGCCGAGCAGGGGCTGTTCCACCTGTGGAACCTGGCCGGCGCCCGGCAGGCCCTGCTGCTGATCTCGGCCCGCGCCGCGCCGCGCGACTGGGGCCTGCTGCTGCCGGACCTGCGCTCGCGCCTGGAGACGGCGGCGCAGGCGCTGCTGGGTCCGCCCGACGACGCGCTGCTGCCGGCGGTGCTGGTCAAGCTCTTCGCCGACCGCCAGTTGCAGGCCCCGCCCGAGGTGATCGACTGGCTGGCCCTGCGCATGGAGCGCGACCTGGACCTTGCGCGCCGGCTGGTCGCGGCCATCGACCGCGAATCGCTGGCCGGGCGCCGCGCCATCACCCGGCGCCTGGCGGCCGAGCTTCTGGACAAGCTCGCCCCCGCCGACGCATGATCCGTTCATCCCAGCGACAGTCTTTCCCATGACCCAGGCCGATTTCCTGAAATTCCCCTTTCCCACGCCGCGCCTGCTGCCCGAGGGCACGCCCGAAGGCCCGGCCCGCTTCTTCAACCGCGAGATCAGCTGGCTGGCCTTCAACTGGCGCGTGCTGGACGAGGCCCGGAACCCGCGCGTGCCGCTGCTGGAACGGCTGCGCTTCCTGTCGATCTCGGCCACCAATCTCGACGAATTCTACACCGTCCGCGTCGCCGGCCTGCGCGAGCTGGTGCGCGAGGGCAACAGCACGCTTTCCGACGACGGGCTGACGCCGGCCGAGCAGCTGGCGCTGGTCAATGCCGACGCGCGCCGGCTGATGGGCGCGCAGCAATCGGTCTGGAACGGGTTGCGCCGCGAGATGGAGCAGGCCGAGATCACCATCCTGTCCCGCTCGCGCATCACCCGCGCCGAGGAGGAATTCCTGCGCCGGCATTTCATGGAGCAGGTGTTTCCGGTGCTGTCGCCCCTGGCCATCGACCCGGCGCATCCGTTCCCCTTCATTCCCAACACCGGCTTTTCGCTGGCGCTGGAACTGGCGCGGGAAAGCGGCGGCCAGCAGATGCAGGCGCTGCTGCCGATCCCGCAGCAGATCGCCCGCTTCGTGCCGCTGCCCGGCGGCAAGCGCTTCCTGCGGCTGGAAGACCTGCTGCTGATGCATCTGCCGAGCCTGTTCCCCGGCTATCGCGACATCGGCCATTGCGCTTTCCGCGTCCTGCGCGACAGCGATCTGGAAGTCGAGGAAGAGGCCGAGGATCTGGTCCGCGAATTCGAGACGGCGCTGAAGCGGCGCCGGCGCGGCAGCGTCATCCGGCTGAAGATCACCGCCGGCGCGCCCGACCGGCTGCGCCGCCTGATCATGGAGGAGCTCGACGTCGATCCCGAGGAGGTGATCGAGGTCGAGGGCCTGCTGGGCATGGCCGATCTGCGCGAACTGGTGCTGGATTCGCGCCGCGACCTGCAATGGCCGGCCTTCACCCCGCGCGTGCCGGAACGGGTGCAGGACCACGACGGCGATATGTTCGCGGCGATCCGGCAAAAGGACATGCTGCTGCACCACCCCTATGAGACCTTCGACATGGTGGTGCGGTTCCTGGCGCAGGCGGCGCGCGATCCGAACGTGCTGGCGATCAAGCAGACGCTTTATCGCACCTCGCGCGACAGCCCCATCGTCGATGCGCTCTGCGAGGCGGCCGAGGCCGGCAAGTCGGTCACCGCGCTGGTCGAGCTGAAGGCGCGTTTCGACGAGGCCGCGAACATCCGCCAGAGCCGCAGGCTGGAGCGCGCCGGGGCGCATGTCGTCTACGGCTTCATGCAATACAAGACTCATGCCAAGATCAGCACCGTGGTGCGGCGCGAGGGCGACCAGCTGATCACCTACAGCCATTTCGGCACCGGCAACTACCACCCGATCACCGCGCGGATCTATACCGACCTGTCGCTGTTCACCTGCGACCCGGCGCTGGGGCGCGATGCCTCCAAGGTGTTCAATTTCCTGTCCGGCTACGTGCAGCCCGACGGGCTGGAGAACATGGCGATCTCGCCCATCGACCTGAAAGAGACGCTGCTGACCCTGATCGCGCGCGAGGCGGAATTCGCCCGCCGCGGCCGGCCGGCCGAGATCTGGGCCAAGATGAACAGCCTGATCGAAAAGGACGTGATCGAGGCGCTTTACGCCGCAAGCCAGGCCGGGGTCAGGATCAACCTGGTGGTGCGCGGCATCTGCGGCCTCAGGCCGGGCATCGTCGGCCTGTCGGAAAACATCCGCGTCAAGTCGATCGTCGGGCGTTTCCTGGAACATTCCCGCATCGTCTGCTTCGGCAACGGCCATGCCTTGCCCTCGAAGCGGGCGCGGGTCTTCATCAGCTCGGCCGACTGGATGGGGCGCAACCTGTCGCGGCGGGTCGAGACGCTGATCGAATGCTTCAACGAGACGGTCAAGGCGCAGATCACCAGCCAGATCATGGCGGCGAACATGGCCGACGAGGCGCAGAGCTGGCTTCTGCAGCCCGACGGGCGCTATCTGCGCTACCTGCCGGCGGGCAAGGAAGACCTGTTCAGCTGTCATAAATTCTTCATGGAAAATCCGTCACTTTCGGGACGGGGCAAGGCAGGCGCGCGCGACGTTCCGGCATTGACGCATTCGACCGATTGACGATTGACGCAAAGGGTTAATTGCCGCATCCAAAGCCCGGACCCCGGCGTGGTCACGGAATCGAGAGGAACCCGATGAACGGTATCGTCACCGCAAGCGGAGAAACCATCGAGCCCTTCGGGCGGTCGCTGTTCGAGCGCGCCTCGGAACGCTCGCTCAGCCGGGTCGGCGTGGTCGACGTGGGCTCGAACTCGATCCGCATGGTGGTGTTCGACGGCGCCGCGCGCTCGCCGGCGTATTTCTACAACGAAAAGGTCATGGCCGGGCTGGGGCAGGGGCTGGCCAGCACCGGCCGGCTGAACCCCGAGGGCGTGCAGCGCGGCATGGTGGCGCTGCGCCGCTTCGCCGCCCTGGCCGAGGGCATGGGCATCAAGCCGCTGACCTGCGTCGCCACCGCCGCCGTCCGCGAGGCCGAGGACGGCCCCGCCTTCCGCAAGGCAGTCGAGAAGGAAACCGGCCTGAAGCTGCATGTCATCGACGGCGAGGAAGAGGCCCGGCTATCCGCCCAGGGCGTTCTGCTGGGCTGGCCCGAGGCGAGCGGCCTGGTCTGCGACATCGGCGGCAACTCGATGGAACTGGCCGAGGTCAAGGGCGGCAAGGTCGGCCGCCGCATCACCACGCCGCTCGGCCCGTTCCGGCTGCAGCAGGTCAAGGGCGGCGCCTCGGGTCTGCGCGACCATATCCGCAAGACCATCGAGGGCGCCGTCGCCAGGCTGGGCCGGGGACATGAGACGATCTATCTGGTCGGCGGCTCGTGGCGGGCCATCGCGCGGCTGGACATGGAGCGGGTGAACTACCCGATGACCGTGCTGCACGAATACCGCATGACGCCCGATGCGGTCGAGGACACGGTGAAATGGATCGGCGGCCGGTCGGTGCCCGAGATGCGGGCGATGACCGGCATCTCGCAAAGCCGGATGGAGCTGGTGCCGCTGGCCAGCCTGGTGCTGCGCCAGCTGGTGCAAAGCCTGGAGCCCAAGTCGCTGGCGGTGTCCTCCTATGGCATCCGCGAGGGGCTGCTCTACGAGCAGATGCCCGAGGGGCTGCGCTCGCGCGATCCGCTGATCGAGGCGGCGCGCTTCTCGGAGCGGCAGATGGCGCGGATGCCGGGATTCGGCAAGAAGCTGTATCACTTCCTCGAGCCGCTTTTCGCCGACGTCCCGCCCGAGCGCGACCGGCTGATCCGCGCCGCCTGCCTCTTGCACGACACCACCTGGCGCACCCATCCCGACTATCGCGCCGACGCCTGTTTCGACAATGTGACGCGGGCCAACATGGCGGCGCTGTCGCATCCCGAGCGGGTGTTCCTGGGCCTGTCGCTGCTGCACCGCTACAAGAACAGCCGGGCGAATTCGCCGATGGCGCCGCTGTTCACCTTGCTGAACGACAAGGAAATCCGCGATGCCGAGGTGCTGGGCAAGGCGATGCGCTTCGGCGCCATGTTCTCGGTCAAGGACCCGGCCGAGGCGGGCACGCTGAAGCTGATGCCCAAAAAGAAGCTGCTGGAACTGAAGCTGACCCGCATCGGCCGCGCGCTGATGGGCGAGGTGACCGAGGCGCGGTTCCGGGCGCTGGCCCAGGCGCTGGAGGTCGAGCCGGCGGTGATCCAGAGCTGAATCGCGGGCCGCGGCCGAAAATCCTGTCCCAACCGACAGGTTTCCCGGCTGCGCCTTTCGTGGCAAACAGAAGCCACGGGGGACGGCGGTCCGGGTGTTGTTTACCAGGTGTCCGGTTAGAAAGGATCGTCCTCCCCCGACGACCCCCTCGCAGGGGGCGCGGGCTCAGGTGCCCCAGGTCCGCTCGAGCAGGGCCAGCCAGTTCTTCCAGGCAATCTTTTCAACCAGTTCGCGGCCATAGCCGTGCTCCAGCATGGCCTGGACCAGGTTCTGCAAGGCCGCGGCATCGGCCAGGTCGGCCGGCATGTCGGCGCCGTCGAAATCCGAACCCAGGGCCACGCCGTCCTCGCCCAGATGCGCCAGCAGGTGGTCGAGATGGCGCAGCATGACCGCGAAGCCATGCATCGGGTCGCGGCGGCCTTCGGGATGCAGGAAGCCCACCGCGAAGTTCAGCCCGACCAGGCCGCGGCTTTCCGCGATCACCCGGAGCTGGCGGTCGGTCAGGTTGCGCGAGCTGGGCGCCACGGCATGGGCGCAGGAATGGCTGGCGACCAGCGGCGCGTCCGACAGCCGGGCCACGTCGTCGAAGCCCTTTTCGTTCAGGTGCGACAGGTCCAGCATGATGCGCAACTGGTTGCATTCCTTGATCAATTCGCGGCCGAGATCGGTCAGCCCCGGCCCGGTGTCGGGCGAGGACGGAAAGGCGAAGGGCACGCCATGGCCATAGGCCGTCGGCCGCGACCAGACCGGCCCCAGCGAGCGCAGGCCCATGGCGTGCCAGACATGCAGCGCGTCGAGGTCGGGGATCGGCTCGGCGCCCTCGATATGCAGGATGGCGGCGATGCGGCCGGCGGCGATGCTGGCGCGCAGGTCGGCGGCGCTCAGGCCGATGTCCAGCGTGCCGCTGCGCGCCATGGCCAGCAGCTGCCCGGCCTGGGCCAGCGCATGCGGCAGCGCCTGGTCCGAGGGGATTTCCGCTGGAAGATCAAGGGCAAAGGGCGGGTTCTTCTTCAGCATCGCCGCCAGCGCATCGTCGGGACCGGGCGGCGAGGGGGTCCAGATCGCGAAGAAGCCGCCCGCGAAGCCGCCGGCCTTCATCCGCGGCAGGTCCAGATGGCCGGTGCCGTCGCCCTGCAGCCACAGCCGCTCGCGTCCGGGACCGGCGGCGACCATGCGCTGGAGGAAGTCGTTGTGACCGTCGAAGACCGGAATCATGGCTGCTGTCCTTTCGCCTTGCGCGGCGCAACATGCGCCGGTTCCCCGCGCGCCGCAAGCCGGCCGGGCGCAACGCGCGTTGCGCGGTGCACAGGCCGCGGGGCCGGGGCGCCGATCCCCGGCAATTGCTGGGGATCTGCTTGTGACCGCCGTGCAGCGCGCGTACACCGCGCGTACACCGGCCGTGCACCGGCGGCGGCGAACGATAGGGGCTTTTCCCGCAGCGGCTCTGCGCTAAGCTGGGGGCACGAGCCAGCGGCAAGGAGCCCCAGCCATGACCCGCATCGCGGACGGTTTCGACGGCCAGACCGTCATCTGCACCTTCGACGTCACCCCCGGCAGCGCCCATGATGTGCTGGACGCGCTGACCGCCGCCTATGCCGAGGTGATCAGCCGGCAGCCCGGCTATGTCTCGGGCGCCGTGCATCTGAACGACGCCCAGACCCGCATCGCCACCTATTCGCAATGGCGCGACCGCCGCGACTATCAGGCCATGCTGCGCAGCCCCGAGATGCGCGAGCGCAACCGCGCCATCCATGCCATGTGCCGGCATTTCGAGCCGGTGATGTACGAGGTGATGGGCGTCTGGGACAGCTGAAGCCCGGGCGGTTTCTGCGGGCGCGAAAACCGCTCGCCTTGCGGCAGGAACCTGCCTAGTCTGGCCTTCGGACGCGCCCCGGGCAGCGGGGCCAGAGCGGAGGGGGCGCATGGCAGGACGCATCATCACGATTGCCCAGCAGAAGGGCGGATCCGGCAAGACCACGGTGGCGGTCAACCTGGCGGTCTGCCTGCGCGGGCGGGGTCATTCCGTGGGCCTGCTGGACACCGATCCGCAGGGCAGCCTGGGGCGCTGGTTCCTGGAGCGGCTGGAACGCCTGGGCGAGGACGAGGCGCTGGAGTTCACCACCTCTTCGGCCTGGGGGGCGAGCTACGAATCCGACAAGCTGAAGAAACGCTTCGACTATGTCATCATCGACACGCCGCCCAAGATCGACAGCGACCTGCGCCCGGCGCTGCGGGTGGCCGATCTGGTGCTGGTGCCGGTCGCGACCAGCCATGTCGACCTGTGGGCGACCGAGGGCGTGCTGGACCTGGCCCGGCGCGAGAAATGCGACACGCTGATCGTGCTGAACCGCACCCGGCCGGGCACGCGGCTGGCCGGAGAGGTCGCGGAAAAGGCCGAGGAGCTGGGGGCCGAGGTCGCGGCGGCGCAGATCGCCAACCGCGTCAGCTATGCCGAGACGCTGGGCCAGGGCCTGGGCGCCAGCGACAGCGGCCGCAACCCGGTGGCGCGCAGCGAAATCGATGCGCTGACCGACGAGGTGCTGGCCCGGCTGCCGTGAAACGGCGGTGTTTGGCCGATGCGGGGCGCGCGGGCGGGTGACGCGGAACCTTTCGCGGGCAAAGGGGTTGCGCTGCGATTGTCCGCGTCAAGGAGACCTTCCGATGAAGCCGATCCTGCCTGTTGCGATGCTCATCCCGTTGCTGGCGGCGGGCTGCGTGCCCGAGCCGGCGCCACCCGAACCCACCCCGCCGGCCGAGGACAGCTGCGGCGCCGGCCGTTACCTGGGGCTGGTCGGGCAAAGCGGCGTGACCATCTCGATCCCCGCCGACCAAGCCTATCGCAGCTACAAGACCGGCGATCCCGTCACCATGGACTACAACCCGAACCGGCTGAATTTCGAACATGACAAGACGGGTAAGCTTGTTCGCGTAAGCTGCGGCTAGTGCTTGCGTTTTGACCG
Source organism: Paracoccus sp. N5 (assembly GCF_000371965.1). Lineage (NCBI taxonomy): Bacteria > Pseudomonadati > Pseudomonadota > Alphaproteobacteria > Rhodobacterales > Paracoccaceae > Paracoccus > Paracoccus sp. N5. The sequence goes on along the minus strand of NZ_AQUO01000001.1, from coordinate 228,368 downwards.
TTTGTTGCCGCCGCGCTGACCGGCGCGGCCCGCCGTCGAGCGCCCCGAGGCCTTGACGGCCTCTTCGGCGGCTTCCTCGATGGCGGATTGGCGCGCCAGCGGGTCGTCGGCCACGGCCAGCTCGACGGCCTCGAGCCGCTTGACCTCGTCGCGCAGCCGGGCGGCTTCCTCGAATTCCAGGTTTTCGGCCGCCTTGCGCATCTGGGCGCGCAGCGCGTCGAGATGCGCGGCCAGATTGGCGCCGACCATGGGCTTGTCGATCTTCGTCGTGATGCGCGACTGGTCGGTATCACCCTGCCAGAGCCCGGCCAGCACGTCCTCGACGTTCTTGCGCACGGTCTGCGGCGTGATGCCGTGTTCCAGGTTATAGGCCATCTGCTTCTGCCGGCGCCGCTCGGTCTCGGCCATGGCGCGCTCCATGCTGCCGGTGATGCGGTCGGCATACATGATGACGCGGCCTTCGGCGTTGCGGGCGGCGCGGCCGATGGTCTGGATCAGCGAGGTTTCCGAGCGCAGGAAGCCCTCTTTATCCGCGTCCAGGATGGCGACCAGGCCGCATTCGGGAATATCAAGGCCTTCGCGCAACAAGTTAATGCCGACCAGCACGTCGAAGGCCCCCAGCCGCAGGTCGCGCAGGATCTCGATCCGCTCGATCGTGTCGATGTCGCTGTGCATGTAGCGCACGCGGATGCCCTGTTCGTGCAGGTATTCGGTCAGGTCCTCGGCCATGCGCTTGGTCAGGGTGGTTACCAGCGTGCGCATGCCGGCGGCCGAGACCTTGCGCACCTCGTCCAGGAGGTCGTCGACCTGCATCTCGACGGGCCTGATCTCGATCTGCGGGTCGATCAGGCCGGTGGGGCGGATGACCTGTTCGGTGAAGACGCCGCCGGTCTGGTCCAGTTCCCAATCGGCCGGTGTGGCGCTGACGAAGACCGATTGCGGGCGCATGGCGTCCCATTCCTCGAATTTCAGCGGGCGGTTGTCCATGCAGGAGGGCAGGCGGAAGCCATGCTCGGCCAGGGTGAACTTGCGCCGGAAGTCGCCGCGATACATGCCGCCGATCTGCGGCACCGAGACATGCGATTCGTCGGCGAAGACGATGGCATTGTCAGGAATGAATTCGAAGAGCGTCGGCGGCGGCTCGCCCGGCGCGCGGCCGGTCAGATAGCGGGAATAGTTCTCGATCCCGTTGCAAACGCCTGTCGCTTCAAGCATTTCCAGGTCGAAGTTCGTGCGCTGCTCGAGCCGCTGGGCTTCCAGCAGCTTGCCCTCGTCGGTCAGCTGTTTCAGCCGTCCCTGAAGTTCGGCGCGGATGCCCTTGATCGCCTGCTGCAAGGTCGGGCGCGGGGTGACGTAATGGCTGTTGGCATAGATGCGGATCTGCTTGAAGCTGTCGGTTTTCGCCCCGGTCAGCGGGTCGAATTCGGTGATGGCTTCCAATTCGTTGCCGAAGAAGTCGAAGCGCCAGGCCCGGTCCTCGAGGTGGGCGGGCCAGACTTCGACCACGTCGCCGCGCACCCGGAAGCCGCCGCGCTGGAAGGCGGCGTCGAGGCGGCGGTATTGCTGGGCGACCAGTTCGTTGATGAAGCCGCGCTGTTCGTATTGCTGGCCGACGACCATGTCCTGGGTCATGGCCGAATAGGTCTCGACCGAGCCGATGCCGTAGATGCAGGAAACCGAGGCGACGATGATCACGTCGTCGCGTTCCAGCAGCGCCCGCGTGGCCGAGTGGCGCATGCGGTCGATGGCCTCGTTGATCTGCGATTCCTTCTCGATATAGGTGTCGGAGCGCGGCACATAGGCCTCGGGCTGGTAATAGTCGTAGTAGCTGACGAAGTATTCGACGGCGTTGTCGGGAAAGAAGCCCTTGAATTCGCCGTATAATTGCGCGGCGAGGGTCTTGTTCGGCGCCAGGATGATGGCGGGGCGCTGGGTTTCCTCGATCACCTTGGCCATGGTGTAGGTCTTGCCGGTGCCGGTGGCGCCCAGCAGCACCTGGTCGCGCTCGCCCGCGCGCACGCCCTGGGCCAGCTCGGCGATGGCGGTGGGCTGGTCGCCGGCCGGCAGGAACTCGGACTGCATGACGAAGCGCTTGCCGCCCTCGAGCTTGGGGCGGGTGACCTCGGCGAAGCGCGCGACGGGCGCATTGGTGTTGTTGTGGCCCATGGTTTTCCCTTTGTTCCGGGGATGAATCTGGCATCTCGGCGCGCGGATGCAAGGGGCAAGCGGCGTCTTGCACTGCCATCTTGAACAGCGGGCCGGCTTGGGGGATAAGGCCCTGAGCAAGAACAGAGGGTTCCCGCCAATGCGAGTCCGCATCTACAAGCCTGCCCGCAACGCCATGCAGTCGGGCGTCGCCCGCACCCGCGAATGGGTGCTGGTCTTTCCGGCGGCGGATGCGCGCGAGATCGACCCGCTGATGGGCTGGACCAGCAGCGACGACACGCAGAGCCAGGTGAAGCTGCGCTTCGAAACCCGCAAGCAGGCCGAGGACTACGCCCGCGAGAAGGGCCTGGATTTCGAGGTGGTCGAGCCCCACGCCCGCGCCGCGAACATCCGCCCCCGCGGCTATGGCGAGAACTTCGCCACCGACCGCCGCGCGCCCTGGACGCATTGAGGCTGTAAATCGGGCGAAAGTTGGTGCCGGCTCGGGGTGGTTTCGGCCGAGTTCGGGGCATAGTTTTGTCAACCTGTTGATTTTGCTGGGGCCGAATTTCCGGCCTCGGCTTGTCATTTGCCGGATCGGCTTGACCGGACGCTCCCAGCGCGCCAAGGAATGCCAGCCATGACCCCCGCCTATCTCGTCACCCATTCCGGCGGCGGATGAGGTCTTTCGACGGCGATCCTGACGCGGCTTTTCCCGCAGGCGCAGCTGATCCGCAGGCGGGCGGCCGAATGGATCACCCCCGGCCCGACCGCATCATCTATGATGTCGGCGGGGCCTATGGTTGCCGATGCGGACATTGTTTCCGGTGTCGGGTACAGGAACAAGGCTGTACGCACGAATGCGTTCTTCACAAACAAGCCCGTGCTCTCAACATTGTTGTCCCTGATCGTACACTGCAAGATGCGGGCTCTGTCTTCGATGGCGCGCGCGGTAGCTGCAGCGAGAAGCGCTTGCGCGATCTCCCGCCGACAATAATCCTCGTGGACCGTGAGGTGATTGACCTTCGCCTGCTACCACTGGACCTTTTTCAATTCGACGCAACCGACGACCTGATTATCTCGCACCTCGAACAGGAACCGTGCGCGCGCACTGAGGATGGCCTTGGCGTCGTAGTTTTTGACGAGCTGATTGCGCGTGTTGAGCAAGGCCGCAATCTGTCCGGCGTGGTTCTGGTCCATGCGTGTTCCCCCCTGTGAGTGCGCCTGCCCGGGGCTGGCTATCGACACTGATCGCGGGCATGGGTAGCACACCAGCGCGAGTGGGCCGGGCGACGAGGCCGCCCAAGCAATGGAACCGTTCTGCGGCTTCCATGAGGGTATGGCTGGATGATCCTGCTTAGTTGTAGGTCGTGTTGACAAAAGGGATTCCTCTGGCAGTCGTCCTATGATTCAAGCTCATCTCTACGTGGGAGATGAACTTGGCACGCAACCTGATATCCGACGATGAGTGGACCTTCTTCGAGGGCTTCATTCGTGCCGTCCGGCACCCTAACGGGCGGAAACCTGCGGACCATCGTCTTGTTCTGAATGGTATATTCTGGATCGCAAGGACTGGTGCGCCATGGCGCGATCTGCCCGAAGAGTTTGGCAAGTGGTCCTCGGTCTACCGTCAGTTCCGCCGCTGGACTTTGGCGGGACTGTGGGAGGATATCCTGGATGCGCTGAACCACGCTGGGATCGCGCCAGACAAGCTCCAGATGGTTGATAGCACTGTGATCCGCGCCCATCATCATGCGGCGGGCGCAAAAGGGGGACTCCGAAAGAGGCTCTTGGCCGTTCGAGAGGCGGCTTCTCGACCAAGATCCATCTCCGCGTCAACGGCGCAGGCCTCCCGATGAGGACCGAGATCACGCCGGGGCAGGATTCCGACTACACCGGCTATGATATGGTGATGGCCGACAACCTGCCGCAACCAGCAGTTCTGGTCGCCGACAGGGGCTATGACTCTGATAAAATTCGGGAAGACATCGAGAGCCGCAACGCCCTGCCCATGATACCGATGCGAAGGAACCGAAGGGTGCGCAAGGCTGTCGACATGACCATCTACACCCTGCGCAACATGGTCGAGCGCTGCTTCAACAAGCTGAAAAATAGCCGCCGCCTTGCAACCCGCTACGACAAAACCGCCGAAAGCTTCCTTGGCTTCGTCGACGTCGCCTGCATCAGGCTCTGGCTCCGCCATTTGTCAACATGACCTAGCCTCTGTGACGACGGCATTATAAAAGCAATATGGGGCAGTGAATGTATTTATCTTCAGCAAAGCTGAAAAATTTTCGGTCCTTCGGCGATTGTGAGATCGATTTTCAGCCAGACCTTACCGTGTTGGTGGTGAGAACAACGGCGGGAAAAGCGATGCGATTGATGCGATCCGCCTCCTAACTATACCGCTCGGCGGCCGCCGCTAGATTCATTGCGAGCCAACGGATGTAACGTTTCAGAGCGCTGCCCCACACTTCGAACTCGAAGCGCATTTTTCGGGCCTGACGACCGGCCAGCAGGGGCGTCTGATCAGCGCTGCCACCGATACGACGCTGACCAACGCTCTATACGGTTTGAGGGCAGCCGAACGGGTGTCCGCCCGACAATTTGGGCTGGCAGGGAAGGCAACGCGCCCGAGCCCGGCTGCCAGGACATGGTGCGTCATGTCTATTTGCCGCCGCTGCGGGACGCGAAGCGAGCACTGGCGTCCGGCAATCCCATGCGTATCATGGCGCTTTTGAATCACTTTCTCGGCGAGACCACGCCTGACGAACTGGCAAAGCACCTCGCCCGCAGCCATTCGCATGACGTCCTGACGAGTGTGGACGGTGCTGTGGAAAGGGGCCTCACTGAACTCACCGCAGGGGTTCGACGGCAGACCGCTTCGCTCGGCTTCGCATCCGGCGAGTCCCTGCTCGACATCGCGCGGGATCTGCGCTTTAGAGTCAGGACCCATAAATCTGCTTGAGGGCTATCTCGCCGCGTGATTCAAACTCCCAACTATGGGAGGGATCATGATCGAACTGTTCTGGTTGACGGAAACGCAGATGGAGCGGCTGCGGCCCTTCTTTCCGAAGTCGCGCGGGAAGCCGAGGGTCGATGACCGGCGCGTGCTGAGCGGGATAATCTTCATCCAGCGCAATGGCTTGATGTGGAAACATGCGCCTGCGACCTATGGCCCGCCGAAGACGCTTTACAACCGTTGGAAGCGGTGGAGCCGGATGGGCGTGTTCGCCACGATCATGACCGAGCTGGCCGCCCAGGCGCAGGAGACCGGGATCGTGATGATCGACGCGACCCATGCGAAAGCCCATCGGACGGCGTCGAGCCTTGCGGTTCAAAGGGGGGCGCGGACGGCTGATCGGGCGGACGAAGGGCGGCCTGAACTCCAAGCTCCACGTCCTGGCCGACGCGAAGGGTCGTCCGATCCGGATGTTCCTGTCGGCGGGCCAGACCTCGGACTATATCGGGGCGCGGGCGCTCTTGTCCTCTATCCCACAGGCCGGAGCGCTGCTCGGGGACCGGGGCTACGATGCCGACTGGTTCCGCAACGCTCTGATCGAGATGGGCATTTCGCCGTGTATCCCCTCCCGCATCGGTCGCAAGATTCCGATACCGCACGACGCGGACCTTTACCGCTTGCGCCACAAGATCGAGAACATGTTCGCCCGCCTCAAGGACTGGCGGCGCATTGCCACCCGCTACGACCGCTGCCCGATCCTGTTTCTCTCGGCCTGCGCCCTCGCTGCAACCGTTATCTACTGGTTGTGAGTCCTGACTCTAAGCTCGCCGATCATGGCGTGGTGCCGGAGGATTTGCGCTACTCCGGCCACGGATACGCGAACCTCCTGTTCATGGCGATCAGCAGTCATGGGTCACCCGGCAGACAACAGGGAAAGGACATCAGGGTTTCTATCGGGCCGCGTCACCAGCATCTTCAGCCGTGGATCGTGTGAAATGAATGGTCGCTTCTATGGCCCTTGGTGGCAGGGGCTGAGCAGCGGGCTGCGGGAACAGATCTTCATCAACGATACCCCGGCTGTCGAGATCGACTTCAAAGCCATGCATATCCAGATTCTAGCAGCGCAGAAGGGGTGGAGCTTCCTGCTGACCCCTATGAACTTCCGCCGGGGCAATTCCCGGATACTGATCCTGCCGAGCAGCGTGCCATGGTCAAGCAACTGATACTGACTGCCCTGAATGCCGGGGATACCCGTTCTGCTTGTGCTGCCTTCTGCGATAGTTGAGCACCTCCCCGAAAATCGGACAGTGACGTAAGCTCTGATCTTCCGTCTGCTGGTCTCCAAGAACGAGGAGAACAGACGATGTCGAAACGCAGGAACCATGACGCGGGCTTCAAGGCTCGCGTGGCGCTGGAAGCCGTGAAGGGCGAGCGCACCGTGTCGGAGCTGGCCGCGGAATACGGCGTGCATCCGACGATGATCCACCAGTGGAAGAAGGCGCTGCTCGAGGGGGCATCGGACATCTTCGAACGCGGCAGGAAGAAGAAGGCCGAGGTCGACGAGGAGACGGTGCGATCGCTGCACGCCAAGATCGGAGAGCTGGCCGTCGCCAACGATTTTTTGTCACGAAAGCTCAAGCCCTGGACCGGCAGGTGAGGCGCGGGATGATCGAACGCTCTCACCCCACGCTGTCGGTCGGGGCGCAATGCCGTCTGCTGTCGATCTCGCGGTCGTCGTTCTACTACGCACCGCAGGGCGAGACCGAGATGAACCTGGCGCTCATGCGGCTGATCGACCGTCAGTTCCTGGAAACCCCCTTCTACGGCGTCCAGCAGATGACCTGGCACCTGCAGAACGAAGGGCACCCAGTGAACATGAAGCGCATCCGGCGGCTGATGCGGCTCATGCGTCTGATGCCGATCTACCAGAAGCCCAACACCAGCAAGCCTGCGAAGGGGCACAAGACCTACCCCTATCTGCTGGGTGGCCTGCGGGTCGATCGGCACAACCATGCCTGGTGTGCCGACATCACCTATCTGCCGATGCGACGAGGCTTCCTCTACCTGGTCGCCATCATGGACTGGTTCACCCGCAAGGTGCTGGCCTGGCGCATCTCGAACACGCTCGAAGCCGACTTCTGCGTCGAGGCGCTGAACGAGGCGGTCCACCGCTTCGGCCCGCCCGAGATCATGAACACCGATCAGGGCTCGCAGTTCACGTCCTTCGCCTGGACCGACCGGCTGAAACGGATCGGCACCCGGATCTCGATGGACGGCAAGGGCCGGTGTCTCGACAACATCTTCATCGAGCGCCTTTGGCGGTCCCTGAAGTATGAGTGCGTCTATCTGCACGCCTGGGAGACCGGCTCGCAGGCGAAGGCGGGCGTTGGCCGATGGATCACCTTCTACAACCACCAGCGGCCCCACGCCGCCCATGGCGGACAGCCGCCCGCCGTGGTCTACTTCAACCAGATCGAAACCGATCAGCAGGGGCAGAGAGTAGCTTAAATCATCCCGGAAACTGTCCAAGAGATGGGGAGTAGCTCAGTTTGCACAGGGCTACAACGAAACTTACGGGGAAATCGCGAAGCATTACTGCCAGGATGTTCCCGAGACAGCAGGCAACCTCTATTCGCACAAGGCTTCTGGCACTCTGAGGGCTGAACTTGAGTCTAAGTATATAGAGGAATTTGAGAAAATCGAGGATAAGGACCAACAGGCCCTCGTAGCCTTTGAGATCCTGGTGCGGTTGTGGCTGGTGGATCGTGTCTGGAGGTCATCGGCTGAATCGTACTCCGTTCAGCAATCGCTGGCTCGGGCTATCAACAAGACTGCCAGGAGATGCTGTAAGCGGTTCTGGTGGAGCAGGCTGGAAGCTTTCCGTGCCTAAACCAGGACGCAGGTTTTGCCCGAGGATCCGACCGCCTCGGGCACCCTTGATCTTCACCTCACCAGCACCCCCCTGGGGCAGAATCTGGGGCATTTGAAGCCCGGCCATTACAGGTCAGGGGCCGTATTCAGCAGCCTCGCTACCCGCCAGGCCAATGATCGCGCTGCGAAAATCCAGCTTCGCGACCTGTCTGAAATCACTTTGATGGATCTGGCTGGGGCGGTAGGATTCGAACCTACGGTACACGGTACCAAAAACCGTTGCCTTACCACTTGGCCACGCCCCAACTCTGTGGAGGCGTATCTAGCCAAGCTGGCAGGGGGGTGCAAGAGGCATTTCCGAATTTTCTTGTGGACGAAAGTTCAGGCCGGTAAGCGCCCGCCATGGAACAGTTCGATACCGTCATTCTGGGTGCCGGCGCGGCAGGGCTCTTCTGCGCCGGCTCGATTCTTGCCGAGGCGCCGGGCGGCGCGGGACGCATCGCCGTGCTGGATCATGCCAGGGCACCGGGCGAAAAGATCCGCATCTCGGGCGGCGGGCGCTGCAATTTCACCAACCTGGCAAGCGCGCCTGACCGCTTTCTGTCGCGCAATCCGCGCTTCTGCGCCTCGGCGCTGGCCGGCTTCACCGCGCGGGATTTCGTCGATCTGGTGGATCGGGCCGGCATCGCCTGGCACGAGAAGACGCTGGGACAGCTTTTCTGCGACGGCAGCGCGCGGCAGATCGTCGACTTGCTGCTGCATCGCATCCGCGGCTGCGAGTTGCGGCTGGAGACGAGAATCGATGCGGTCGACCCCGAGCCGGAAGGTTTCGTGCTGCGCGGGCCGCAGGGCGCGCTCAGGACGCGGCGGCTGGTGGTGGCCAGCGGCGGCAAGTCGATCCCGAAGATGGGGGCGACCGGTATCGGCTACGACATCGCCACGCGCTTCGGGCTTGAACTGGTCGAGCCTCGGGCCGGGTTGGTGCCGCTGACCTTTGCCGCGCAGGATCTGGACCTGTGCCGGCCGCTGGCCGGGCTGTCGCTGGACGCCGAGGTCGCGCATGGCAGCGGGCGCGGCCGGACGCGGTTTCGCGACGGGCTGCTCTTTACCCATCGCGGGTTGTCGGGACCGGCCATCCTGCAGATCTCGAGCTTCTGGCGGCCGGGCGAGCCGATCGTGGTCGATCTGGCGCCCGAGGTCGACCTGTCGTCGGCGCTGCGGGAGTTGCGCGGGCAGGGCGGGCGGGTCGCGCCTGGCACGGCTTTGGCGCGTTGGCTGCCGGCGCGCCTGGCCGAAGCGATCTGCGCCGAGTTCGGCCTGGCTGGCGCGCGGCTGGCCGACCAGGGCAACGCGGCGCTGGATCGCCTCGCAAACCGGGCCAATCGCTGGCAGTTGCGCCCCGTCGGCTCGGAAGGCTGGCGCACGGCCGAGGTCACGGTCGGCGGCGTCGACACGCGCGGGCTGGATTCGCGCAGCATGCAGGTCAAGGCCGTGCCCGGCCTCTATTTCATCGGCGAGGTCGTGGACGTGACCGGCTGGCTTGGCGGCTACAACTTTCAATGGGCCTGGGCATCGGCCCATGCTGCGGCCAAGGCCATCGCCGCCGGCTGATCAGCCCATCACCGGATCGGATTTCGCCAGCGCGTCGAAGCGCATCAAAGAGGCGACCAGGTCCGGCATTCGGTCCAGCTGGATCATGTTCGGGCCGTCCGAGGGTGCGTTGTCGGGATCCTGATGCGTCTCGATGAAGACGCCGGCGACGCCCAGCGAAACCGCGGCCCGTGCCATCACCGGCGCGAATTCGCGCTGCCCGCCCGAGGAGCCGCCCTGGCCGCCGGGCTGCTGCACGGAATGCGTGGCGTCCATGATGACCGGCCAGCCGGTGCGCGCCATGATCGGCAGGCTGCGCATGTCCGCGACCAGGGTATTGTAGCCGAAGCTGACGCCGCGTTCGGTCAGCATGATGCGCCGGTTGCCGGTCGAGGCGACCTTGTCGGCGACGTTGGGCATGTCCCAGGGCGCCAGGAACTGGCCCTTCTTGATATTGACCACCGCGCCGGTCTCGCCCGCCGCCAGCAGAAGGTCGGTCTGGCGCGACAGGAAGGCCGGGATCTGGATCACGTCGACCACGGCGCCGGCCGTGCGGGCCTGCGCGCTGTCATGGACATCGGTCAGCACCGGGCAACCGATGCGGGCGCGCACCTCTTCCAGCATGCGCAAGCCTTCTTCGATGCCGATGCCGCGCCGGCCCTTCAGCGAAGTGCGGTTGGCCTTGTCGTAGCTGGCCTTGAACACGAAGCCCGCACCGGCGCGGCGACAGGCCCCGGCCATGGTCTCGGCGATCATCAGGGCGTGGTCCAGCGTTTCCAGCTGGCAGGGGCCGGCGATCACCGCCAGCGGCAGGTCATTGCCGAAGGTCACGTTGCCGATCTGGACATGGTTCATGAGGACACCTGTTCGCGCAGGATCGAGGCCGTCAGCGAGAGCATCAGGTAGATGCCCGAGAAGATCAGGAAGGCGACGATCGTGTTCTGGAAAGCCTTGGGATAGGTCGCCTCGTCCGGGGGGACGGGCGCGACCGAGAGCGAGAGATAGCGCACCTGCTTGTTGGCCTCGATCCGCGCATTTTCCATCTGCGCGGCGGCGGCGGCCAAAAGCTCCTGCCGGGTCATCAGATCGGATTCGGCGATGCGAATCTCGCCCGAGATCGAGGCCAGCGAGCCGCGCGCGTTGCTGTCTTCGGTCAGTTGGCCGCGGGTATCGGCCAGCATCTGCTCAAGCCGACTGATGTCGCCCTGCACGCCGGCGACGCGGCTCTGGTTCGGGCGGGCGTTGGATTGCAGCTGACCCAGTTCCAGCTTCTTCTCGGCCAGCTGGCGCTCGAGCTCGGCAATATGGCCCATGATGACCGAGCCCTCGGCCACCGGGTCGAGCACGCCCAGCTTCTGCTGCAACTCCTGCACCCGCCGCTGGGCTTGCAGCACCTTCTCCTCGGCGTCCTGGTAGCTTTCGACCGAGCCCTTCATCTGGTCCTCGCGCAGGCGCGCGGTCATCTGGTCGACCTGGCCCTCGGCATATTTGATCAGCGCCAGCGAGAATTCCTGGCTGAGCTTCGGGTCCGGTGCGATCACCTCCATGTTGACCACGCCCTCGGTCGGGTCATAGCCGATCTTCACCGAATTCTGGTAAAGCTTGTAGGCCTGTTCGTTGGTCGCATCGGGCGCGAGGCGCAGCACCGGATCGATGGCGGGGTTCTGGAACGCCTGCTTGAAGCCCAGATCCTTGTCGAGCCGCAGCATGGCATCGCGCGAGGTCAGGTAGCTTTGCACCGACACCGAGTCGGTATTGGTCGCCAGCTGCGTGCCGCTGAACAGCCCGCCCAGGCTGCCCGAACTGGATTTCTCGGCCTGCTGGATCTGGAACTGCGAGATGGTGGCGTAAAGCGGCGTCGCGACCGTGAAGTAATACCAGGCCGCGATCACGGTCGGCAGGCCCACCAGCGCGATCAGCCGCGCCGCCAGCATCATCAGCTTGCGGCGACGGCGGCGGGCGATGTCCTGCTGGATGCGGATGATCTCGGCGGCGCGGCGATCCTCGGTCAGCGCCTCGCGCGAGGGCAGGTTGGTCTGGCCGGGTGGCAGCGGCACGATCTCGCTACCGCGGCCACGGCGGGCGGGGCTGTTCTTGCGGGTCGGCACCGGCATGGTGCTCGGGGCAGGCTCGGCCTGGGCCTGGGCGCGCGCGCCTTCTTCGGACAGGATCTTGCCGACGGCGGCGCGGTGGAACGGATCGATGCCGCGATCGCGCAGCATCACCACCGCCTCGTGGTCCGATTCGACGTCGATCTCATGCATGGCGGCGATGCGGCGGGCCATGCGCAGCTGGCGATCGGTCAGGTTCTCGGCCCGGACGGCGGCAATGCGCTCGGCCATCGCGGTCGGCGCGGATGCGGCGGGGGCGCGTGGCGCCGCGCCGGGAAAGCGCATGTCGCCGAAGCCGTCGTCGCCGGCCGCTGCCGCGAACAGTTCCTCCGGCGCGGTCTGCGGGCGCTGCGCCGGGTCGCGCTTCTGCACCGAGATCTGCACCTTGCGCGCCGTCTCGACCGCGTTCGAGCCGCGACTGACCGCCAGGACCGATTCCTCGCGGGTGATGCGATAGGCGCGGGCCTTAGGCGGTGTAGTCATAATATTGCTTGGCCTCTTCGAGGGTTTCGAACTGATAAAGCTTGCCGTTGCGCAGCACCGCGGCGGAGCTGCAGAATTTCTCGATCGTCTGCGCCTGGTGCGAGACCACCACAACCGTCGCCGATTTCAGCCGGTCATACAGGACCGAGCCGGCCTTGCGGTTGAATTCCGCATCGGTGGTGGTCGGCATGCCCTCGTCGATCAGGTAGACGTCGAATTCCAGCGCCAGCATCAGCGAGAAGGTGAAGCGCGAGCGCATGCCGGCGCTGTAGGTGCCGACGGGCATGTCGAAATATTCGTCGATGTCGGTCAGCCAGCGGCAGAACGCCTCGACATAATCCGGGTCGAGCCCATAGATGCGGGCGATGAAGCGGGCGTTTTCGTTCGCGCTCATGGTGCCGGTGATGCCGCCCATGAAGCCCAGCGGAAACGAGACCCGGCAATCGGTGCGGATCGTGCCCTCGTCGGGCTTTTCCAGCCCGCACATCATGTTGATGATCGTGGTCTTGCCGGTGCCGTTCGGCGCCAGGATGCCCATCGAGCGCCCCATCTCGATGCGGAACGAGGCCCGTTCGAGGATCACCTTGCGCTGCGTCCCGGTCCAGAACGACTTGGAGACATCGTCGAATTCGATCATCAGCCCGTCCCGAGCCGCGCTTTTGCTGCGGCCGCCATGTTGAACCCGCCGCGCGTCCTGCCCGGCGGATTTCGCGGACATTATGCGCAGGGGCCTGCGCTGTCCACCTTGGCCGATCAATGCTTGAAATATCGTGAAGGCCCAACTCTTTTTTACCGGGCATTGCGCGCATATCTGCCGGGGATGACCCGCTCCTCCCAGCTTGTGCGCGAGATCTCGGCCTGCCGGCTTTGCGCGCCGCGCTTCGCCGCGACCGCGACCCGCCACGCGCCCCGGCCGGTGGTCTGGTTCCGGCCCGGCGCGCGCATCCTGATCGTGGGCCAGGCGCCGGGCCTGCGCGTGCATGAGGCGGGGCGGCCCTTTGCCGACCGCTCGGGCGACCGGCTGCGCGAGTGGATGGCGGTCTCGTCCGAGGAATTCTATGACCGGCGCCGCGTCGCCATCGTGCCGATGGCCTTCTGCTTCCCGGGCTATGACGCCAAGGGCTCGGATCTGCCGCCGCCGCCGCTTTGCGCGCTGACCTGGCGCGACAAGGTGATGGCGCGGTTGCGGCCCCGGCTGACGCTGCTGGTCGGCGGCCATGCGCAGCGCTGGCACCTGGGCGCGAAGGCCGGCGTCACTTCCACGGTGGCGGGCTGGCGCGATCATGCGCCGCGCATCTTTCCCTTGCCTCATCCGTCCTGGCGCAATACCGCCTGGCTGCGGCGCAATCCCTGGTTTCAGGCCGAGCTTCTGCCCGAGCTGCGCGCCGCCGTCGCCGATTTGCTGAGAGAGCCCGATGACCCCGCTGGATGAGCTTTGCCAGATCCCCTTTCACGAGGCCGAGGCCCCGGCCCGCGCCCTGATCCTGTCGCGCCTGGCCGATAGCGAGCTTTTCGCCGCGCTGGTGGCGGAGCCCGTCGCGGACGCGGCCGAGCTGCGCATGTTCGACCTGCCCGAGGGTCGCTTCGCGCTGGCCTGCGACCGCGAGGAGCGGCTGGCCGGCTTCATCGGCGGGCCGGTCGCCTATGTCGGCCTGCCGGGCCGGGTGCTGGCGCAGGCGCTGGCATCCGAGGGGCAGGGGCTGCTGGTCAACCCCGGCCATGCCTCGCAGCTGATGCTGGATGCGCCGATGCTGGCCTGGCTGGTCGAGGCGCTCGAGGCGCGGCCCAGCATGGCGCCCGACGAGGCCGCGCGCCGGCTTGGCGCGCCGCTGCCCGCGGTGGCGGCAACGCTGGCCGCGCCGCTGGCGCAGCGGCTGGCGGACATGCGCGGGGTGGTGGAACGCCTGGCGCTGGTGCTGGCGGAATGGCCGGACGGGCGCCTCAGCCATCTGCTGATGCCTCAAGGCGTCGCGGCCGAACATCAGCCCGCCGTCGCCAAGGCGCTGGCCGAACTGCTGGCCTTTCTGCCCGAACTGCCGGGGGGCGTCGACATCGGCTTCGCGGCCGGCGCGCCGCCCGCAGGCGCGCTGGTCCTCTCGCCGCCGCCGCCGGAACCCGCGCCCGAGCCGGTGCGCCGCGATCCCAAGGCGCCGCCGCGGCTGCGCTAGGCGCAAACGAAAACCCGCCCCAAGGGGCGGGTCTTTGCGTGATCATCGGATTGTGATCTCTCGCGAGTCAGGCGCCCCAATGGCGGACCGGGCCGCAGTCCATATGGACGAAGTTCGAGCGCGAATATTTGCCGACGCCCCCCGCCTGGCAGGCGGAAGCGGCCTTGTACATCTGCGAGACCGAGCGCGATTTCAGGCGCAGGTCGGCAGCCTTGCCCACCATGTGCAGCGAGTTGCGCGCCACGCCCGAGGACCGCGAACGCAGCATGGCGTTGGTCTTGGGCGAGCGATAGCCCGACAGCATCATGTAGGGTTCGTTGGTTTGCAGCAGCCGGTGCGAGGCTGCGGCGATGTCGACGGTGCGCGGGTCGATCCCGATCACCTGGCCCGTGCGCCAGTCGCGCATGAACACGTTGATTTCATTCAGGGCGTCACGGATATATTTGCCATCGACCCAATAGACGGTATCGATGCTTTCCCCCGTGCGCCCGGAATACATGCGGATGCGGCGGATGTCGCCGGCGCCCCGCAGCAGCCCGAAGGCATTGGCCATAACCGGCGCGGCTGCCACTGTCGTCGCTGCGAAGGCACCAAGAATGCCCCGCCGCGAGATGGTTTCAAACGTCATGTCAGATCGCCTGTCCTGCTTCGTTTGTGTCGCCGCCCATGGTGGAGCGACCCGTCCCGGTTTAGCCGGAACTGATTAAGAATATGTCACCGCCGCGCGAGCGGAGGGAAGCATTTGATTCCGGGCGCGGCGAAGTTCCGCCATTCTCGGCGGGTTTCCGCCGATCGTCTAACCGATTCGGAACCCGGCAGCAGAATTTTGCGGGGGCGTGCTCGGGCCGCATCACTGATGCAAGAAAAATCTGCCGGCGCTGGACCGCAAATCGCGCCGATGCGAAGATTTCCGCCACCGGAAAAGGAAATGCAAAAGGTGTCTACCGCAAGATTGATTCGCGCCATGGTTGTTGTCGGGCTGCTGGCCGTCGTGCCGCGCCCGATGCTGGCGCAGGCGCTGGAAGCGGCGCCGGTAGCCGCCCTTCCGGCCCCGCGGCTGGCGTTTTCCGAACAGGAAATGCAGCTGGCGCGGCAGGTTGCGCGCTTTCCGGCGCTGGCGGATTTCTATGGCACCAACGGGTTGAAGCCGATCTTCCTGGGGCAGGGGGGCGCCGCCCGGCGCGCGGCGCTGATCGACGCGGTGGGGCAGGCGGAATCGCATGGCCTGCCTGCCGCGCGCTATCGTCAGGCGGCCTTGCGTCGGCTGGACGGCGCCGATCCGGATTCCATCGACGAGGAACTGGAATTCGCCCGGGTCTTCGCCGACTGGAGCCACGACATCACCGGCGGCATCCTGGATCCGCGCAAGGTCGAATCCGGCATCCGGCGCGAGGTGGCGCGGCCGCGCACGGGCGACCTGCTGCGGGCCTTTGCCGGCTCGACCGACCCGGTCTCGGTGCTGGCCGGACTGCCTTCGCAGGATGCCCGCTATCAGGCGCTGCGCGAGGCGCTGGCGAAACAGGCGCGTTTCGTCGTGCCGCAGGGCATGCCGGCGGTGCCCGAGGGGCTGTGGCGCGAAGGCACCAGCGATCCGGCCGTCGCCGCGCTGCGGCTGCGGCTGGCCGCCATCGGCTTTGCCGCTGCGCCGACCGCGAGCCCGGTGACCTTCGATGCGCCCCTGGCCGAGGCGGTCGCCGGTTTCCAGCAGGCGGTGGGGCTGCCGGCCGACGGCGTTGCCGGGCCGCGCACCGTGGCGCGGCTGAACCGCGGCACCGGCCCCGAGGCCGACGCCATCCTGGTGGCGCTGGAGCGCATGCGCTGGATGAACGGCCACGACCTGAACGCCCGCCATGTCTGGGTCAACCTGCCCGAGTTCAACGCCCGCATCTTTGACGGCGGCCAGGAAATCTTCGAGACCCGCACCGTCATCGGCAAGGCCAACCAGGAATTCGAGACGCCCGAGTTCAGCGAGACGATGAAATACCTGGTGGTCAATCCGCGCTGGAACGTGCCGCGCTCGATCACCGTCAAGGAATACCTGCCGCGGCTGCAGGCCAATCGCAACGCGGTCAGCCACCTCGACGTGGTCGACGGCGCCGGCAACGTGATCGCGCGCGACCGCATCGACTTCCGCAAGTATTCGGCCAGGACCTTCCCCTATCGCATGCGCCAGAAGCCCAGCGACGACAATGCCTTGGGGCAGGTCAAGTTCATGTTCCCGAACCCCTGGAACATCTATCTGCACGACACCCCGACCAAGCACCTGTTCAACCAGTCGAGCCGGGCCTATTCGCATGGCTGCATCCGCATCGGCCGGCCGGTCGACCTGGCGCATGAACTCTTGCGGCCGCAGGTCGCGGACCCCGACGCGGTGTTTTCCAAGGCGCTGGCCTCGGGGCGAGAGACCTATCTGAACCTGCGCCCGCCGGTGCCGGTGCATCTGGTCTATTTCACCGCCTTCCCGGACGAGGCCGGGCAGATCCGGCGTTTCCCCGACATCTACGGTCGCGACGCGCTGGTCCATGCAGCACTGGTCAAGGCCGGGCTGGATTCTGCCGCGGCGGGTGAATAGATACTGCCCCAACGACAGGGGAGCCCGCATGACCGTCACCATCGCCGACCTGGCCCGAGCCCTCGACGCCCGCCTGTGGGGCGACGGCAGCCTGACCGTCACCGGTGCCGCCGAGGCGGGGCAGGCGGGTCCCGGCCAGATCGCCCTGGCGACCACGCCCGCCTATGCCGAGAAATTGGCGCCGGGCGGCATGGCGCTGCTCGCCGACGGCAGCGACCCCGAGGCCCTGGGGCTGAAGGCCGCGATCCTGGTCGCCCGGCCGCGCCTGGCCATGGCGGGGCTGACGCGCGCCTTCGATCCCGGCCCGGGCATCGCCCCGGGCATCCATCCGACCGCCGTGATCGACCCCGGCGCCGAGATCACCGAGGGCGCCGCCATCGGCCCCTTCGTGGTGATCGGCGCGCGCGTGCGCATCGGGGCAGGGGCGCGGATCGCCGCCCATGTCTCGATCGGGCCGGATACGGTGATCGGGCGCGATGCGTTGCTCCATCCGGGCGTGCGCATCGCCCATGGCGTGACCATCGGCGACCGGGTGATCCTGAACCCCGGCGTTTCGATCGGCGGCGACGGCTTCTCCTTCGTCACGCCCGAGAAATCCGGCGTCGAGGAAATCCGCCATACCCTGGGCGAGCGCGCCGAGATCCGCCAGCAGCACTGGACCCGCATCCATTCGCTGGGCGGCGTCGAGATCGGCGACGATGTCGAGGTCGGCGCCAATTCGACCATCGACCGCGGCACCATCCGCGCCACCCGCATCGGCCGGGGCACCAAGATCGACAACCTCGTGCAGATCGGCCACAATTGCGTCGTGGGCGAGGACAGCCTGCTTTGCGGGCTGGTCGGCGTCGCCGGCTCGGCCCGGATCGGCAACCGGGTGGTGCTGGGCGGGCAGGTCGGCGTCTCGGACAATATCTTCGTCGGCGACGACGTGATCGCCGGCGGCGCCACCAAGATCTTCACCAACGCGCCCGCCGGCCGGGTGCTGCTGGGCAGCCCGGCGGTCAAGATGGAAACCCATGTCGAGGCGCAGAAGAACATCCGCCGCCTGCCGCGGCTTTACGCGCAGGTGGCAGAGCTTCGTGAAACTGTTAAGAACTTGTTGGACAAGCGCCCCGGCGCCGACAAGGCCTGAATGGAGACCGATATGACAGAAGTCCGCGACCGCATCATCCGCATCGTCGCCGAACAGGCGATGCTGGACCCATCGGAGCTGAAGCTCGACATGACGCCGCAGGACATCGGCATCGACAGCCTGGGCCTGGTCGAGTCGATCTTCGCCATCGAGGAAGCCTTCGACATTTCGGTGCCCTTCAACGCCAACGAGCCGGAAAAGTCCGAGTTCGACATCTCCAGCCTGGGCGCCATCGTCTCGGCGGTGGAAAAGCTGGTCGCTGAAAAGGCATGAGCGCCAAGAAGCTGAAGGGCGAGAAGCCGCCAAAGGCCGAACGCAAGACCGCCAAGGTCAAGGGCAAGGTGAAAAGCGCGACCAAGGCCGCGCGCACCATGCTGGGCCGCGTCATCATGGGGCGTCACGCCAACGGGATGCGCCGGGTGGCGATCACCGGCATGGGCACGGTCAACGCGCTGGGGCGCGACGTGCCCGCGACCTTCGAGGCCATGCGCGAGGGGCGCTGCGGCATCGGCCCGCTGGAATTCCGCGATGTCGAGCGGCTGGCGATCCGCATCGGCGGCCAGGTCCGCGACTGGGAGGCGGAGACCTATTTCAACCGCCAGCAGATCGTCCTCTATGACAAGTTCACCCAGTTCACGCTGCTGGCCGCACGCGAGGCGGTCGAGCAGTCGGGCCTGATCTTCGAGGGCGAGCTGGGCTTGCGCTCGGGCGTGGTGCTGGGCACCGCCGCCGGCGGCATGAACACCTGGGACGAAAACTACCGCACCGTCTATGAAGAGGGCAAGAACCGCGTCCATCCCTTCGTCGTGCCCAAGCTGATGAACAACGCGGCCTGTTCGCATGTCTCGCTGGAATACGGGCTGCTGGGCCCCAGCTTCACCGTGGCGACGGCCTGCGCCAGTTCCAACCACGCCATGGGCATGGCCTTCAACATGGTGCGTTCGGGCGCGGCGACCGTGATGCTGACCGGCGGTTCCGAGGCGATGCTGTGCTTTGGCGGCGTCAAGGCCTGGGAGGGGTTACGGGTCATGTCCAAGGACGCCTGCCGCCCGTTCTCGGCCACCCGCAACGGCATGGTGCAGGGCGAGGGGGCAGGGGTCTTCGTCTTCGAGGACTGGGAGCACGCGGTGGCGCGCGGCGCCGACATCCTGGCCGAAGTGGTGGGCTTTTCCATGTCGGCGGACGCGCAGGACATCGTCATGCCCTCGGCCATCGGCGCCGAGCGCACCATCACCAATGCCATGCTGGACGCGCATATGCGCCCCGAGGAAGTGGGCTATATCAACGCCCATGGCACCGGCACGGCGGCCAATGACAAGACCGAATGCGCCGCCGTGGCCCATGCCTTCGGCCATCACGCCGACCGGCTGATGATCTCATCCACCAAGTCGATGCATGGCCACCTGATCGGCGGCACTGGCGCGGTCGAATTGCTGGCCTGCATCATGGCTTTGCGCGACGGCGTGATCGCGCCGACCATCGGCTATGAGGAGCCGGACCCGGAATGCGCGCTGGACGTGGTGCCGAACACCGCGCGCGAGGCACGGGTCGAGGCGGTACTCTCGAACGCATTCGCCTTTGGCGGCCTGAATGCGGTGATCGCGCTGCGCAAGGCGTGAGGAAAGAGGAGCGCCGGTGCATTGAAATTACTGATCTTACTCCAGGATCAGTCGCGGCGATGGACAACAACTGGTTGTGGAAAGGACAAAGGGGCCGAATAGCCATTATTTCGGTTGCTCGACAGCTTCTTACGATCAGGTGGATATTATGATAACCAAGATTATGTAATATCGTTCTGCTATTTTCTTCTCGGGATCCGGAGCTTGGTTCCTTGCTTGCTGGGCTTCGCGAGTCAATCGGCATCATGCCGCGATCCGTCACCAGCCAGATTGCCGCGGCCCCCCAAGAATCCGCCGCGCCAGCGCGGTCGCTGCCTTGGCCAGCCGTGAAGAAGCGGATCGGATGGCTTTGACACGGCGCCCGCCGTGTAGTTTGGGGCTCATCGGCCATCCAGATGGCCCGAAAGCCCATCATGCATTAAGACTGAAGCCGAACCACCCCATGGGTCAGGACAGCAATCGCCCGCAATGAAATCCTGCGCATATCGAAGCGCGTCGGCCGAACCCTCTGGCGAACGATGGAGCGGGTATGACCGCAGAATCCGTACGAACCCAAGATACTGCGGGAAACTGCTCGGAAGGACTGCGCGCACAGGACTTCGGCCGTCAGGCCACGGGCAAAAACACCGGGCTCGGACCCCGACGCCAATCCCGGCTTTGCACCTGGCGACCGCGTGGTGCTAAACATTCGCCAGCCACCCAGGAAGGAGATCTCATGGCAGTCCGTCCTCCCGTCTGTGAATTCGGCGCCGCCATGCCGGATTTCACGCTGCCGGACCCCGATGGCCGCATGGTCGCGCTCGACGACATCGCCGGGCCGCGCGGCACGCTGGTCATGTTCATCTGCAACCATTGCCCCTATGTGCAGGCCGTCATCGATCGCATCCAGCGCGACGCCGCCGATCTGCAGAAGCTGGGCATCGGCGTCGTCGCCATCTCGGCCAATGACGTTGCCGAATACCCGCAGGACGCGCCCGAGCACATGAAGGCCGAGGCGCTGAAACACGGCTTCAGCTTTCCCTATCTCTACGACGAGACCCAGGCGGTCGCGCGCGCCTATGGCGCCGAATGCACGCCGGATTTCTTCGGCTACAACGCCAAGGGCGAATTGCAGTATCGCGGCCGGCTCGACGCCTCGGGGCGCAGCCCGGGCGACCCGGACGCCCGGCGCGAGCTCTACGAGGCTATGGCGCAGATCGCCGAAACCGGGCAAGGTCCGCGGGACCAGATCGCCTCGATCGGCTGCTCGATCAAATGGAAGGCTTGAATGACCGTCTGTTTCGCCCCCTGTCCCGTGGTTTTCGACCTTGACGGCACGCTGATCGACAGCGCCCCCGACATTCATGCCTGCGTGAACGCGGTGCTGCGCCTGCATGGCGTGCGGCCGCTGACGCTGGACCAGGTCCGCGGCTTCATCGGCGGCGGCGTGGATCTGCTGTGGCGCCGCGTCATCGGCGCGACCACCTTGCCGGTCGAGGCGCATCGCGATCTGGTCGCCTCGTTCATGACCCGCTATCACGAGGCGACCGGCCTGACCCGGCTTTACCCCAACGTTCTGGAAACGCTTGGCATTCTTGCGGATCGCGGCTATCCGCTGGGGCTATGCACCAACAAGCCGCTGGCGCCGACGCAAGCGGTGCTGGAGCATTTCGGCATCGCTCGGCTGTTCGGCGCGGTGATCGGCGGCGATTCCCTGCCGCAACGCAAGCCCGACCCGGCGCCGCTGCGCGCGGCCTTCCAGGCGCTTGGCGCCAATCCCGATGCGCCGCGCGGGGTCTATGTCGGCGACAGCGAATTCGACGAGGAATGCGCCCGCAACGCCGGCATGCCCTTCCTGCTGTTTACCCGCGGCTATCGCAAGACCCCGGTCGAGCAGTTGCAGCATCGCGCCAGCTTCGAGGATTTCGCCCAATTGCCGCTGCTGGTCGAGGAAGTCTCGGCGCTGAGCTGAGACGATCCATCGCCGCGCTTGACAGCGGCGCGAAACGGGACGATCCGTCGCCACACGCCGCCCCGACCGAAGCCCCAGGAGATCCCGCATGGACCTGCGCCAACTGACCCCCGACCTTGCCGTCTCGGCCCAGATCCTGCCCGAGGATGTGCCCGCCCTGGCCGAGGCCGGCTTTCGCGTGCTGATCAACAATCGCCCGGACGAAGAGGTCGGCCCTGACATGGACCATGCCGCGATGAGCGCCGCGGCCGGCGCAGCGGGCCTCGCCTATGTCTTCAACCCCTTCACCCCGGGCCAGATCACGCCCGAGATGATCTCGACCCAGGCCGAGGCGCTGGCGCTCAACGGACCGAAGCTGGCCTATTGCCGTTCGGGCAACCGCTCGACCGTGCTCTGGGCACTGGCGCGCGCCGGCCAGGAGCCGGTCGCGGACCTGCTGCAGACGGCGGCACGGGCGGGTTACGACCTCTCGGGCGTGCGGCCGCTGATCGAATCGCTGGCCGCCTCCGAAGGCTGAACGCCGGGAACTCCACGCCGCACCCGGGTGTTGGCTTGGCGCAGGACCGGACCGCAGGACTTCCCGAGGCGGCCGTCGGAGCAAAGGAAAACTGCCATGAACTCGATCATCTATCTCGTCGGCCTCGTCGTCGTGGTGCTGTTCATCCTGGGCATGCTGGGCCTGCGCTGAGCGCCGTTGCGATTGGCGCTGGCCTTTCGCGCCCCTCTGCGTTACCGGGGGCGCAATTTCTGAAAAAGGCGCCCCATGGACATCCGCAATATCGCGATCATCGCTCACGTTGACCACGGCAAGACCACGCTGGTCGACCAGTTGCTGAAGCAATCGGGCAGCTTCCGCGAAAACCAGGCCGTGGCCGAGCGCGCGATGGACAGCAACGACATCGAGCGCGAGCGCGGCATCACCATCCTGGCCAAGGCCACCTCGGTCGAGTGGAAAGGCACCCGCATCAATATCGTCGACACCCCCGGCCACGCCGATTTCGGTGGCGAGGTCGAGCGCATCCTGTCGATGGTCGATGGCGTCTGCCTGCTGGTCGATGCCGCCGAAGGCCCGATGCCGCAGACCAAATTCGTCACCTCCAAGGCGCTGGCGCTTGGCCTGCGCCCCATCGTGGTGCTGAACAAGGTCGACAAGCCCGCCGCCGAGCCCGACAAGGCCCTGGACGAGGTGTTCGACCTGTTCGCGAACCTTGGCGCCACTGACGAACAGCTGGACTTTCCGCATCTCTATGCCTCGGGCATCGGCGGCTGGGCCGACGAGA
Organism: Paracoccus sp. N5; assembly: GCF_000371965.1. Taxonomy (NCBI): domain Bacteria; kingdom Pseudomonadati; phylum Pseudomonadota; class Alphaproteobacteria; order Rhodobacterales; family Paracoccaceae; genus Paracoccus; species Paracoccus sp. N5. The sequence goes on along the minus strand of NZ_AQUO01000001.1, from coordinate 205,484 downwards.
CGCTCGAGGGGCCGCGCAAGGATATGTCGGCGCTTTTCGACATGGTGCTGCGCCATGTCGAGCCGCCGAAACAGGTCGCGCGCCAGGACGAGCCGTTCCAGATGCTGGCGACCACGCTGGGCGCCGACCCGTTCATCGGCCGCATCCTGACCGGCCGCGTCGAGGCCGGCCGCGCCAAGCCGGGCGACACCATCAAGGCGCTGTCGCGCGACGGCGAGCGCATCGAGCAGTTCCGCATCTCGAAGGTGCTGGCCTTCCGCGGCCTGACCCAGGCCCCCATCGACGAGGCCGTCGCGGGCGACATCGTCACCATCGCCGGCATGTCCAAGGCGACCGTGGCCGATACGCTCTGCGCGCCCGAGGTGGAAACCGCCCTGCCCGCCCAGCCCATCGACCCGCCGACCATCAGCGTCACCTTCGGCATCAACGACAGCCCGCTGGCCGGCCGCGACGGCAACAAGGTGCAGTCCCGCGTCATCCGCGAGCGGCTGATGAAAGAGGCCGAGACCAATGTCGCGATCAAGGTCGAGGACACGCCCGGCGGCGACGCCTTCGTGGTCTCGGGCCGCGGCGAATTGCAGATGGGCGTGCTGATCGAGAACATGCGCCGCGAAGGCTTCGAACTGTCGATCTCGCGCCCGCGCGTGATCTTCCAGGAGATCGACGGCGTCCGCCACGAGCCGATCGAGGAAGCCATCATCGATGTCGATGACGAATACACCGGCGCGGTGATCGACAAGCTGACCGGCGCCCGCAAGGGCGACCTGGTCGAGATGAAGCCCGCCGGCCACGGCAAGACCCGCATCGTCGCGCATGTCCCCTCGCGCGGGCTGATCGGCTATCAGGGCGAGTTCATGACCGACACCCGCGGCAATGGCGTCTTGAACCGCATCTTCCACAGCTGGGCGCCCTACAAGGGCCCGATTCAGGGCCGGCGCCAGGGCGTGCTGATCTCGATGGAGGACGGGGTTTCCGTGGCCTATGCGCTGTGGAACCTGGAAGAGCGCGGCAAGATGTTCATCGGCGCGCAGGAGCAGGTCTATCAGGGCATGATCATCGGCGAGCATTCGCGCGACAACGACCTGGAGGTGAACCCGCTGAAGGGCAAGAAGCTGACCAACGTGCGCGCCTCGGGCACGGACGAGGCGGTGCGGCTGACGCCCCCGGTCCGCATGTCGCTGGAAGAGGCCATCGCCTATATCGACGACGACGAGCTGGTCGAGGTCACGCCGAAAAGCATCCGCCTGCGCAAGCGCCATCTCGATCCGCACGAGCGCAAGCGGCAGGCCCGCGCCGACGGCTGAATTCCTTGCGCTTCCCACGCATTGCAGGCTTCCGCAGCGGCGGAAGTCTGCTAAGCTGGCCCGAGGATCCGGCAGGAGCGGCTGATGGAAAGCCGAGGGAACGTCTATCAGAATCTGATCTTCGCGGCTCAGGATTATCTGGACCGCACCGGCGCCCTGCCGGTTGATCTTGCGGAATTCGCCCGGATCACCGAAACACCCGAGGAAGAGATCCGGGCCTTGTTCAGTTCGACCGAGGAACTGCACGAGGGGCTGATCTATCACGCCGTGACGCTGCTGAACGACGCCCTGCGCGAAGGCGCGGTCGCCTCGGCGACCAGCGATCCCTTTGTCCAGCTTCACGCCATCGCCGACAGCTACCTGGGCTGGGCCGAGAAAAATCCGGCCCTGTTCCGGTTGCTGGTGACGGGGTTGAACGGGCCGATCAAGCCCGACAGCACGCTGCATCGCTATACCCGCTCGATGCGCGACCTCTATCACCGCAAGCTGGTCGAGGCGCGGCGCCTGGGCCTTCTGGCCGAGGACACCGACATCGAGGTGGTGACGATGATGCTGCATTGCATCGTCAAGGGCGGCAACATGATCTTCCTGACCCGGGCCACCGACCCCTGGTTTGCCGATGACACGCGTTCGACGGTGGATCTGGCGAAAAGCATCTTCTCGCAGTTCATGGACAACATGATCCGCGCCAATGCCCCGCGCGACCGCAAGGTGAAAGAGAACGCCTGACCGCCCTGCCCCGGCGGCCGCGGATTCAGATCTGCCGCTCGGGCAGGTTCACCACCAGCCCGTCCAGCTCCGGCGTCACCTTGATCTGGCAGGTCAGCCGCGAGCGCTCGGGATCGGGCTGCCAGGCAAAGTCCAGCATGTCCTCTTCCATCGGATCCTTGGGCGGCAGGCGGTCGACCCATTCCGCCGCGACATAGACATGGCAGGTCGAACAGGCGCAGGCGCCGCCGCAATCCGCGTCGATGCCGGGCACGCCATTGTCGCGGGCGCCCTCCATGACGGTCATGCCGGGTTTCACGTCGATTTCGTGGGCGGTGCCGTTGTGCTCGATATAGGTGATCTTCGCCATGGGTGCCTTCCTTCGCTTCCCTCGCAGATAGGCGATTGCGCGGCGCCTGAAAAGCCCCGCACAGCCCGAAGCGCGACGATGAGAAACCTGCTGGTCGGGCTGACCAAGGTTCACGGGGCTGGGCCGGGCGGCGCAGTCGCCTGGCAGGGCAAGGTGCCTACGCAGATCGAAGCGATCGCAACTGCTCTTGCTGGCCATGCGCCCGAACCCGAACGGGCGGGCCTGGAGTCCAGCCTCGTTGCGGTCTGGCCTTGGCACGGCATGTGCAACGTGAAGTGCCGCTGGATTGCATCCATGCACGTCGGGCAGCAGCGGCACTCAAGCTCCAGGCCCACAAGGTCCGGCGCAACCGGTGCGATCCGGTTGGTCTGAACCCGTTCCCACGAAGTCAATGGCCACCCATCGGGGCGCGCGCCTCGTGGCCCGGCAAGAGATCGTCGGAATGCGTATGGCGCTTATAATGGGGCATGGTCCGCTGGCGAGGGATCTGGAGGGCCAGCCACGACACTGGCGTTCCCGCGAAATCAGCGCCGTGCCGTCGACCGGCAACTCGTCGGAATTGCCTGGAATGGGGTTCCAGCGAAGGAGGTTTCGAAGCGACGCGGCGTCGCGCTCCCTCTATGCCTGGAAGCGCAAGTTCGCGAAGCTGGCGGCGGGTGATCGGAGAAGGATGCCCGAGATCCGGCGACTGAACTGGCACGTGCTGTCGAGAAATGTGACATCCTGACAAGGGCAAGCCATGTGCGCCATTGCTTCGAGCACAATGGCGAGCGCGTATTCGCTCCGGGATGCGATGTGTCGTTGCCTGCGCATCTGGCCGAGCGGGTTCTATGCCTGGCTGCAAGCACCGTTGAGAAAGCGAGCACGGGAAGACAGGTGCCAGAACGAGTTGCTGCAAAAGGCCTGGGTCGAGAGCGCCAAGGTCTACGGTTATCGCAAGCTGCATGAGCGAGGCCAGAAGGGCCAGGCATCCAGGCCTGAATGATTTCAAGGATTTGGCGACCCCGGGACGACTCGAACGCCCAACCTAGTGATTAGAAGTCACTTGCTCTATCCAGTTGAGCTACGGGGCCGTGATTCCTCTGATAGCGGTTCGGAAAACGGTTCGCAACCTGCGGCCGCCTTCCTTACCGATTGTGTTCGCGACCATATTTGGTGCAGAGCCGGGACCTGGAAGTCGCCTGCTCGATCCGGCTGAGCGACGCGGCCGTGTCGCCTTGCGCGGCGACAAACCGCGCCGCACGCGGCAGTCATGGCAAGGGCAGCGGCTGAAGCAACCGCTCAATCGGTGCCGGACAGGTTCAGCGTCATGAAGACGCTGTTCGGATCCGGGGCGTAGTCGCCGAAGGGCCCGCATTCGACGAAACCCGCCCGGGCGTAAAGCCCCCGCGCCGCGACGAAGGTGGGCTGCACGCCGGTCTCCAGGCTCAGCCGGGCCAGCCCCTCCGCGCGGGCATGGTCGATCAGCGCCGCCAGCATGCGGCGGGAATGGCCGCGACCGCGCGCCTCGGACAGGACATGCATCGACTTGATCTCACCCTCGCCCGGCGCGATGCGCTTGACCGCGCCCATGGCCAGCGGGCGACCAGCCTCGCGCAGGACGAAAAAGCCGATCTCGGGCCGCTCCAGCGCGGCGCGCGGCAGCATGTGGATCGACTCGGGCGGCGTGTCGGCATTCATGTCCTCGGTGTGGCGCTGGAACAGCAACTCCAGATCCGGCGCCAGCGGGCTTTCGCGCCCGATCACCATATCCCCGTCAATCGCCGCCATGAACGCCCTCCGAAGCCTTGCCGCATCAGGCTTAGCAGCGCCGGAGCGAATTGCGAAGCCCCCGGACAGCCCCTGCCCTTCGTCGCCGGCGGGACCCGGGCCCCGTGCCGGAACGCCGCAGGGGAAACGGTGCAACTTGCGGGAATGTCAGTGGACTTGGCCGGAAGGGCCGCCTAGGCTGGATGCCATGGACGCCGCGATCAGGGAAAAGACTTCGACCTGCCCGGAACTGCCGAAGCCTCGCAGCTTCTGGCAGCGCATTGCCGATCGCCTGGCGGCGATCGTCGGCGCGCGCCGGCCCGCAACCCCGCCCGAGAAATCGGTGGCCTTCACCATCGCGGTCATTGCGCTGGGGGCCAAGCTCGCCAAGGCCGACGGCGCCGTCGCCCGCTCCGAGGTTGCGGCCTTTCGCCGCGTCTTCATCATCCCGCGCGCCGAGGAAAAGAACGCCGCCCGGGTCTTCGACCTGGCGCGGCAGGACGTCGCGGGCTTCGACGCCTGGGCGCGGCGCATCGCCGCCATGTTCCCGCCGGGCGATCCGGTCCTGGCCGACGTGGTCGAGGGGCTGTTCATCATCGCCGTCGCCGACACCGACCTGCACGAGGCCGAGATCCTGTTCATCGACGAGGTGGCGCGCATCTTCGGCCTGCCGCCCGAGCAGGTGGCCACGATCCGCGCCCGCCACGACCGCCGCCAGGGCTGCCCCTCCTGCGAGGTGCTGGGTGTGGCGCCCGACACGCCGCTGCCCGAGGCGCGGCGGCGCTGGCGCGACCTGGTGCGCGAGAATCACCCCGACCGCGCCATCGCCCGCGGCCTGCCGCCCGAGGCGATCCGCCTGGCCGAGGCCCGCACCCGCGCCATAAACGAGGCCTGGGACACCTTCCGCACCATGCACGCGCCGCGCCCGGCCTGAGGCGGGGAACCGGCGGCCATCGGTGCGGGTTTTGCCTGCAAACAGCCCCGGGGACCGGACCATGCGCGCTTTTTCCCACCTGATCCTTGTCGCGGCGCTCGTCGCGGCCCCGGCGCTTGCGCAGGTCTATGAGCCGCCCAAGGCCGACGAGCCCGCGCCCGAGGAATCGCTGGAAAGCGGCATCGAGAATTTCCTGAACAACCTTCTGGGCCAGGCGCAGCCGCATCTGGACCGGCTGGGCCGCGATCTGGGCGATACGCTGGGCTCGGTCGCACCGGTGCTGCAGGACATCGGCGAGCTGATGGACGACGTGCGGAACTATCAGGCGCCCGAGCGGCTGGAGAATGGCGATATCCTGATCCGCCGCCGCGCCGATGCGCCGCCGCCGCCCCCGGTCGGCGACGCGCTGCGCGAGATGCTGCGCCCGGCGCCCGAGGACGACCCGCGCCTGAACCCGCCGATGGCGGACCCGGATGCGCCGCGTCCCCTGCCCGACCCGGACCCGGAAAGCGAGATTGCGCTCTAGGGCTGGCGCTTGCGGCGAACGTAAAGCTCCAGCCGGTGGCGGACGATCTCATAGCCCATCTCGGCGGCGATCTCGGCCTGCAACCGCTCGATGCGCTCGTTCAGGAACTCGATGACCTCGCCGGTCTCGACGTCGATCATGTGGTCGTGGTGCTGGCCGTCGGCGGTCTCGAACCGCGCCGGCTCGCCTTCGAACTCCAGCTTCTGGATCACGCCCTGCGCCTCCAGCGCCGAAAGCGTGCGATAGACCGTCGCCAGCGATACGCCGGCGCCCGCCTCGGTCGCGCGGCGGTGCAGCTGGGTCGCGTCGGGATGATCGGCGGCATCGGCCAGCACGCGCAGAAGCGCCGCCCGCTGGCGGGTGATGCGCACGCCGGCGCGGCGCAGCGCCTCTTCGAAGGCCAAGGCTCGGGCTTCCGTCTCCATGTCCTTTCATCACCCGAAGCCGCGCCGACTGCAACCGGCTTGATCGGCCTCAGACCGTCCGGCCGCCGTCCACGTCGAGGATGACCCCGGTGATGAAATCCGCCTCGTTCGAAGCCAGATACAGCGCGGCATTGGCGATGTCGCGCGGCTGCGACAGCCGGCCCAGCGGAATGGTCGCCAGGAAACGCGCGCGGTTCTCGGGCGTATCCGGGCAGCCCATGAAGCGCTCCAACATCCCGGTCTCGCCCATGACCGGAGCGATGGCGTTCACGCGGATGCCATCCGGCGCCAGTTCCACCGCCAGGCTGCGGGTCAGCGTGTTCACCGCGCCTTTCGAGGAGTTGTACCAGGTCAGCCCGGGGCGCGGCCGGCTGCCCGCCGTCGAGCCGACATTGATCATCACGCCCGCGCGCTGTTCGCGCCACCAGGGCAGGACGGCGTGGCACATATGAAAGATCGACAGCACGTTCACGTCATAGATGCGCCGGAACGCAGCCTCGTCGGTCGCCAGCAAAGGGCCGTTCGGCACCGTCCAGCCGGCGTTGTTCACCACGATGTCGAGCCCGCCGAAGGCCGCGCGCGTCTTGTCGACGGCATCCGCGACCTGCGCCCCCTGGGTCACGTCGCAGGCCAGCGCCAGGCCGCCGGTTTCCCCGGCGACGGCCTCGGCCGCCTCGGCATTGATATCCAGCACCGCGACCCAGGCGCCCTCGCGCGCGAAGGCCTGCGCGATGCCGCGCCCGAAGCCGGACCCTGCCCCCGTGACCAATGCCGTCTTGCCTTGCAGCCGCATGTCTCCCCCCTATGCGTAGCGATGGACGATGGTTTTCAGCCGCGAGAATTCGTAGAGCGCGGCAAAGCCCTTTTCCCGGCCATGGCCGGATTTGCGCAGGCCCCCGAAGGGCAGCTCGATGCCGCCGCCGGCGCCATAGGCGTTGATGAAGACCTGGCCGCAGCGCATGGCATTGGCCACCCGCGCCTGCCGGTCGCCGTCCCGAGTCCAGATCCCGGCCACCAGCCCGTATTCCGTGCCATTGGCGATGGCGATGGCCTCGGCTTCGCTGTCGAAGGGGATGGCGGCCAGGATCGGGCCGAAGATCTCCTCCTGCGCCAGCGGGATTCGCGGATCGACCGGGCCGAAAAGCGCCGGGGCGACATAGAAACCGCCCGCCGGCGCATCCGCCGCCACTCGGCCGCGCGCGATCAGCGGCGCCCCGGCCTCGGCGATGTAACGCTCGACCCGCGCCTTTTGCCGGGCCGAGATCAGCGGGCCCAGCAACGCGCCTTCGGCCGGGCTGGCCTCGACGGCGCGGAAGCGGTCGGCCAGCATGGCGGTCAGCCGGTCCCAGATGCCGCGCTGGATCAGCACGCGCGACCCGGCCGAGCAGGTCTGGCCGCCGTTCTGCACGATGGCATTGGTGATGACCGGCGCCGCGGCCTCGAGGTCGGCATCCTCGAAGACGATCTGCGGCGACTTGCCGCCCAGTTCCAGCGTGCAGGGGACGTGGTTCCGGGCCGCCGCGATCTGGATGGCCTGCCCGACCTCGGGCGAGCCGGTGAAGCTGATGAAATCGACGCCGGGATGCTCTGACAGCGCCTTGCCCGCCACCTCGCCCCGGCCGGTGACGATATTGATGGCGCCGGGCGGAAAGCCCGCCTGCCCGGCCAGTTCGCCGATGCGCAGGATGGTCAGGCAGGCATCCTCGGCGGGCTTGGTCACCGTGGCATTGCCCATGGCCAGCGCCGCCCCGACCGAGCGGCCAAAGATCTGGACCGGATAGTTCCAGGGGATGATATGGCCGGTCACGCCATGCGGCTCGCGCCGCGCGGTGGCGTCATGGCCGTTCAGGAAGGGGATGACCTCGCCATGCAGCTTGTCGGCCGCACCGCCGTAATATTCGAAATAGCGCGCCAGCGCCGCCATGTCGGCGCGGGACTGGGCAATGGGCTTGCCGTTGTCGCGGGTTTCCAGCGCGGCGAGCGGCTCGGCCTCGGCCTCGATCAGCAGCGCGAGGCGCAGCATCAGCCGGCCGCGCTCGGCCGCGGTCAGCCGGCCCCAGTCGCCCGCCAGCGCCGCGCGGGCGGCGGCGACGGCGGCATCGATGTCCTCGGGGCCGGAATCGGCGATGGCGGCGAAGGGCTGGCCGTCGATGGGCGAGATCATCGGCAGCTCGCGCCCCGATGCCGCCGCCCGGCCGCGCCCGCCGACCAGGTTCAGTGCCTGCGGCAAGGTCAGGGGATGCTGCATCGTCGCCTCCTCTCGGCGGGATTCGTCCTGCGACAGCCTGACCGGGCGCGGGACGGGACGCAAGGCTGGCAAAACCGGACCGGGACGCTAAGCTGGCCGCGCAACCGCAAGAGGATCCCATGACCCGCACCGCCATCAGCGCCCATCCCGACGATCCGCATTATGTCAGCCGCATGGGCTGGCTGCGGGCCTCGGTCCTGGGGGCGAATGACGGCATCGTCTCGGTCGGGGCGCTGATCGTGGGCGTGGCCGCCGCGGGTCCGGGGCGCGAGGCGATCCTGATCGCGGGGCTTGCGGGGCTGGTCGCGGGCGCGATGTCGATGGCGATGGGCGAATATGTCTCGGTCAGCTCGCAGTCCGACACCGAGCGCGCCGACATCGCCCGCGAGACCGCCGCGCTGCGCGAGATGCCCGAGGAAGAGCTGCACGAGCTGGCGGCGATCTATGAATCGCGCGGCATGACCCCCGGCACCGCATTGCAGGCGGCGCGCGAGGTGACCGAGCATGATGCCCTGGCCGCCCATGTCCGCGACGAGCTGGGGCTCAGCGAGGCGTCGAGCGCCAATCCGCTGCAGGCGGCGGCGGCTTCGGCCGCGACCTTCAGCACGGCGGCGGCGGTGCCGCTGCTGGCGGCGATCCTGGCGCCGGGGGGCGCCGTCATCGCCGCGGTGCTGGTCTCGGTGGTGCTGGCGCTGGCGGTGCTGGGCGCGCTTGGCGCCTGGGCGGGCGGCGCACCGCCCGGCCGCGCCGTGCTGCGCGTGGTGCTGGGCGGCGTCTTCGCGCTGGCAGTGACCGCCGGCATCGGCAAGCTTTTCGGCATCGCGGTCTAGCTGCTCAGTCCCGGCATCTGGAGGATCGGATCGAGGATGAATCTGTCTGGTTCTGAACCCCGGATCTTGCAGACGTATCCCTAGGGCGTGAGGCCGCCAAGGGTCTTGAGCCTGCGCGCGAAGTTGCAGGTGAGGAGGAACAGGCCGACAGCCCAGTGGACTGTCGGCTCCGACGCAAGATGAAATCCGCGAGATCGGTGCGGAGCGGATCGCGGCTGTCGCAATGGAAGCGCCTGGCGTTCAGCCGAAAACGATCCCCGGATCGTTTCTGATCCGCTTCGCCCTCCCTGATCGTGTGATCCATCCGCTCGACCTGGCCATCGGGCCCTCGGACCAATGGCGGGCGGGGCCTCATCATCGCCGCCCGGATGGCGTGCGCGACCGTGGCGCAGCCGTGACGGGCCTGGCCCATGGTGCTTCCTTCCATTCCAAAGAATGGATCGCACCATCAAACCGTGGGACCAAACACCAGTCCTTGTTGCCGAACAGGCCGCGCGGGAGGCGCGGGTGGACAACCGGCGGCTTCTGAACGGCATCTTGGTGCATTGGACCGGCTCGCCCTGGCGTGATCTGCCGAGCGTTATGGCCACTCGACCACGATCTGTAACCGCTTCAACCGTTGGGCAGGGCGGGGTCCGGCGTCGATGCCAGGCTCTAGCACCAGCGCAACCGCGTCGAGAGGATATTCAACAAGCTCAGGCAGTTCCGAAGGATCGCCACCCGATACGAGAAAACCGTCCGCAACTGCCTCGCCACAATCCTCACCCCATGCTCCAGGCCTTGGATGCGAGCTTATGAGTCCGCTGCCTGGACCGCCGCATAGCCTCGGCTCGCGGCCAGCAGGTCGCGGGCGTAATCGCTGCGCGCGGCGCCCTGGCGCAACGCGGCGGCGGTCATCTCCTCGACGATTTCGCCGCCGCGCATCACCGCCAAGCGGTCGCACATATGCGCCACCACGGCGAGGTCGTGGCTGACCATGACATAGGTCAGCCCGCGGTCCCGGCGCAGGTCGGCGAGCAGGTTCAGGATCTCGGCCTGCACGCTGACGTCGAGCGCCGAGGTCGGCTCGTCCAGCAGCAGAAGCTGCGGTTCCGCCGCCAGGGCGCGCGCGATGGCGACGCGCTGGCGCTGGCCGCCCGACAGCTGATGCGGATAGCGGAAGCGGAAGCCGCGCCCCAGGCCGACGCTGTCCAGAAGCGCGGCGATGCGCTGGTCGATGCGGTCCATGCCCTGCAGGCGCAGCGTCTCGGACAGCACCCGGTCGACGGAATGGCGCGGGTGCAGGCTGGCATAGGGGTCCTGGAACACCATCTGCACCGCCTTGTGAAAGGCGCGCGAGCGCTGGCGGCCGGTCACGGTTTCGCCCGCGACCTCGATCCGGCCCGACCATGAGTCGATCAGGCCGGTTATGGCGCGCAGGATGGTGGACTTGCCCGAGCCGGATTCGCCGACGAGGCCGAAGCTTTCGCCCCGCGCCACCGCGAAGCTGGCGCTGCGCACGGCATCGACGCGCTCGGGCGGGTGGCCGAACCAGACGTCCAGATCCTTGACCGTCAGCATGGGTTGCCCTGTTGCGGTTGGGTATTTTCGGAGCAAAGAAGCATCACAGCCCTCCGGGCAGCGGCGTGGCGATTTCCTCGTCGCGCCAGCTGTCCTGGCGTTGCAGGGTCGAGAGGCGCGGGACGGGCCGGTCGAGGCGCGGCAGGCTGTTCAGCAGCCCCTGGGTATAGGGGTGGCGGGCGGCGTGCAGGTCGCGGGCGGGCAATTCCTCGACCACGCGGCCGGCATACATGATCAGCACCCGGTCGCAGAACTGGCCGACCAGGTTCAGGTCGTGGCTGATGAAGATCAGCCCCATGCCGCGGTCGCGCACCAGCTTGTCCATGATGCGCAAGACCTCGTTGCGGACCGAGACGTCCAGCGCCGAGGTCGGCTCGTCCGCGATCAGGATCTCGGGGTCCGGGGCCAGCATCATGGCGATCATCGCCCTCTGGCCCATGCCGCCCGAGATTTCATGCGGATAGGCGTCGAAGACCCGCTCGGGGTCGCGGATCTGCACAGCGCGCAGCATGTCCAGCGCCTTGTCGCGCGCCGCCTGCCCGCCCTGGCCGGAGTGCAGGCGGTAGCTTTCCATGATCTGCCGACCGATGGTCATCACCGGGTTCAGGCTGAACTTGGGGTCCTGCATGACCATGCTGATGCGGGCGCCGCGCAGCTTGCGCATGCGGCGCTCGGGCAGGTTCAGGATGCTTTCGCCGCCCAGCTCCAGCCGCTCGGCCGTGACCTTGCCCGGCGGGCGCACGAGGCCCAGGATGGCGCGGCCGGTCATCGACTTGCCCGAGCCGGATTCGCCCACCACCCCCAGCCTTTCGCGGCCAAGATCGAAGCTGACGCCGCGCACCGCCTGGAAGGTGCCGCTGCGGGTCGGGAAGCTGACGCGAAGGTCGCGGACGGAGAGCAGCGGGGTCATTCGGCGCCTCCCTTCGGGTCCAGCACGTCGCGCAACCCGTCGCCCAGGAGGTTGAAGGCCAGGCTGACGATGAAGATCGCCAGGCCGGGCATGGCCGCGACCCACCAGAAGTCGAGGATATAGGTGCGTCCGTCCGAGATCATCGCGCCCCATTCCGGCATCGGCGGCTGTGCGCCAAGCCCGAGGAAGCCGAGCCCGGCGGCGGAGAGGATGATCCCCGCCATGTCCAGCGCCACCCGCACGATCAGCGAACTGACGCAGAGCGGCCAGATATGCCCGATCAGCAGCCGCAGCGGCCCCGCACCCTGCAGCCGGGCGGCGGCGATGTAATCGGCGTTGCGGATGGTCAGCGTCTCGGCCCGCGCCAGCCGCGCATAGGGCGGCCAGGAGGTCACGGCCAGCGCCAGAACCGCATTGCCGATGCCGGGGCCAAGCGCCGCGACGAAGGCCAGCGCCAGGATCAGCTTGGGGAAGGCCAGGAAGATGTCGGTGATCCGCATCAGCACCTGGTCGACCCAGCCGCCGGCGAAACCCGCCACCGTGCCGACGAAAAGCCCGATCACCGGCGCGACCAGCGCCACGGTGCCGACGATGAAGAGCGTGATGCGCGAACCGTGGATCAGCCGCGACAGGATGTCCCGCCCCAGCGCATCCGTGCCCAGCCAGTGCTGCGCCGAGGGTGGTTTCAACCGGTCGGCCAGGTTCTGGGCAAAGGGGTCCTGCGGCGAAAGCCAGGGGGCGAAACCCGCGACGAACAACAGCGCCAGCAGGATCACCAGCCCCAGCATGGCCAGCCTGTTCGCCCGGAACGTCAGCCAGCCTTGGTAGAGCGCGCCCATCCGGGCCTGACGCCGGGTCTGCGGCGCGTCCGAGAGCAGCCATGCCCTTGTCGTCTCGGTCATTTCGCCCTCGGGTCAAGGGTGCGGTAAAGCACGTCGGAGAGGATGTTCAGCGCCACGAAGCAGGTGCCGATCAGCACCGTGCCGCCCAAGACCGCGTTCATGTCGCCGGCGAGCAGCGCCTTGGTGATGTATTGGCCGAGCCCCGGCCAGGAGAACACGATCTCGGTCAGCACCGAGCCTTCCAGCAGCGAGCCGAAGCTCAGCGCGATCACCGTGATCAGCGGCACCAGGATGTTGCGGAATGCATGCGCCCAGACCACCCGCCGCTCGGACAGGCCCTTGACCCGGGCGGTGGTGATGTATTCGGCCGAAAGCTGCTCCAGCATGAAGCTGCGGGTCATGCGGCTGACATAGGCCAGGCTGAAATAGCCCAGCAGGCTTGCCGGCAGGATGATATGGCTGAAGGCGTCGCGAAACGCGCCCCAGTCGCCGGCAAGCAGGCTGTCGACCAGGATCATCCCCGTCGCCTCGGGCACCATGCCGTCATAGACGATGCCCTGCCGGCCCGGGCCCCCGACCCAGCCAAGGATGCCGTAGAACAGCAGAAGACCCATCAGCCCCAGCCAGAAGATCGGCATGGAATAGCCGACCAGCGCCACCACCCGGGCGATCTGGTCGATCCAGCCGCCGCGCCGCGCCGCCGCGACCACGCCCAGCGGCACGCCCACGCAGACGCCGATCAGCGTGCCAAGCGCCGCCAGCTCGAATGTGGCGGGAAACACCCGCCGCAAGTCCTGCGCCACCGGATGGCCGGTCGAGATCGAGCGCCCGAAATCGCCGCGCAGCACCTCGCCCATATAGACCAGGAACTGCTGCCACAGCGGCTTGTCGAGCCCCATGGCAAGCCGGGCGGCCTCATACTGCGCCTGGGTCGCGCGTTCGCCCACCACCTTCAGCACCGGGTCGATCGGCATGACCCGGCCGATGATGAAGGTGACGAGCAGCAGGCCCAGCAGCGTCAGCGCCAGGGACAGCAAGAGCCCGGCAAGGCTGCGCATCCTGCGCCCCAGGCGCGCGCCGCGCCGGGCCGAGGGCGGGCTTGCCCCCGGCCCCGGCGCGGCACTCAGGTCGGTATGCGTCACGCCCTATTCCTTCGTGACCTTGCGATACATCGCCGAACTGACCGAGCCGCCGGCGGTCCAGCCATGGATGTTCTTCTGCATGCCGTCGCGCTCGATGCGCTGGAACATCGGGATGATCGGGGCGATCTCGCGATATTGCTGCTGGATGTCCAGATACATCTGCCGGCGCTTGTCGGTATTGCCTTCCAGCGTGGCGGCGACGGTCGCCTTGTTCATCTCGTCCGGCACCGCCCAGGCGTTGCGCCAGGCCAGCTGCGACAGCTTGGCGTCGTCGGCGTTGTCGGGGTTATAGGCAAAGGTCGAGGCATTGGTGTTCGGGTCGGCATAGTCCGGCCCCCATTCGCCGACATAGATCGGCACCTGCCGCGCGCGATAGGCGTCGAGCGATTGCGCGCCGGTGACCTGCTGGATCTCCAGCGTCAGCCCGACCTGCGCCATCGAGGCCTGCAGCGTCTGCATGACATTGCTGTATTCGGCCATGTCGCGGACCGTGGTCTTGATCGTGCCCGAGGTCACGCCGGCATCGGCCAGGATCTTTTTCGCCTTCTCGATGTCATAGGTCCACGGGTTCTCGTCAGAGGCGCCCAGATAGCCTTCCGGCAGGAAGTTCTGGTGGATCTTGAACTGGCCCTTCAGGAAGCTGTCCTCGATGCCCTTGTAGTCCACCAGATAACGCATGGCCTGCACCACGGCGGGGTTGGACAGGATCGGATCCTTCTGGTTCAGCCCCATATACAGGATGCGGCCGCGCGGCTCGTTGCCGATCACCAGCTTGTCGTTCGTGGACAGCGCCTCGATATCGGTCGGGGTCAGGTTGCGGGCCACGTCCACGTCGCCCTGCTCCAGCAGCAGCCGCTGGGCGCTGCTTTCCTGGACATGGCGCACGATCACCCGCTTCATCGCCGGCGCGCCCTGCCAGTAATCGGCATTGCCGACCAGCTGCACCGCCTCGTTGGGTTTCCAGGCGCCCAGGTTGAACGGCCCCGAACCCGCGCTGTTGGTCGAGAGCCAGGCATTGCCCAGATCCTCGCCCTCGGCATGGGACAGCACGGTCTCCTTGTCGACGACCGAGGCGACCTCCGAGGCCAGGCTGTTGAGCACGTAGCTTTGCGCATAGGGCTGATCCAGCTTCAGCACCAGCTTGTTGCCGTCGAAACTGATCTGCTGGTCGACGTTCTCGGCGGTAAAGCCGAACTGGTTCAGGATGAAGGCCGGCGACAGGTTCAGCTTGACGGCGCGTTGCAGCGACCAGGCGGCATCCTCGGCCCGGACCGGATTGCCGGACTGGAACTTGACCCCGTCGCGCAGGGTCAGGGTCACGGTCTTGCCGTCCTCGCTGACCTCCCAGCTTTGCGCCAGGCTGGGCTTGAAGCCGGCCTCGAGGTCGGCCGGATCGAAATCGACCAGCCGGTCGTAAAGGTTCTTGATGACATCCTGCCCCGACAGCTCGAAACTTTGCGCCGGGTCCATGCTGATGATGTCGTCGATCTGGCCCGCCACGACCAGCGTATCGGCCGGCGTCTCGGCCCAGGCGGCCGGCGCGGCCGCAGCCATGGCCACGGCCGAGGCCAGAAGCAGCGCGCGAAGCGGGAAACGGTTCTGCATGATGGTCATCCCTGTTGTCGCGCCCCGGGTGTCCCGGGGCTGGAATGGCAGCAGCTTGGCCCGAAGCCTTGCGTCCCGCAAGCCCCTCGCGGGCACGGCACCCGGCCAGCGCCCGGCGAATTTCCAGATGCGGGCTTGCGCCCCACGGCGCCCGCGCCCTATCTCGGAACCAAGGAGTGACCATGGAAAAACGCAATCTTCCCGAACGCCCGGGCTGGCGCGAAGAGGCGGTGAAGCTGGGCTTCACCTTCGCCGACATGGGCGGGGAGCCCTATTGGGACGAAACCAGCGCCTATCGCTTTACCCTGCAAGAGATCGAGCAGGACATCGAGGCGCCCGCGACCGAACTGCACGCCATGTGCCGCGAGGCGGTGGCGCTGGTCGCCCGCGACGAGGCCTGGCTGACCCGGCTCGGCATCCCGCAGCGGCACTGGGACCTGGTCGCCGGCAGCTGGGCCGAAGGACAGCCCGAGCTCTATGGCCGCATGGACCTGGCCTATGACGGGACGGGCCCGGCGAAGCTTCTGGAATACAACGCCGACACGCCGACCGCGCTTTACGAATCCGCCAGCTTCCAATGGCTCTGGTTCGAACAGCAGCAGGCGGCGGGCGTCCTGGACGAGGATTGCGACCAGTTCAACAGCATCCACGAGGCCATCGTGGCGCGCTGGACCCAGATCTGCGCCGATGGCGAGGACGTGCATTTCGCCGCCGACCCCGAGAACCCCGAGGATTACGCCACGGTCGAAACCCTGGCCTGGGCCGCGCGCGAAGCGGGCCTCGGCGCGCATTTCACCGCGCTGGCCCAGATCGGCCTGACCGACGAGGGCCAGTTCGCCGACGAGCAGTCCCGCGTCATCGGCACGCTCTTCAAGCTCTACCCCTGGGAGGACATGCTGCGCGACGAATTCGCGACGCATCTGCAAAGCGCCGGCGCCCGTTTCATCGAGCCGCCGTGGAAGGCGATCCTGTCGAACAAGGGCATCCTGCCGCTGCTGTGGCAGATGTTCCCCGGCCACCCGAACCTGCTGCCGGCCTTCTTCCTCGACGACGTGGCCGAGGCGCTGGCGGGCGGCAGCCCCGCCCCCGCCGTGGCCCAGGCCTTTGCGGCCGCGCAGGACGACTTGGCGCGCGGCCATGTGCTGAAGCCGATCTTCTCGCGCGAAGGCGCGGGCGTCACCATCTTCGAGGCCGGCCGCGAGGTCGCCCGGACCGAGGACGACAGCTATTCGCATCACCCGATGATCGTGCAGGGCCTGGCGGAACTGCCCGCATTCGACGGCTTCCACCCGGTGCTCGGCGCCTGGATCGTGGGCGAGAGCTGCTGCGGCCTCGGCCTGCGCGAGGACCGCTCGCGCATCACCCACAACCTGTCGCGCTTCAAGCCGCATTTCATCGAGGGCTGATCCATGACCGATCCCGCTACCCGCCCCGCCCGCAAGCGCTCGCGCCATGTCGCGCTGGCGCTGGCCGGCGCCGCCACCCTGGCACTCGCCGCCTGCAAGGACGAACAGGTCGACGCGCAAAGCTTCCCCGATCTCGAAAGCTGCGTCGCGGCGGCCAAGGACAACAGCCTGTGGTTCACCGAAGAGGATTGCCGCACCAATTTCGCCGCCGCCCAGCAGGAATTCCTGGAAACCGCGCCGCGCTACGAATCCAAGGAGCTTTGCGAACAGGAACATGGCGCCGGCAACTGCGGCAGCGATCCCGCCGCCCAGCAGCCCGCGACGGGCGAGGCGCAGGCGCAGAACTCCGGCGGCGGTTTCTCCTTCATGCCGCTGCTGGTCGGCTACATGATGGGCTCGATGCTGTCGCGCGGCGGCGGCATCTTCTCGCAGCCGATGGTCAGGACCGCCGACGGCCGCTTCTCCACCCCCAAGGGCGACCAGAGCTTCGCCACCAACCGCGGCGCCGGCAAGGTCGCGCCCTCGACCTTCCAGCGCGCGCCCTCGACGCTGGGCAAGCCGCCGATGTCGGCCGCCCAGGTCAGCCAGAGGGGCGGCTTCGGCGCCAGCGCCACCGCGCGCTCGGGCAGCCGCAACGGTTTCGGTGGCTGATGGCTTCTCTCTTGTGGAAATATCCTCGGGGTGAATTGCGGCAAAGCCGCAAGAGGGGCGGAAAGCCCCTGCCCTTCCGACGCGGCGCCGTTTCCAGTTAACGCTAACATCGACACTTGAAACGCGCCGCGGAAAAGCGCACCCTGCCGCCGAATTTTCAGGAACGAGGCCGCCATGACCCCAGAGATCCAGTCCCAGAAATCCCGTGCGCTTTGCGAACTCGCCCCGGTGATCCCGGTCCTGGTGGTCGGCGACGCCGCCCGGGCCGAGGGCCTTGCCACCGCCCTGGTCGCGGGCGGGCTGCCGGTGCTCGAGGTGACGCTGCGCACCCCGGCCGCGCTCGCGGTGATCCGCGAGATGGCCAAGGTGCCGGGCGGCCATGTCGGCGCCGGCACCGTGCTGACCCCCGATGACGCGAAACGCGCCAAGGAGGCCGGCGCCAGCTTCGCCGTCTCGCCCGGCCTGACCGAGACCCTGGCCCGCGCCTGTGCCGAGATCGAGCTGCCGCTCCTGCCCGGCGCCGTCACCGCCTCCGAGGTGATGCGGGCGATGGAGCTTGGCTATTCCATGCTGAAATTCTTCCCGGCCGAGGCGGCGGGCGGCGCCAAATCGCTGAAATCCCTGGCGGGGCCCCTGCCGCAGGTCAGCTTCTGCCCGACCGGCGGCATCACGCTCGCCAATGCCCCGGATTACCTGGCGCTGCCGAATGTGGTCTGCGCCGGCGGCAGCTGGATCGCCCCCGATGCCGATGTCGCCAGCGGCAACTGGCAGGCGATCGAAACCCGCGCCCGCGAGGCCGCCGCCCTGAAATGAGCCGGTCATGATTGCCTCCGACCCGATGACGGATCCGATGCGCCGTGCCCGGCGCAATGTCGTGGTGCTGCTGATCGCCCAGGCGGTGATGGGGGCGCAGATGTCGATGATCTTCATCGTCGGGGGCCTGACCGGGCAGATGCTCAGCCCCAACCCCTGCATCGCCACGCTGCCCTTGTCGATGATCGTGCTGGGCTCGGCGCTGTCGGCGCGGCCGCTCGCCGGCTTCATGCGCCGGCGCGGCCGGCGGGCCGGCTTCGTTCTGGCCTGCGGCGCCGGTGCGTTGGGTGCCGCCGCTGCCGCGACCGGCATGATGCTGGGGAATTTCTGGCTCTTCATGCTCAGCGGCCTGCTGACCGGGGTCTATCAGGCGGCGCAGGGCTTCTATCGCTTCGCCGCCACCGATTGCGCCCCGGCCGAGTTCCAGTCGCGCGCCATTTCCTGGGTGCTGGCCGGCGGTCTCGCCGCCGCTCTGACCGGCCCGCTGCTGGTGCGGCTGACCGCCGACCTGACCGCGGTGCCTTTCCTTGCCACCTATGCCGCCATTGTCGGGCTGAACCTGCTCGGGCCGCTGCTTTTCGGCTTCCTCGACATCCCGCGCCCGGCGGCGGCCCCCGCCGGCAGCCCCGCCGGCCGGCCGCTGCGGGCATTGCTGCGCGAGCCCCGCATCCTGGTCGCAATGATCTGCGGCATGGTCGCCTATGCGCTGATGAACCTGGTGATGACCTCGACACCGCTCGCCGTGGTCGGCTGCGGCTTCGCCACGGCGGATGCGGCGAATATCGTCTCGTTTCATGTGCTGGCGATGTTCGGGCCGTCCTTCTTCACCGGCCATCTGATCGCGCGTTTCGGGGCCACGCGCATCGTCATGCTGGGCCTCGCCATCCTTGCCGGCGCCGGCGCCGTGGCGCTGTCGGGGGTAGAGCTCGGGCATTTCTATGCCGCGCTGGTGCTTCTGGGGCTGGGCTGGAACTTCGGCTATATCGGCGCCACCGCCATGCTGACCCGCGCCTATCGCCCCGAGGAGCGCGAGCGGGTGCAGGGCCTGAACGACGCCGTGGTGTTTTCCGGCGTGTTCCTGGCCTCGCTGTCCTCGGGTGGGCTGATGAACTGCATGGGCGGCTCGGCCCAGGCCGGCTGGAACGCGGTGAACCTGGCCATGCTGCCCTTCCTGGTGCTGGCGGGCGGCGCGCTTTTGTGGCTCATGCTGCGGCCGCGCGAGGTTGCGCGGTAGGTGCCCCACGCGGGGTGTTGTCTGTCACGGGGTGTCGGTGGGTTTGATCCGAGAAGACCGCAGAGGTCTCGCGGTTATCGGAGAAGGTCGCGCTTCGTTGCAGCCGTCCGGTGGCGCTGTGCCCTGCGGTGAGGATGGACGTAGCTTGCGGCCGGGAAGTGCGCTGCGATCTGGTGATAGGTCAGCCGGTCAAGGCGCGCCACGATGAAGGTGGCAAATTCGGGCTGCGCCGATCTCGGGGATCCGGCCCGTGCGGTGTTTGCGGCGATGTTCGGTCACGGGCACGTCGCAGCGAGACAGGCTTGAGAGGCCGCTTTCCGCAAAACTGGCCTGTTCCGGCGTCGTCAAACCCACTGTCATTTCTTCTGCAAGCCATTGATTGTCTTACGTTGAAAAATGACCCGGTATCAGACCCTTTGTCCGCCGTCACGGGGTGCGACTGGCGCTCCCCCGGCATATCAAAAAAAGAAATCAGAACAGGGACTGCTGGCCCTTGGGATCCCGCGGTTTGCGGGCCGGTTTGGCCGGCGGCTTTTCGGGGCGCGCGGCGAGGCGGCCGTCGTGGAATTCGATCTCGAACCCGGGCGCCTTGGCGGCCTCGGTCGCGCTGGTCAGCAGATGGTCCGGGCCATGGACCACCGCGAAGCCGCGTTTCAGCGTCTCGGTATAGCCCAGGGTCTGGCGCAGGCGGTCCAGGCGGTCGAGGCTGTCGCGGCGCGGCGGCGCGATGCGGGCGGCCGTCCCCGCCAGCCGCGCCGAGAGCCGCGCGAGCTCAGCGCGGTCGCGGCCCGATCCGGCCAGCAGCCGTGCCCGGGCGCGATCCAGGCGCGGGCCGAGATCGGCCAGGCGCTCGGCCTTGCGGCGCGCGAGCCGGGTCAGCCCGGGGGTCAGGCGGTCTTCCTGGGCCTGCAGGTGCTGGCGGCGGTTGCGCAGGTTGCCGCGCAGCGCCGCCAGCGACAGCGGCAGCCCGGCCAGCCGGTCGCGGCAGCGGCGGGTGAAGCCCTTCAGCGCCGGTTCCAGCCGCTCGGCGAAGAGGTCGAAGCGCTGCCGGGCCGGATCGGTCAGCGCCTGCGGCCGGCCGAGCGCGCGTCCCAGGTCGGCCAGGCGCTGCCGGTGGCGCTGGCGGGCCTGCTGGCCGGCGCGGATCATGCGCGTGCCGCATTCGCCCAGCCGCGCGGCCAGTTCCGCGCGCACCGGCACCGCGATTTCGGCGGCCGCCGTCGGCGTCGGTGCCCGGCGGTCCGAGGCGAAGTCGATCAGCGTGGTGTCGGTTTCATGCCCCACGGCCGAGATCAGCGGGATGGCGCTTTCGGCGGCGGCGCGCACCACCGATTCCTCGTTGAAGCCCCAGAGATCCTCCAGGCTGCCGCCGCCGCGGGCGACGATCAGCAGGTCCGGGCGCGGAACCGGGCCGGCCGGGTCCAGCGCGTTGAAGCCGCGAATAGCGGCCGTCACCTGCGGCGCGCAGTCCTGGCCCTGCACCGCAACCGGCCAGATCAGCACCCGGGTTGGGAAGCGGTCGCGCAGCCGGTGCAGGATGTCGCGGATCACCGCGCCCGAGGGCGAGGTGACGACGCCGATCACCCGCGGCAGATAGGGCAGCGGGCGCTTGCGCGATTCGTCGAAGAGCCCCTCGGCCGCCAGCGCCTTGCGGCGCTTTTCCAGCATCATCATCAGCGCGCCGGCGCCCGCGGGCTCGATCTCGTCGACGATCAGCTGGTATTTCGACTGGCCGGGAAAGGTGGTCAGCCGGCCGGTGGCGATGACCTCGATGCCTTCCTCGGGGCGGGTGGACAGGCGCGCGGCCTGGCCCTTCCAGGTGACGGCGGCGATGCAGGCGCGCTCGTCCTTCAGATCGAAATAGAGATGCCCCGAGGACGGGCGCGAGACGCGGCCGATCTCGCCGCGCACGCGGACGCGGCCGAACTGGTCCTCGAGCGTGCGCTTGATCGCCCCCGAGATCTCGGAAACGGTGAACTCGTGGGCATTGCTGGGGGCGGCATCGTCGATCAGGTCCATGGTACTGGTTCTGGCGCGGGCGGGCCGCGGGATCAAGGCTTGATCCGGGGGGCGGCGCTTCCTAGAAGGCGGCAGGCAGCGGAAGGGGCGCGCATGAACATCCTGATCCTTGGCAGCGGCGGGCGCGAACATGCGCTGGCCTGGGCGGTGCGGCAGAATCCGAAATGCGACCGGCTGTTCGTCGCCCCGGGCAATGCCGGGATGGAAGCCCTGGCCCGGCTGGCGGATCTGGACATCCTGTCCGGCGCCGCCGTAATCGGCTTTTGCGAGGAGAATGCCATCGACCTGGTGATCGTCGGTCCCGAGGCGCCGCTGGCCGCCGGTGTCGCCGACGACCTGCGCGCGGCGGGGCTGCTGGTGTTCGGGCCCTCGAAGGCGGCTGCGATGCTGGAAGCCTCGAAAAGCTTCACCAAGGCGGTCTGCGACGCCTGCGGCGCGCCGACCGCCGCCTGGGCGCGCTTCGACGCGGCCGGGCCGGCGCGGGACCATGTGCGGGCGCAGGGCGCGCCGATCGTCATCAAGGCCGACGGGCTGGCCGCCGGCAAGGGCGTCACCGTCGCCATGACCGAGGCCGAGGCCATCGCCGCCGTGGACGACGCCTTTGGCGGTGCCTTCGGCGCGGCCGGGGCCGAGGTGGTGATCGAGGAATTCATGGCCGGCGAGGAGGCGAGTTTCTTCATCCTCTGCGACGGCACGGACTGCCTGCCCATCGGCACCGCGCAGGACCACAAGCGCGTGGGCGAGGGCGACAGCGGGCCGAATACCGGCGGCATGGGCGCCTATTCCCCGGCGCCGGTGCTGACCCAGGCGATCCAGGACGCGGTCATGGCCGAGATCGTGCGCCCGACCGTGGCCGAGATGGCGCGACGCGGCACGCCGTTCCAGGGCGTGCTCTATGCCGGGCTGATGATCGAGGACGGCCGGGCCCGCCTGGTCGAATACAATGTGCGTTTCGGCGACCCGGAATGCCAGGTGCTGATGATGCGGCTGGGCGCGCAGGCGCTGGACCTGATCCTGGCCTGCGCCGAGGGCCGCTTGCGCGATGCCAGCGTCACCTGGGCCGAGGACCATGCCCTGACCGTGGTGCTGGCGGCGAAGGGCTATCCCGGCGCCTATGAAAAGGGCAGCGAGATCCGCGGGCTGGAGACCCTGCCCGAGGATTCGAGCCGCATGGTCTTTCATGCCGGCACCGCGCGCAAGGACGGTGCTCTGGTCGCGACGGGCGGCCGGGTGCTGGCGGCGACCGGGCGCGGTGCGACGCTGGCCCAGGCGCATGACCGGGCCTATGCCCTGGCGGATGCGATCGACTGGCCCGGCGGATTCTATCGCCGCGACATCGGCTGGCGGGCGCTCTAGCGTCCTTTCGGGTATTTGGGAAACGGTGAAATTGCGGAGGCCTGGCCCCGGCGTCGCGGTCGCATGGGTATTTTCGGAGCAAAGAAGCCCAGGTCGGCGAGGCGCGGGAGAATTTTCGGTCTTTTCAAGTGCGGGGCGGCGCGATTATAGTTCCGGCATGACTCGGATGCGACAGATCATTGCCGGTATCGAGGACGCGCAGGACGGCGCGGCCTTTGGCATGCAATCCCGCGGTCTGCTTCTTCTTACGCTGCGCTGAGCGGGTCTTCCGGGCCGCCGCTCAGTCTGGTTCGTGCCCGGTTTCACGAACAAGCAACGATTCATGCGTAAGAAAGACCGAAAGCCATGACCGACAAGAATCACGTCCTGATCTTCGACACCACCCTGCGCGACGGCGAGCAATCGCCCGGCGCCACCATGACCCATACCGAGAAGCTGGAAATCGCCCAGATGCTGGACGAGATGGGCGTGGACATCATCGAGGCCGGCTTTCCCATCGCCTCGGAGGGCGATTTCGCCGCCGTGAGCGAGATCGCCAGGCGCGCGCAGAATGCCGTGATCTGCGGCCTGGCCCGCGCCCAGTTTCCCGATATCGACCGCTGCTGGGAGGCGGTGAAGCACGCGAAGCGGCCGCGCATCCACACCTTCATCGGCACCTCGCCGCTGCACCGCGCCATCCCGAACCTGGACATGGACCAGATGGCCGAGCGGATCCATGAGACCGTGACCCATGCCCGCAACCTGTGCGACGACGTGCAATGGTCGCCGATGGACGCCACCCGGACCGAGCATGATTACCTGTGCCGGGTGGTCGAGATCGCCATCAAGGCGGGTGCCACCACCATCAACATCCCCGACACCGTGGGCTATACCGCGCCGCGCGAATCCGCCGACCTGATCCGCATGCTGATCGAGCGGGTGCCCGGCGCCGACGCGGTGATCTTCTCGACCCATTGCCACAACGACCTGGGCATGGCGACCGCGAACAGCCTGGCCGCGGTCGAGGGCGGCGCCCGCCAGATCGAATGCACCATCAACGGGCTGGGCGAGCGCGCCGGCAATACCGCGCTGGAAGAGGTGGTGATGGCGCTGAAGGTGCGCCACGACATCATGCCCTGGACCACCGGCATCGACACCACCAGGATCATGGGCCTGTCGCGGCGGGTCTCGCAGGCCTCGGGCTTCCTGGTGCAGCCGAACAAGGCGGTGGTCGGCAAGAACGCTTTCCTGCATGAATCCGGCATCCACCAGGACGGCGTGCTGAAGAATGTCGAGACCTTCGAGATCATGCGCCCCGCCGATATCGGGTTGAACGAGGCCAATATCGCCATGGGCAAGCACTCGGGCCGCGCCGCGCTGCGCGCCAAGCTGCGCGACCTCGGCTATGACGTCGGCGACAACCAGCTGAAGGACGTCTTCGTGCGCTTCAAGGCCCTGGCCGACCGCAAGAAGGAAATCTACGACGAAGACCTGGTCGCGCTGATGCAGGACAGCGTCGCCAATACCGAGAACGACTATCTGCAGGTCAAGCACCTGCGCGTGGTCTGCGGCAGCGATGGGCAATCGGCCGACCTGACCATGAGCGTCGGCGGCGAGGAAAAGACCGTCCATGCCACCGGCGACGGCCCGGTCGACGCCTGCTTCAACGCGGTCAAGGCGATCTGGCCGCATGGCGCCCGGCTGCAGCTGTACCAGGTCCATGCCGTGACCGAGGGCACCGATGCCCAGGCCACCGTCAGCGTGCGGCTGGAGGAGGAAGGCCGCGTCGTCACCGGCCAGGCCGCCGATACAGACACCATCCTGGCCAGCGTCAAGGCCTATGTCGGGGCGCTGAACCGGCTGAAGGTGCGGCGCGAGATGGTCGGCGAAGGCGCCGATGCCAAGCAGGTCAGCATGTATTCGCACTGAAAAGGCGTTTGCAAACGACGATCGGGGCGGCGTCAGGCCGCCCCTTTCCTTTCGACGAAACCCAGGTCGAGCCCTTGCAGGAAGGGGAAATCCTCGGCCAGGTCGCGCTGGAAGTCCTCGGCCGTCAGCGGCTGGAACCATTTCGGGAACCTGGCCCAGATGGTCGCGACCGAATCGCCCTCGTCCCAGCGGGTCTGCACATAGCCGAGCCCGCGCACGTCGGTCAGGCCGGGGAAGTGCTTGGGCAGTTGGAAGTGGTTGAAGGCATAGATGCTGCGCCCCGGTCCCCGCATCCGCACCGCGGCGCCGGCGCCGATGAAGGGCTGGTGCGCGCGCCAGAAGCTGACCGGCTCGCCTTCGTAGCTGCCGAAGACCAGGCCCTGCGGATAGCTGATGGCAAAAGCCGGCAGGTCGGCGAAGCGGCGGGCATGGCGGCGCAGCCGGGCGACGTGATGGCGCGAGAAGGCGTCGTCGTCGTCGACGCGGAACTGGATCACCGGCCGCCCCGCCGCCTCGGCCGCTTGCAACAGCGGCTGGCGCAGCGCGTCCTGGGTGTCGCGGCTGTCCGAGACGATGATCCGCACCTGCGGCAGGTCGGCGCAAAGCCCGCGCAGCCGCGCGAGCCACTCGGCCGGCAGTTCGGGCGAGGTCAGCAGCCAGAAGCTGAAATCCGCATCGGTCTGCGCCCGGATCGAGGGTAGGCAGAGCCGCTCGAAGGCGGCGAAGCGGCGCGCCAGGCGCTCGGGCGCGTAAAGCATGGCGCGGCGGCGTTCCATGATCCGGGCCATGTCGCCGCCCTTGCCCGTCGTCTCGGCCCAGTCGCATTTCCCAAGAAAGGAAAACCGGCAGATCCCCACGATATCGTCCCGCAATCCCTGCCCTTTCCCCGCAAAGCGAACCTCCGGCAGGCTAGGCACGGCACCCGGCGCGGTCAAGCGCGCCGGCTGCTCGCGAAAGCCCGCCCAGGCCCGCGCTGCAGCAAAATTTACGGGTTTTCCCCGGAGAGGGCTCGGCCTATATGTCGCGCACCTTCGGCGGGGCGACTCATCGGGGCAATCGGGCAATGGCCGTCGGCAAACGACGGCGAACGGCCGTCATGGCAGGGACGGCAGAAGGGGTAGTCATCATGGCCTTTGGCGGGTTGTTTTCCACCGACATCGCGATCGACCTCGGGACCGCGAACACGCTGATCTACGTCAAGGGCAAGGGCATCATCCTGAACGAGCCTTCGGTCGTGGCCTATCACGTCAAGGACGGCAAGAAGCAGGTCCTGGCCGTGGGCGAGGACGCCAAGCTGATGCTGGGCCGCACGCCCGGCAGCATTGAGGCCATCCGGCCGATGCGCGAGGGCGTGATCGCCGACTTCGACAGCGCCGAGGAGATGATCAAGCATTTCATCAAGAAGGTGTTCAAGCGCACCAGCTTTTCCAAGCCCAAGGTCATCGTCTGCGTGCCGCATGGCGCAACCCCGGTGGAAAAGCGCGCCATCCGGCAGTCGGTGCTGTCCGCCGGCGCCCGCCGCGCCGGGCTGATCGCCGAACCCATCGCCGCCGCCATCGGCGCCGGCATGCCGATCACCGAGCCGACCGGCAGCATGGTCGTGGACATCGGCGGCGGCACCACCGAGGTCGCGGTGCTGTCCCTGGGCGACGTGGTCTATGCCCGTTCCGTCCGCATCGGCGGCGACCGCATGGATGACGCGCTGATCAACTATCTGCGCCGCAACCACAACCTGCTGATCGGCGATTCCACCGCCGAGCGGGTCAAGACCCAGATCGGCACCGCCCGCATGCCCGACGACGGGCGCGGCGCCACCATCATGGTGCGCGGCCGCGATCTGCTGAACGGCATCCCGAAGGAGATGGAGATCACCCAGGCCATGGTCGCCGAGGCCCTGGCCGAACCGGTGCAGCAGATCTGCGAGGCGGTGATGGTGGCGCTGGAGGCGACGCCGCCGGACCTCGCCGCCGACATCGTCGACCGCGGCGTGATGCTGACCGGCGGCGGCGCCATGCTGGGCGAGCTGGACCTGGCACTGCGCGAGCAGACCGGCCTGTCGATCAGCCTGGCCGACCAGCCGATGAGCTGCGTCGCCCTGGGCACCGGCAAGGCGCTGGAGTTCGAGAAGCAGCTGCGCCACGTCATCGACTACGACAGCTGACCCGCGGATCATGGCGCGCAAGGGCCCCGACTACGCGGCTCCGGTCCGCCGCATCCTGGTGTCGCTGCTGGTTCTGCTGCTGCTGGCGGTCTTTCTGTTCTGGCAGATCGACAGCCCGCGGGCCGAGCGCATGCGGGCGGCCTTCATCGACCGTTTCGTGCCCAGCTTCGACTGGGCCATGGTGCCGGTGACCAAGCTGTCGCGCATGGTGGCGGGCTTCCAGTCCTATTCCCGGCTCTACGAGCAGAACCAGGAGCTGCGGCGCGAGCTGCAGAAGATGTCGGCCTGGAAAGAGGCCGCGGTGCAGCTGGAACAGGAAAACGCCAAGCTGCTGGCGCAGAACAACGTGCGCATCGACCCGGCGCTGACCTCGGTGTCCGGCGTGGTGATGACCGACAGCGGCACGGCCTTTCGCCAGTCGGTGCTGCTGAACGTCGGCGCCCGCGACGGCATCCTGGACGGTTGGGCGACCATGGACGGGCTGGGGCTGGTCGGGCGCATCTCGGGCCTGGGGCAGACCACCAGCCGGGTCATGCTGCTGACCGACCCGACCAGCCGGATCCCGGTGACCATCCTGCCCTCGGGTCAGCATGCGCTGCTGACCGGCGACAACACCGCCCTGCCGGCGCTGGACTTCATCGAAAGCCCGGAAAACATCCGCCCCGGCGACCGCGTGGTCAGTTCCGGCGACGGCGGCGTGTTCCCGGCCGGGCTGCTGGTCGGGCAGTTGGCGCTGGCCAGCGACGGCCGGATGCGGGTGCGGCTGGCGGCCGATTACGGCCGGCTCGAGTTCCTGCGCGTGCTGCGCAGCCACCCGGCCGAGCAATTGCCCGACACCGGCCTGCTGATCCCGCCGCCGCCGAGCGATTTCATCGGCCCGCCGATGCCGCCGGCCATGGACCTTGAACCGGCGCCCGCCGAGGCCGAGGCCCCGGCCGCGCCCGAGGTTGCGAATGATTGATCCGGGCCGGCGCCGGCGGATCCTGGGACAGGCGCTTTACGTCGCGCTGTTCCTGGCGATCCTGTTCTGGCGGCTCTTGCCGCTGGCGCCGGGCCGCGTGGTCTGGCCCGGCCCCGACCTGGGGCTGTGCCTGACGCTGCTCTGGGTGCTGCGCCGGCCCGAGCAGGCACCGGTGCTGGCCATCGCCGCGCTCTACCTGATCGAGGACATCCTTTTGCTGCGTCCCATCGGCCTTTACGCCGCCATCGCCGTGCTGGGCACCGAGGCCGCACGAAAGCGCGAGCACCGTTGGCGCGAACTGCCATTCATGGTTGAATGGCTGCGGGTGACCATGCTTCTGGCGCTGATGATGCTGGCCTATCGCTTCGTGCTGACGACCTTCTTCCTGTCCCCGCCGCCGCTGGGCCAGGCCATGCTGCAATTCATCGCCACCACCGCCGCCTATCCGCTGGTCGCGGGGCTGGCCGCTTGGGGGCTGGGCCTGCCGCGCAGCACCGCCGACCGGGACGCAAGGACCCGCTGATGCGCAAATCCGACCGCGAGATCGTCGAAAGCAGCCGCTCCATCACCCGGCGCGTGCTGATGCTGGGGGTGATCCAGGCCGCCGTCGTCTCGGTCCTGGGACTGAAGCTGCGCTCGATGCAGATCGAGCATGCCGACGAATACCGCATGCTGTCGGACGGCAACTCGATCAAGATCCGGCTCCTGCCGCCGGCGCGCGGGCTGATCCTCGACCGCCACGGCACCATCATCGCCGGCAACGAACAGAACTACCGCGTCACCCTGACCCGCGAAGAGGCGGGCGACGTCTCCGCCGTCATCGCAAGGCTGCGCCGCATCATCCCGATGACCGACCGCCAGGCGGCCGAGATCCTGGAAGAGATCCGCAAGCGCAGCGCCGTCACCCCGGTCATGGTCGCCGACCGGCTGAGCTGGTCCGAGTTCTCCTCGATCGCGCTCAATGCCCCCGCCCTGCCCGGCGTGACGCCGGAATCGGGCCTGTCGCGCAGCTATCCGCGCGGCGGCGATTTCTCGCATGTGCTGGGCTATGTCGGCCCGGTCTCGGATTACGACCTCTCGAAGATCGAAAACCCGGACCCCGTGCTGCGCCTGCCCGAGTTCCAGCTGGGCAAGGTCGGCATGGAGGCGAAGCTGGAAGAGGCGCTGCGCGGCAAGGCCGGCGCCCGCCGGGTCGAGGTCAACAGCGCCGGGCGCGAGATGCGCGAGCTGTCGCGGCAAGAGGGCCAGCAGGGCGCCACCGTGCAGACCACGCTGGACGCCGGATTGCAGAACTTCGCCACCCAGCGGCTGGGCGAGGAAAGTGCGGCGGCCGTGGTCATCGACGTGACCAATGGCGACATCGTGGCGATTTCCTCCTCGCCGGTCTTCGATCCGAACAAGTTCGTGCGCGGCATCTCGGGGCCGGATTACCGCATGCTGATGAACCACGACCACCGGCCGCTGGCCGACAAGACCGTGCAGGGCGCCTATCCGCCGGGCTCGACCTTCAAGATGGTCACGCTGCTGGCCGGGCTGGAATCGGGCGTCATCAACCCCGGCTCGCGCTTCTTCTGCCCGGGCTCGCTGCAGGTCGCCGGCCGCAAGTTCCACTGCTGGAGCCGGGGCGGGCACGGCATGGTCGATGCGGTGCAAAGCCTCGAACGCTCCTGCGACGTCTATTATTATGAGCTGGCGCAGCGCGTCGGCATCGACCGCATCGCCGCCATGGCGCGCAAGCTGGGCATCGGCGTCAAGCACGACCTGCCGATGTCGGCCATCACCGAAGGCATCGCCCCCGACCGCGCCTGGAAGCGGGAACGCTACGGCCAGGAATGGCAGGTCGGCGATTCCATCAACGCCTCGATCGGCCAGGGCTATGTGCTGGCCTCGCCCCTGCAACTGGCGGTGATGACGGCGCGGGTGGCGACGGGCCGCGCGGTCTCGCCCCGGCTGGTCAAGGCAATCGACGGCGTGCCCGAGCCGGTGCCGGAATGGCCCGAGCTCGGCATCAACCCGCTGCACCTGCGCACCGCCCGCGGCGGCATGGATGCGGTGATGAACAGCAGCCACGGCACCGCGCGCCGGGCCCGCATCATCGCGCCGGAATGGCAGATGGCCGGCAAGACCGGCACCAGCCAGGTGCGCAACATCACCGCCGCCGAGCGCGCGCGCGGCGTGATCTCGAACGACCAGCTGCCCTGGAACCGCCGCGACCACGCGCTTTTCGTCTGCTTCGCGCCCTTCGACATGCCGCGCTACGCGGTCTCGGTGGTGGTCGAGCATGGCGGCGGCGGCGGTGCGGTCGCCGGCCCCATCGCCCGCGACATCCTGCTTTACGCGCTGGCCGGTGGCCTGCCGCCGATCTCTGCCTATCCCGATGACGGCACCCGCGCCAAGGTGCAGGAAATGTGGTCCAAGATGAACCTGGCCCCCTCTGCCCGCCCGGCCGAGACGCGCGCGAAAGCCTGAGCGATGAGCTATCTGAACTATCACGTCGCCCAGGTGCCAAGTGGCTGGCGCAAGATCCTGCACCTGAACTGGCCGCTGGTTTTCCTTGTCACGGCCGTCAGTTGCATCGGCTTTCTCATGCTCTATTCGGTCTCGGGCGGCGACATCGACCGCTGGGCCATGCCGCAGATGGAGCGTTTCGCCGCCGGCATGGTCCTGATGTTCGCCCTGGCCTTCGTGCCGATCTGGTTCTGGCGCTCGATCTCGGTGATCTCCTATGTGATCTGCGTGCTCTTGCTGGTGCTGGTCGAGATCATGGGCGACATCGGCATGGGCGCGCAGCGCTGGCTGGTGCTGGGACCGATCCGCATCCAGCCGTCCGAGCTGACCAAGATCGCCTTCGTGATGACGCTGGCCGCCTATTACGACTGGCTGCCGGTCGAAAAGGTCTCGCGGCCCTTCTGGGTGCTGATCCCGGTCATGCTGATCCTGCTGCCGACGGGCCTCGTGCTGATGCAGCCCGACCTTGGCACCTCGATCATGCTGATCGCGGGGGGCGGCATCGTGATGTTCGCGGCCGGCGTCAGCCTGTGGTATTTCGCCGCCGTCATCGCCA
This sequence comes from Paracoccus sp. N5, assembly GCF_000371965.1. Classification (NCBI taxonomy): domain Bacteria; kingdom Pseudomonadati; phylum Pseudomonadota; class Alphaproteobacteria; order Rhodobacterales; family Paracoccaceae; genus Paracoccus; species Paracoccus sp. N5. The sequence goes on along the minus strand of NZ_AQUO01000001.1, from coordinate 174,758 downwards.
TCGTCGTCGCCGGCGTCACCGCGGTGATGGAGAGCCGGGGCACCGACTGGCAACTGCTGCACGACTACCAGTTCAAGCGCATCGACACCTTCCTCGACCCCAGTTCCGACCCGTTGGGCGCGGGCTACAACATCGCCCAGGCGCAGATCGCGCTGGGGTCGGGCGGCTGGTCGGGGCGCGGCTTCATGCAGGGCACGCAATCGCGGCTGAACTTCCTGCCGGAAAAGCACACCGATTTCATCTTCACCTCGCTGGCCGAGGAGTTCGGCTTTGTCGGCGCCGGCTCGCTTCTGGCGCTTTACGTGCTGATCCTGGGCTTCTGCCTGCATTCGGCGCTGACCAACCGCGACCGTTTCGCCAGCCTCTTGACCATCGGCATCGCCGGGACGTTCTTTCTGTATTTCTCGATCAACATGGCCACGGTCATGGGCATGCTGCCCGCCAAGGGGTCGCCCCTGCCGCTGGTCAGCTATGGGGGGACCTCGCTGATGATCCTGCTGATGGGCTTCGGCATCCTGCAATCGGCGCATGTCCACCGGCCGCGGGGCTGACCGGATGCGGGTGCTGTTCGCCGCCCCTGCCCGGCTGTGGGACGCCTGGGCCCCCGCGCTGCGGGCCGCCTGCCCCGAAATGGCGCTTTGCCGCGACGGCGATCCGGCCGGTTTCGACGCGCTGATCCATGCCCCGGGCTACCCCGAGGACGGCACGCTGGACTTCTCGCCCTTCACCCGGGCCCGCGTGGTGCAAAGCCTCTGGGCCGGGGTCGAGCGCATCGTCACCAACCCGACCCTGACCCAGCCCCTGTGCCGCATGGTCGATCCGGGGCTGGCGCAGGGCATGGCGGAATATTGCACCGGCTGGGCGCTGCGGGCGCATCTGGGCATGGACCGCTATGCCCAGGACGGCGTCTGGCGCAACGACGTGACGCCGCCGCTGGCCAGCGCGCGGCGGGTGACGGTGCTGGGCATGGGCGAGCTTGGCCGGGCCGTGGCGGCGGCGCTGGCCGGGCTTGGCTTCCGCGTCACCGGCTGGTCGCATTCCGGCCGCGCCGTGCCGGGGGCCGAGGTTCTGGCCGGTCCCGACCTGTCCCGGGCGCTGGCCCGGGCCGAGATCCTGATCTGCCTGCTGCCCGACACGGCCGCGACCCGCGACCTGCTCGACGCCGATCGGCTGGCGCTGCTGCCGGCGGGCGCCACGGTCATCAACGCCGGGCGCGGCACGCTGATCGACGAAGCGGCGCTGCTCGCGGCGCTCGGCTCGGGGCACATCGCCCATGCGGTGCTCGACGTGTTCCGGCAAGAGCCGCTGCCGCCGGATCACCCGTTCTGGTCGCATCCGCGCGTGACCGTGACCCCGCATGTCTCGGCCGAGACCCGGCCCGAAAGCGCCGCCGCCGTCGCGGCCGAGAACCTGCGCCGCGCCATGCGGGGCGAGCCGCTGCTCTACCGCGTGGACCCGGCGCGGGGCTATTGAAAGGTCAGGTTTACCGGCAGGCCGCGGCCATGCTATCCGGCGAGGGACCGCCTTGCGCCTTGGAGTTGATTTCATGACGATTACCCCCGTTCTTCTGGCCGGAGGCTCGGGCACGCGGCTGTGGCCGGTGTCGCGCAAGAGCTTTCCCAAGCAATTCGCTCCGCTGATCGGCGCGGAGAGCCTGTTCCAGGCCTCGGCCCGCCGGCTGTCGGGCGCCCGCTATGCCGCGCCGCTGGTGATGACCAATGCCGATTTCCGCTTCATCGTGGCCGAGCAGCTGGACCAGATCGGCATCGCGCCCGCCGCCATCCTGATCGAGCCCTCGGGCCGCAACACCGCGCCGGCGATCCTGGCCGCGGCGCTGACGGCGGCCGAGACCGACCCGGAAGCCGTGCTGCTGGTCGCGCCCTCGGACCATGTCGTGCCGGATGCCGAGGCCTTTGGCCGCGCCGTCGACCTGGGCCTGCCGGCCGCGCAGGAGGGTCGCATCGTGACCTTCGGCATCACGCCGACCCGTCCCGAAACCGGCTATGGCTATATGGAGGCCGAGGCGGCCGCCGAAGGCCCGGTCGCTCTGAAGCGCTTCGTCGAAAAGCCCGATGCCGAGAATGCCGCAAGGATGATCGCGCAGAGGAATTTCCTGTGGAATGCTGGCATCTTCCTGTTCTCGGCCCGGACCATGATCGAGGCCTTCAAGGCCCATGCCCCCGAATACCTGGCCCCGGTGCAGGCGGCGCTGACCGAGGCGCGGCCGGACCTGGGCTTCCTGCGCCTTGCACCCGAGCCCTGGGACCGGCTGCCCGACCGGTCGATCGACTATGCCGTGCTGGAAAAGGCCGCAAATCTGTCGGTGGTCCGCTTCTCGGGCCACTGGTCCGACCTCGGCGGCTGGGACGCCGTCTGGCGCGAGACGCAGAACGCCGCCCCGGCCGAACGCGGTGCCGTCACCGACGCCCGCTCGACCGCCATCGACTGCGACAACGTGCTCTTGCGTTCGCAGGATGAGGGCATCGAGGTCGTGGGCATCGGCCTTCGGGACGTGATGGTCGTCGCCACCAATGACGCGGTGCTGGTCGCCGGCATGGACCGCGCGCAAGAGGTCAGGAAGGCGGTCTCGGCGCTGAAATCCAAGGGCGCGCGCCAAGCCGAAAGCTTCCTGCGCGACCACCGCCCCTGGGGCTGGTTCGAGACCCTGGCGCTGGCCGACCGCTTCCAGGTCAAGCGCATCGTCGTGAACCCCGGCGCGGCGCTGTCGCTGCAATCGCATTTCCACCGCTCGGAACACTGGATCGTCGTCTCCGGCACCGCCCGGGTGACGGTGGACGAGACGGTGACGCTGGTGACGGAAAACCAGTCGATCTATGTGCCGCTGGGCGCCGTGCACCGGATGGAGAACCCAGGCAAGGTGCCGATGGTGCTGATCGAGGTGCAGACCGGCGTCTACCTGGGCGAAGACGACATCGTGCGCTACGAGGATGTCTATTCCCGCAACTGACCCTCGCGGTTTCGTGCGGCGGGCGTCGCTTGCGCGGCCGGGGCCGGCCGTCTAACCATGGCCGGCAATGAAACTGAGCGCCCTTTCCCTGCTGATCGCCCTGCTCGCGCCGCTCGGCGTCCGGGCAGACGCCCTGACCGTGCAGTTGCGCGGCCCGGCGCTGGCGGAATCGGCCGGCTTCCTGCTGGCGCAGGCGCGCGGACATTACGCGGCCGAAGGCCTTCAGGTCACGCTGCTGCCGGCCGACGGTGCGCCGCCCTTCGAGTCGCTGGCGCGCGGGGCAGCCGACGTGACGGTCGAATGGATGCCCATGGCGCTGGTCGCGCGCGAAAACGGCCTGCCGGTGGTGAATGTCGCGCAGATCCTCGCCAAGCCGGCTCTGCGGCTGACCTGCACTCGCGACAGCGGCGTCGCGGCTGCCGCCGACCTGCGCGGCAAGACCGTCGCGAGCCCGTTTCGCGGCGCGGATTATCCGCTGCTGGCCTGGCTGAACCGGCTGGGGCTGAAACCCGACGACAGCCTCTCGGGCGTGGCGCTGCTGGGGCAATGGCCGATGGCGGGCGAGATGCTGCGCCACCGCCAGGCCGCCTGCGCGACCACACTGGCCTATGACCCGCTGCCGGGCGACGGGCTGGTGGTGCTGAACCCGGCGACCGAGGACGCCGCGACGCTGGAGGACGGGCTCTATGCCCTGCCCGCCACCTTGTCCGACCCGCAGGCACAGGACCGGCTCGCCCGCTTCCTGCGCGCCAGCATGAGGGGCTGGCACGAGGCCGTGGCCGACCCCGAAACCGCTGCCGGGCTGATCCTGGGCCCGGATCCGGACGCAGGCGCGCTGCGTCGCCAAGCCGCGATGATCGAGGCCATCGGGCCGCTGCTCTCTCCCTCGGGCGCATTGGACGAGGGTGATTACCGCCGCACCGTCGACAGCCTGCGCGCGGGCGGCGGGCAAGCCATCCTGCGGCGGGATCCGGGCGATGCCTTCACCTCGGCCGTCACCGCGCGAACGGCTTTGCCCGAAGCGGCGACCAGCACCGCAGACGCCGCGCCCTGAACGCAGCCTCGGCATTCGGGTATTTAAGGAGCAAAGAAGGCCGGACGCGGTCTTGGTCTTCTTCGTTGCCCAAATACCCATCCTGCCGTTGATCCACCCCCGTTGAACGGGTCCACCATGAAGAGAAGCGACACGAGCCCGATGAGATCGTGACGAAGCTGCGGGAGGTTGAAGTGCTGCGCGGCCCTGGGACGACGATGACGGATGCGGTGCGCCAGATCGGCGTTCCCGAACTGACCCATTGCAGGTGGCGCAAGCAGTATGGCGGCATGAGCCGCGATCAGCTTCGCCAACTGAAGGAACTCCAGAAAGAGAACGAGCGGCTGCGAAAGCGGTTGCCGATCTGACGCTGGACAAGCTGATCCTGACGGAGGCGGCACGGGGAACCGCAGGTCCGCGCAGCGAAAGTTCCGAGCCTCTCGCGCCGCCGGGCCTGCATCGGCCACGTTCGCACTGTCCTGCTAGCCGCGCGTCGGGGCGCCGGGGTCTGTCGCGTGCTGGGGCAGCGCCGCTCCACGCAGCGCATTCCCCCGGGTCGGGACGAGCGGCAACTGACCGAGAGCATCGTCGCACTGGCCCGCCGCTAGTGCAGGACCGGATCGCCGCCGTCGGCGCAAAGACCGCATACATCGCGCCCGGATCACCTTGGGAAAATGGCTACATCGAGCGTTTCGACGCCCGCCTGCGCGATGAGCTCCTCGAATGGTCTTCCATACGCTCGCCGAGGCCAGGATCATCGTGGAAACTTGGCGCCGGCGTTACAATACCCTGCGCCCCGCATGGAACGCGCGGCGACAAGCCACCGGCTCCGGAGGTCTTCATCCCCGCGTTTCCAGCGCGGACGGCTCTGCAACCCGGGCCAGCAATCCCACCCGCTGGAAAACGCGGCCAACATTGCACCAACAATAAAATGGACCCGCCAGCGGGGGGCTGGTCAGCGTGACGTTCCGGCACAGCGCACCCTCAGGCGGCGACTCCCAAGGCGCGCTTGACGTTCGCGGTCCAGCCGAGCAGGTGCAGATCGCCCGCGACAATCGCCGGCCGCTTCATCAGCGAGGGTTTCGCCGACAACATCCGCAGCGGCGTGCCGGCGCGTTCCGCCTCGGACATGCCGCGCCAGGTCAGGCTGGCGCGGTTGACCAGCTTCTCGCCGAAATCCGCGATCATGCGCTGCCATTCGGCCTCGTCCAGCGGCGTCTTGGCGACATCGCGAAACGCGACCTGCCAGCCCTCAGCCTCAAGCTCGGCCTGCGCCTTCTGGCAGGTCGAGCAATGGGCCAGCCCATACATCCGCAGCACCCCCGCCATCAGACCAGCGGGACCAGCGGCACGTTGCAGGCCGACAGCGCCAGCACGGCGCCAAGCAACAGGATGGTTTTCAAGACGGGCTCCTTCATGGTGAAATCAGTGACCGCCGGCATGCAGCCGGGCCTTGATGCGGCGCATGGCCAGCCAGACCCCGGCGACGACGAGCGGCGTCAGCGCCGCGACCATCACCGCCTTGTCGACATGCAGCGCATGGGCGACCGGATAAAGCGCATAGCCCAGAAGCCCCACGGCATAATAGCTGATCGCCACCACCGACAGGCCCTCGACCGTGTGCTGCAGCCGCAATTGCAGGTCGGCGCGCCGGTCCATGCGCACCATCAGTTCCTGGTTCTGGGCGCTGCGCTGCACGTCGACGCGGGTGCGCAAGAGTTCGCCCGCGCGCTCGCTGCGATCGACCATCGCCGCCAGCCGCTTCTCGGCCGATTTCACCGTGCGCATGGCGGGGTGATAGCGCCGGGCCATGAATTCGGTCAGCATCTGCCCGCCCATGAAGCGCGACTCGCGCAGCGAGGCGACGCGGTCCATCACGATCGCCTCGTAGGCCGCGGTGGCGCCAAAGCGGAACGATTGCTGCGTCGCCGTGCGTTCCAGTCGGGCCGAGACCGTCAGCAGCTCGTGCAGCACCGCGTCGGCCGGCCGGCTCTCGTCGGCCATGCCCTGCAGGATGTCGTTGAGCTGCGGGTCCAGCGCATTGAGCTGCTGCGTCAGCTGGCGCGCGCCGCCCAGGCCCAGCATGGACATGGCGCGATAGGTCTCGAGATCGGTCAGCCGCTGCACGATGCGGCCGATGCGGCCCGATTGCGTCCCGGGCTTCACGAACAGCGCGAAGCGCATCCAGCCGTCCGGGTCGATGCGGAAATCGCCCGCGACCACCGCCGCCTCTTCCAGCACCCAGACCGAGGCCAGGCTGTCGGCCGCGAACCATTCGCGCAGCCGCGGCATGATGGCAGCCGGATCCTCGGGCAGGAAATCGACCTGGATCATCACCGCCGCGATGCGCTTGCCCGGGGCATGATGCTGCCAGTCCTCGGGGAAGATGGCGCCGGCCGAGGGGCCGAAGGGCCGCGGCGGCAGGCCGGGCGCGAAGGCGGCATAGGTCACGAATTCGGTATGGCTTTCCCAGCGCAGCTGATGCCGGCCCAGCTGCGCGGTGTAATGGCCGGCGCTGGTGTCGGGGCTGGGCGCGCCGTGGCGGGCGCAAAGCTCGGCCAGATGCGCGACATCGCGGGCGCGGTCGCGGTTGGCCGCGTCGCGCGGCTCCTTCACCGCCAGGAAGACGGCCGTGCAGGGCGCCTTGAGCCGCGGCGAGGGCCGGGCGTGCAGCTCGTTGACCAGCGCATAGCGCAGCGGATGTTCGTCTTCGTCGTTCATGGCGGCATGTTTAGCCGCAGCCGGATTTCCCGCAAGCCGAAAGCCCAAGCTGCAGGTCAGCTCTGGCAAATCTGCCACCCGTCCCGGCAGGCATCAGGATTTCGTGAACCGCCGGCGGATTGCCCGTCACCCGCAGGACGGGCAAAATGCCGCAAAACACCGGATCGAGGGTCATCACATGGGCTGGCTGGGCCGTATCGTCGCCATCGCGCTTTTGCTGGGGCTTGCCGCCTGCGGACCCAGCAAGTTCAAGACCTATTCCGGCCCGCCGGTGACGCAGGTCGTGGTGAACAAGGGCGCGCGCCAGATGCTGCTGCTCAGCGGCAATACCGTGCTCAAGGCCTATCGCATCGGGCTTGGCAACGAACCCATCGGCCACAAGCAGTTCGAGGGCGACGGCAAGACCCCCGAAGGGCTTTACTACATCGACCGCCGCAACCCCGACAGCCGCTATCACCTGTCGGTCGGCGTGTCCTATCCGAACCCGAACGACACCGCCTTCGCGCTGTCGCAGGGCAAGGCGCCGGGCGGCGACATCTTCATCCACGGCCAGGGCCCCGAGGGCCGCGCCCTGTCGCAGCGCATGCAGGACTGGACCGCCGGCTGCATCGCCGTCCGCGACGAGGAGGTCGAGGATGTCTATGCCATGGTGCGCGACGGCACGCCGATCCTGATCACGCCCTAGCTGTTTGATGCCACGGTTTGATGGATCCTTTCGAAGGAAGGATGCCCTGTAGCACCCGTTCGTCATGGAGGCGTCGCGACCAGGCACGCCATCCGAGCAGCGATACAGCGATCGGATGCTTCGACCGCGGCGCCGCGAACTGGGGATTACTCCATGACCGGGGCCAAGCGGCGAAAGCGTCGAACGGTCGAGGACATGAAGACGCGGCCGAAAGAACCTCGCTCGACGGTGCCAGGCGGGAAGGAGAAGTGGCGATCGTGGCGTTCAGGCGCCATACGCTGCTGCCTACTGGACGACTGCCTTTGCGCCGACCTCCCATCGGACACGCTCGGCCTTGCACCGTTTCTTGCAGCGCCATGGGATAGCCCCACGATCAAAGAAGCAACCGTGGAGCGCTTTCACTACGAGGGCCAGGACCAGTTTCGGACGCACATCACAGACTTCATCTTGCGTCGGGGCCGACAGTCCACTGGACTGTTGTCTTGTCCCTCCTCACCCGGAACTTGCCCGCAGGCCTCAGACGCTCGGGGCTCACGCCCTGCCAATATTTCTGCAAGATCCGTCAGAGCCGGACAGATCCATCGTTGATCGGGTCCTCCAGATGCCGAGAACCGGACAACTGGGCCGCGATACGACCAAGGCACGAAAGCCGGGTATGCCATACGCGCTGAACTTGTATGGCACACCTGTTCAAAAGGGCAGATACAAATCCGCGCCGGCTCGGACTAACAAATTGGATGTATCCAATTTTAAGTTTCCGAGTAGCCGTGCCCATGTACCTGCCCCCCGTCATCAGTGAAGCGCTGATCGATTCGGCCGAAACCGAGGGCTATGTCCCTGGCGCCATCGAAAGCGTGCTGCGGTTCGGCCCGCATTCGCGCTGGCGGGCGGGGGCTATCGTCACCGGTTCGGCCAAGCATTCCCACGCCGTCGCCACCCGTTGCGCGCTGCTGATCCCGCGCCGGGGCAAGCGCACCCGCAAGCTGGCGCTGCACCCCGCCCTGCCCACCGACGTGGTCAAGTCCATGCTGGACGCCTATTAGCACCCGGAAACGCGAAGGGGCGGGCCGCGATGGCCCGCCCCTGTTTACCTTGTGGCCTGCCCCCCCTATTCGATCATTGGCAGGAGCTGGTCGAGGGATTTCTTGGCGTCTCCGTAGAACATGCGGGTGTTGTCCTTGTAGAAGAGCGGGTTCTCGATGCCGGAATAGCCGGTGCCCTGGCCGCGCTTGCTGACGAAGACCTGCTTGGCCTTCCAGACCTCCAGCACCGGCATGCCGGCGATGGGGCTGTTCGGGTCCTCCTGCGCCGCCGGGTTCACGATGTCGTTCGAGCCGATCACGATCACCACGTCGGTATTCGGGAAATCCTCGTTGATCTCGTCCATCTCCAGCACGATGTCATAGGGCACCTTGGCCTCGGCCAGCAGCACGTTCATGTGCCCGGGCAGCCGGCCCGCCACCGGGTGGATGGCAAAGCGCACGGTCTTGCCGCGCGCGCGCAGCTTGCGGGTCAGCTCCGACACCGATTGCTGCGCCTGCGCCACCGCCATGCCATAGCCCGGCACGATGACGATCTCGTCGGCGTCGTTCAGCGCCGCCGCGACGCTTTCCGCGTCGATGGCGATCTGCTCGCCCACGATCTCCATCGCCGGGCCCGCCTCGCCGCCGAAACCGCCCAGGATCACCGAACCGAAGCTGCGGTTCATCGCCTTGCACATGATGTAGCTCAGGATCGCACCCGAGGAGCCGACCAGCGCACCGACCACGATCAGCAGGTCGTTCGACAGCGAGAAGCCGATCGCCGCCGCCGCCCAGCCGGAATAGCTGTTCAGCATCGACACCACCACCGGCATGTCGGCGCCGCCGATGCCCATGATCAGGTGATAGCCGATGAAGAGCGCCGCCAGCGTCATCACGATCAGCGCCAGGGTCGAGCCATTGGCCAGATAGACCAGCAAGAGCACCAGCGACAGCGCCGCCGCGCCGGCGTTCAGCACATGGCCGCCCGGCAGCTTCCTGGCCTTGCCGTCGACCTTGCCGGCGAGCTTGCCGAAGGCGATGACCGAGCCGGTGAAGGTCACGGCACCGATGAAGACGCCGAGGAAGGTCTCGACCCGCAGGATCGACTGCTCGACCGGGGACTTGTGCGCCAGCACGGCGGCGAAGCCGGTCAGCGCCTCGCGTCCGGCGGCGTCGAGGCCCAGCACATGGCCAAGCTCGACATGGGTGTTGAAGCCGATGAAGACCGCGGCCAGGCCGACCAGCGAATGCATGGCGGCGACCAGCTGCGGCATCTCGGTCATCTGCACGCGGGTGGCGACGATCCAGCCGATGACGCCGCCGACCGCGACCAGGATCAGCGACAGAAGCCACAGGCCCGAGCCGGGGCCGATCAGCGTGGCGGCGACGGCCAGCGCCATGCCCACGATGCCGTACCAGACCGCGCGCTTGGCGCTTTCCTGGCCCGAAAGCCCGCCCAGGGACAGGATGAACAGGATGGCCGCGACGACATAGGCGGCGGTGGTGAAACCGAATTCCATTGCGCCGGCCTCCTCAGGATTTCTGGAACATGGCAAGCATCCGGCGCGTGACCAGGAAGCCGCCGAAGATGTTGATCCCGGCCATGAACACCGAGAGCGCCGCCAGCACGATCACCAGCCCCGAACCCGAGCCGATCTGCATCAAGGCGCCCAGGATGATGATCGAGGAGATCGCGTTCGTCACCGCCATCAGCGGCGTGTGCAGGCTGTGGCTGACGTTCCAGATCACCTGGAAGCCGATGAAGACCGACAGCACGAAGACGATGAAATGCTGCATGAAGCTCGCCGGCGCCACCAGCCCCAGCGCCAGCATCAGCACGCCGCCGACGGCCAGCAGCCCGACCTGGTTGCGGGTCTGGGTCCTGAAGGCGGCGGCCTCGGCCGCGCGGCGTTCCTCGGGGGTGGGCTCCTTCGGCTTTTCCTTGGGCTTCGCGGCGGCGATGGCCGCGACCTTGGGCGGCGGCGGCGGCCAGGTCACGTCGCCGTCATGGGCCACGGTCGCGCCGCGGATGACGTCATCCTCCATGTTCTGCACGATGACCCCGTCCTTGCCCGGGGTCAGGTCGGCCAGCATGTGGCGGATGTTGTTGCCATAGAGTTCAGAGGCTTGCGCCCCCATCCTCGAGGGAAAATCGGTATAGCCGATGATCACCACGCCATTGTCGGTGACGATGCGCGCGTCCGGCACGGTCAGGTCGCAATTGCCGCCGCGCTCGGCCGCCAGGTCGACGATGACCGAGCCGGTCTTCATCGCCTCGACCATGTCCTCGGTCCAGAGCTTCGGCGCGTCGCGGCCGGGGATCAGCGCCGTGGTGATGACGATGTCCATCTCGGGCGCCAGCTCGCGGAACTTCTTCAGCTGCGCCTCGCGGAACTCGGGGCTCGAGGGCGCGGCATAGCCGCCGGTCGCGGCGCCGTCCTGGGCCTGCTCGGCGAAATCCAGATAGACGAATTCCGCGCCCATCGATTCGATCTGCTCGGCCACCTCGGGGCGGACGTCGAAGGCATAGACCTGGGCGCCGAGGCTGGTCGCGGCGCCGATGGCGGCAAGCCCCGCGACGCCGGCGCCGACGATCAGCACCTTGGCCGGCGGCACCTTGCCGGCGGCGGTGACCTGGCCGGTGAAGAAGCGGCCGAAATTGTTCGCCGCCTCGATCACCGCGCGGTAGCCGGCGATATTGGCCATGGACGACAGCGCGTCCATCTTCTGTGCGCGCGAGATGCGCGGCACCATGTCCATGGCGATGGCGGTGACGCCCTGCTCGCGGGCGAGCTCCAGCAGCTCGGCATTCTGCGCCGGATAGAAATACGAGATCAGCGTCTGACCACGCCGCATCGCCTTCAGCTCGGCGGCCTCGGGCGGCCGGACCTTGACCACGACATCGACCTCGGCGATCAGCGCCTGGGCATTCGGCGCGACGGTGATGCCGGCGGCCTGGTAGGCGGCGTCGGAAAACCCGGCCCCCGCCCCCGCGCCCGATTCCACGAAGACCTCGTGGCCCAGCTTCTTCAGATGCGCGGCCGAGGACGGCGTCACCGCAACACGCGCCTCCCCCTCGTAATGCTCTCTCAATGCGCCGATCTTCACGAGGCAACCTCCCTGTTAAGCTAGCAGCGACCTCATAGCATCGCGCAACAATCTTTCACAAGAGCGCGAGCGCTTGGCTCATCCGGAAATGTTACGCAGCGTCGGAATCGTAATCGCTGACCAGCAGGTGCGTCGGCGGCTCGTCCTCGATGACATGGGCGAAGCGGCCGATCGGGGCGGCGAAGATATTGTCGGTCAGGTCGTCGTTCACGGTCGAGACCTCGCCGATCAGCACCGGCCCGCCCTCGGCCCAGAATTCGTGCCAGTCGCCGGGGCGCAGGGTGACGGATTCGCCGGGCAGCAGGCGGATCATGCCGCCGGCCGCCACCTCGCGCGCGATGCCGTCGCAATCGACGCGGACGGCGGCGTTCCTGTCCATGCGCCCCTGCGCGTCCGAGCCGCAGAGCCGGATCGCCAGCACCGCGCCCGAGCGGTTGATGATGTCCTCGGTCTTGATGGCATGGGTATGCATCGGGCTGATCTGGTTTTCCTGCGAAATCAGCAGTTTCTCGGCATAGACCATGCCCCGGCCCGCCTGCAGATCGGCCAGCCGGCCGTTGCGCAGCGTGAACAGGAACAGGCCCAGCCGGTCGAAATCGCCCTGGCCGTAATCGGTGATGTCCCAGCCCAGCCTGCCGTCGCGGATGGCGGGGGTGGCGCGGGCGCGGAACTCTTCGGGCGACCAATGCGCGAAGGGCGGCAGGTGGAAGCCGGCCCCGGCGATCATCTCGGCCGCCTCGGCCATGATGCGGTTGATGCGCGAACGCTGCATGTCATTCCCTCCCCGGCGCCTTGCGGCCGATGACGGCATGAAAAGGCCTGCCCGCTGCGAAGGCAAGGGGCAGGCCGCGGCTTGATCGCAAGATCGGGGTCAGGCGGCTTTCTGCTCGGCCTTGGCCTGCAGGCGGCGGGCATGCAGCACCGGCTCGGTATAGCCCGAGGGCTGGACCCGGCCCAGGAAGACCAGGTCGCAGGCGGCCTGGAAGGCCACGCCGTCATAGCCCGGCGCCATCGGCCGATAGGCCGGGTCGCCTGCGTTCTGGCGGTCCACCACCAGCGCCATCTTGCGGAAGGCGTCCATGACCTGGCCCTGCGTCACGATGCCATGATGCAGCCAGTTCGCCAAAGCCTGGGCCGAGATGCGCAGCGTCGCCCGGTCCTCCATCAGCCCGACGTCGTGGATGTCGGGCACCTTGGAACAGCCGACACCCTGGTCCACCCAGCGCACGACATAGCCCAGGATGCCCTGGCAGTTGTTTTCCAGCTCGCGGGCGATTTCCACGTCGCTGTAGTTGCGGCCGCCGGCCAGCGGGATGGTCAGCAGGTCGTCGAGCCGCGCGGGACGCTTCAGCGCCGCGATCTCGGCCTGGCGGGCGTGGACATCGACGCGGTGGTAATGCGTCGCATGCAGGGTCGCGGCGGTCGGGCTGGGCACCCAGGCGGTATTGGCGCCGGCCATGGGATGGGCGATCTTCTCGGCCAGCATCTCGGCCATGCGATCCGGGATCGCCCACATGCCCTTGCCGATCTGCGCCTTGCCGGAAAGGCCGCAGGCCAGGCCGATGTCGACGTTGCGATCCTCATAGGCCGAGATCCAGGGCTGGCCCTTCATCTCGCCCTTGGCGAGCATGTCGCCCGCCTCCATCGAGCTGTGGTATTCGTCGCCGGTGCGGTCCAGGAAGCCGGTGTTGATGAAGGCCAGCCGGTGCTTCGCGGCGCGGATGCACTCCTTGAGGTTGGCGCTGGTGCGGCGCTCCTCGTCCATGATGCCCAGCTTGACGGTATGGCGCGGCAGGCCCAGCACGTCCTCGACATGGTCGAAGATCGCGCTGGCGAAGGCCACTTCCTCGGGGCCGTGCATCTTGGGTTTCACGACATAGATCGAGCGCGTGACCGAGTTCGCGCCGCGGTCGAGGTCGCGCATGGCGCAAAGCGTGGTGACCATGGCGTCGAGCAGCCCCTCGAACACCTCCTTGCCGTCGCGGTCCAGCACGGCGGGCGTGGTCATCAGGTGGCCGACGTTGCGCACCAGCAGCAGCGCCCGGCCCTTGGCGGTGACGGTCGAGCCGTCCGGCGCGGTGAATTCCACGTCGGGGTTCAGCCGGCGGGTGAAGCTCCTGCCGTTCTTCTGGACCTCTTCGGCCAGCGTGCCGTCCATCAGGCCCAGCCAGTTCGAATAGGCCAGCGCCTTGTCCTCGCCATCGACGCAGGCGACGGAATCCTCGCAGTCGATGATCGCGGACAGGGCGGATTCGATGACGATGTCGGAAATGCCGGCCTTGTCCTGCCCGCCGACCGGGGTCGAAGCGTCGAGGACGATGCGGATCAGCAGGCCGTTGTTGCGCAGGAAGATGCTGGCGGGGCTGGCGGCATCGCCGATATGGCCGGCGAATTTCGCCGGATCGCGCAGCGCCGGGACCAGCGCGCCGTCCTGGACCGACAGCGCCTCGATGCCCGCCCAGGATCCTTCGGCCAGCGGCGCGGCGGTGTCGAGAAACTCGCGGCCCCAGTCGATCACCCGGGCGCCGCGAGTGGCGTCATAGCCCTTGCCCCGCGGCAGGTCGCCCATGGCGTCGGTGCCGTAGAGCGCATCGTAAAGGCTGCCCCAGCGGGCGTTGGCGGCGTTGAGCACATAGCGCGCATTGGTGATCGGAACCACCAGCTGCGGCCCGGCGATGCGGGCGAATTCGGGATCGGTCGCCGGGGTCTCGATCTGGAAATCCTCGCCCTCCGGCACGAGATAGCCGATCTCGGTCAGGAAATCGCGATAGGCCTCAGCATCCGCCGGCTGGCCGCGATGCGCGATATGCCAGGCGTCCAGCGCCGACTGGATCTCGTCGCGCTTGTCCAGCAGCGCCCGGTTCTTCGGCCCGAAATCGTGGATCAGGGTCGAGAGCCCTTCCCAGAAGCGGCGCGGCTCGACGCCGCTGCCCGGCAGCGCGTGATCGTTGATGAAGCTGGCCAGGGTCTGATCGACCCGCAATCCTGCCTTTTCGACGCGGCCCATCGCAGTTCCCCTTCCGTCTGTCGGTCGATTTGGTGCACCGTGGTATGCCAAAGGCGAGCAGCATTCAACCGGGCTGGGTTTATCCGAAAGCTATATTCACAATTGCACCAAAATTGAAAATCCGCCGCCCGGGATACGGGCGACGGAAGCGATGCGAAGCCTTGCGATCAGTTGGTCGAAGGCGTGGTCGTGGTGTCGGTGCCGGCCGGCGGCGGGGTGGTCGGCGCGGTGGTCGCCGGTTCCTCGACCGAAACCGCGTCGTCCATCGCCTCGCCGGCGTTCTCGACGGCCTGACCGGCGGCATCGGCCGCGCTTTCGGCGGCGTCGGTCGCGGCATCGGCAGCCTCACCCGCGGCATTGGCGGCGTCGTTCGCCATGTCCTCGGCAGCCTCGGCGGCGTCCTGGGTGGCGTCGGTCACGGCGGCACCGGCCGCTTCACCGGCGTTCTCGGCGGCGGTGGCGGCCTCGCTCGCGGCCTCTCCGGCAGCGTCGGCCGCATTCTCGGCCGCGGCCGCGGCATCGTCGGCGGCAGCCTCGGCCTCGGCGGCCGGGGTGGTCGCGGCGGGCGCGGTCGTGGTGGCGGTATCCGCCGGCGCGGTCGTGGTGGTGTCGGCCGGCGCGGTCGTGGTCACGGCGGCATCCTCGCCGGTGGTCGCGACCTCGTTGCGGCCCATGAAGTATTGCAGCACGAAATAGGCGATCGCCAGGGCCAGCAGGATGCCGATGATCAGCGGCAGCGGCGATGCGCGGCGCTCGACCGGTTCGACATAGGTTTCGGGCTTGCCGGCCGGGCGCTGGGGATCGTTCGGGTCGTAATTGGCCATCGGGAGTTCCTCGTTTTCGGGGTCCGGGTTCTTGTCTTCCGGTCTTTGCGACGACATGGCCAAGGGTACTTTCACCCCGGGTTGCGAGCCGGCGCTTCCCGCACTAACACTTGGGTTTCGCGCAAGTTCCCTTGTGCCAGCGATTTTTTTCACCTGCGGAAAGGTGCCCGGGCCATGACCGTCACGCAATATCTCGCCGACTGGCGTCCCTATCCCTTCGCGATCGGCGAAACCCGGCTGGAATTCGTGCTCGCCCCGCGCGCGACGCGGGTGCGCTCGCAGATCGACTTCCGCCGCAGCGGGCCGGGCGATCTGGTGCTGGACGGCGCCGGGCTGAAGACCCTGTCGCTGGCCCTGGACGGCCAGCCGCTGGACCTGGCCCTGGCCGGCGCGGACCGCCTGGTCATCCCCGCGGCCGACCTGCCCGACGCCTTCACCTTCGAGGCCGAGGTCGAGATCGACCCCGAGGCGAATACCGCGCTGGAAGGGCTCTATCTCTCGGGCGGCATGTTCTGCACGCAGTGCGAGGCCGAGGGCTTTCGCCACATCACCTGGTATCCCGACCGGCCCGACGTGATGGCGCCCTTCCGCGTCACCATCAACGCGGACCAAGCGGTGCTCTTGTCGAACGGCAACCCCGCCCTTCAGGCGCCCGGCCGCGCGGTCTGGGTCGATCCCTGGCCGAAGCCGGCCTATCTGTTCGCGCTGGTTGCGGGCGACCTGCGCGCCATCTCGGACAGCTTCACCACCCTGTCGGGCCGCAAGGTCGCCCTGAACGTCTGGGTCCGCCCGGGCGACGAGAGGCGCGCGGGCTATGCCATGGAAAGCCTGATCCGCTCGATGCGCTGGGACGAAGAGGCTTATGGCCGCGAATACGATCTCGACGTGTTCAACATCGTCGCCGTGGACGATTTCAACATGGGCGCGATGGAGAACAAGGGGCTGAACATCTTCAACTCCAAGCTGGTGCTGGCCACGGCCGAGACCGCGACCGATGGCGACTATGAGCGCATCGAGGGCGTAATCGGCCATGAATATTTCCACAACTGGACCGGCAACCGCATCACCTGCCGCGACTGGTTCCAACTTTGCCTGAAAGAGGGGCTGACGGTCTTCCGCGACCAGCAGTTCACCAGCGCCATGCGCTCGGCCGCGGTCAAGCGCATCCAGGACGTGCAGACCCTGCGTGCGCGCCAGTTCCGCGAGGATGCGGGCCCGCTGTCGCACCCGCCGCGCCCGGACCACTATCAGGAAATCAACAATTTCTACACCGCCACGGTCTATGAAAAGGGCGCCGAGGTCATCGGCATGCTCAAGCGGCTGGTGGGGGAGCAGGGCTATGCAGCGGCGCTGGACCTGTATTTCACCCGCCACGACGGCCAGGCCTGCACCATCGAGGACTGGATCAAGGTGTTCGAGGATGCCACCGGGCGCGACCTCGCGCAGTTCAAGCGCTGGTATACCGACGCCGGCACGCCGCGCCTGACGCTGGTCGAGGACTGGCAGGACGGCGCGCTGACCCTGCACTTCCGGCAGGAAACCGCGCCGACCCCGGGCCAGCCGCAAAAGCCGCCGCGCGTCATCCCCATCGCCGTCGGCCTGATCGGCCCCAATGGCGACGAGGTGCTGCCGACCACGGTGCTGGAGATGACCGAAGCCGCGCAGAGCTTCCGCTTCGACGGGCTCGGCGCGCGGCCGGTGGTCTCGCTTTTGCGCGGCTTCTCGGCCCCGGTGACGGTCGCGCGCGAGATCACGGCAGAGGAGCAGGCGCTGCTGCTCGCCCATGACACCGACCCTTACGCGCGCTGGCAGGCCGGGCACGACCTGGCGCTCGACGCGCTGATCGCCTCGGCGCAAGGGGCGGCGGCCGATGCCGGCTTCAGCCGCGCGCTCGGCGGGCTCTTGGACGATGCCGAGGCCGACCCGGCCTTCGCCGCGCTGTGCCTGGCGCTGCCGGGCGAGGAAGAGATCGCCACCACCATCGCCGGCCGCGGCGCCATCCCCGACCCCGACGCGATCCACGCCGCGCGCGAGGCGCTGGCCCGCGACATCGCCGCCGCGCACGAGCCCGCGCTGGCCCGGCTTTACCAGGCGATGGCCGACGCCGGCCCCTACCGCCCGGATGCCGAGGGCGCGGCGCGGCGCAGCCTGCGCCTCGCCTGCCTGGGTTACCTCAACCGCCTCGACGCCGGCGCCCGGGCCGAGGCGCTGTTCGACGCGGCCGGGAACATGACCGAGCGGCAGGGCGCGCTGGAAAGCCTGATCGCCGCCGGGCGCGACAGCCGGGCGCTGGCCGATTTCGCGCAGGAATTCGCCGAAAACCGGCTGGTGATGGACAAGTGGTTCATGGTCCAGCCGCTGCGCGTCGCGCCCGCCCAGGCGGTGGCGCGGGCGCGCGACCTGGCGGCGCGGCCGGATTTCGACTGGAAGAACCCGAACCGCTTCCGCGCGCTGATCGGCGGGCTGACCGCGAACCATGCCGCCTTCCACGCGGCGGACGGCTCGGGCTACGCTTTCGTCGCGGAATGGCTGATGCGGCTCGACCCGGTGAACCCGCAGACCACCGCGCGCATGTCCACGGCCTTCGAGACCATCGCGCGCTACGACGCCACGCGGCAGGCCCATGCCCGCGCCGCGCTGGAACGCATTGCCGCCCGGGACGGGCTGTCGCGCAATACCAGCGAGATGGTTACGCGCATCCTTGCCGGTCTGGCATGAGCCCGGACGAACCGCTCTTGCGGGCATCCGGAGCGCACGGCAATACTGCCGGCATGGATGCCCGCGAGGACATGACCCAACGCCTTGATCCGCTGATCGCCGAGCGGGCGCCATGGCTTTTTTCCGGCCGCTGGCATCACGCCGCGGCGCGCCGGGCGCTGATGTGGCTCCTGCGCTATCCGCGCACGCTGGATCTCGCCGCCGAATATCGCGACCTGCCCACCGACGAGATCATGCGCCGGCTGGCGACGCTGATCGTGCGCGACCTGCAAGTCGAGGGGCTGGAGCAGATCCCGGCCACCGGCCCGGCGCTGATCGTCTCGAACCATCCGACCGGCATCGCCGACGGCATCGTGCTGAACGCGGTGATCGCGGCAGTGCGCGACGATCTGTTCATCTATGCCAACCACGACATCCTGCGCATCCTGCCGCAGTTCGAAAGCCTGGTGGCGCCGGTCGAATGGCGGATCGACAAGCGCAGCCACGCCAAGACCCGGGCGACGATGGACTATACCCGCGCAGCGCTGGAGCGCGGTCGGATCGGCCTGATTTTCCCCTCGGGCCGGCTGGCAAAGCGCCGCGGCCTGCAACTGGACGAACGGCCCTGGATGGCCAGCGCGGCGATGATCGCGCGGAAATTCGACGTGCCGGTGATCCCCCTGCGCATCCGGGCACGCAATTCGGCGCTGTTCTACCTGCTCGACGCCATCCACCCGACGCTGCGCGACGTGACTCTGTTCAACGAGGTGCTGAACAAGGCCGGGCAGCCCTTCCGCGTCACCGTCGGCGCGCCGATCCTGCCCGCCACCCTGCCCAGCCGCAGCGAGGACAGCATCGCGGCCCTGCGCGACGCCGTTCTGGCCCTGCCTGCGCCGGGCGCCGGTGCCGCGCGGCTGTCGCAACTGCGCCGGCTGTCGCAGGGTCGGCATGCGCTGGTCAAGGCGCGGCCGATCGAATAGGCCAGTTTCCCGCGGGCGCCGCCGCATGGGTATTTGGAAAACGGTGAAGGCGCAAAGGGCGAGAACACCCGAAGCCCCTTTGCCTTCACTGTTTCCCAAATACCCCCGCAGCCGTGCAAGAGGCGCTAGAGCGCCTGCCAGACGGCCGCGTCAGACCACCATGTCGTCGCGATGGATCAGCGCGGCGCGGCCGGGATAGCCCAGGATCGCCGGGATCTCGTCGCTGCGGTGGCCGGCAATGGCGCGTGCCTCGGTCGAGGCATAGCGCACCAGGCCCGAGGCGAGCCGCGCCCCGTCATGGCCCAGCACCACCACCGGATCGCCGCGGCCGAAGCGGCCGGCGACGGCGGTGACCCCGGCCGGCAGCAGCGACTTGCCCTGCCCCAGCGCCCGGGCCGCGCCGGCGTCGACGGTGATCTCGCCCTTGGGCTTCATCGCCGCGATCCAGCGCTTGCGCGCCGCCTGCGGGTCGGTGTCGGGCAGAAACCAGGTCACGCGCGCGCCCCCTGCCACCGCCGCAAGCGGATTCAGGACCGAGCCTTCGGCGATGGCCATGGCGCAGCCGCCGGCGACCGCGGTCCGCGCCGCCATCAGCTTGGTCTTCATGCCGCCCTTCGACAGGCCCGAGATCGGGTCGCCGCCCATGGCCTCGATCTCGGGGGTGATCTGCTCGACCACCGCAAGGTGCCGGGCGGTCGAGTCGGTCTTGGGATTGGCGGTATAGAGCCCGTCCACGTCCGAGAGCAGCAAGAGCTGGTCGGCGCCGCAGGTTACCGCGATCTGCGCCGCCAGCCGGTCGTTGTCGCCGAAGCGGATCTCGTCGGTGGCCACGGTATCGTTCTCGTTCACGATCGGCACGGTGCCGAGGCCCAGGAGCGTCTGCATCGTCGCGCGGCTGTTGAGATAGCGGCGCCGGTCGGTGGTGTCATCGAGCGTCACCAGCAGCTGCGCGGTCTTGACGCCATGCGGCGCCAGCGCCTCTTCATAGGCGCGGGCCAGGCGGATCTGGCCGACCGCCGCCGCCGCCTGGGATTGTTCGACCCGCAGTGGGCCGGCCGGCAGTTCCAGCACCAGCCGCCCCAGCGCGATGGCGCCCGAGGAGACCAGCACCACGTCCGTGCCCCGCGCCCGCGCCTCGGCCACGTCGTCGCAAAGCGCGCGCAGCCATTCGGTGCGCAGCCCGTTGCCATCGACCAGCAGCGCCGAGCCGATCTTGACCACCAGCCGCTGCGCCCGGCCCAGTTCGGGGATCAGGGCTGCCACGGCTTGTCTTCCTCGGCCACGGCCGGCCCGCGCGAGGGCAGGATCTGCGCCCAGAGCGCGCGCAGCACCTCGGGCACGCCCTGGCGCGAGACGCCCGACATCAGCAGCACCGGCCCGCCGATCTCGGCCTCCAGCGCGGCCTTGCGCTCGGCCAGGGTCTCGGCGTCCAGCGCGTCGATCTTGTTCAGCGCCGTCACCCGCGGCTTTTCGGCCAGGGCCGGGGAATAGGCCTGAAGCTCGGTCAGGATGGTGCGGGCGTCCTGGGCCACGTCCTCGGCAGTGCCGTCGATCAGGTGCAAAAGCACGCGCGAGCGTTCGACATGGCCCAGGAACTGGTCGCCGAGGCCGCGGCCCTCGCTCGCGCCCTCGATCAGGCCGGGAATGTCGGCCATGACGAATTCATGCCCGTCGATGCCGACCACGCCCAGGTTCGGGTGCAGCGTGGTAAAGGGATAATCGGCGATCTTGGGCCGCGCGTTCGATACCGCCGCAAGGAAGGTGGACTTCCCGGCATTGGGCAGGCCGACGAGCCCGGCGTCGGCGATCAGCTTCAGCCGCAGCCACAGCGTGCGCTCGACGCCCTCCTGTCCGGGATTGGCGTTGCGCGGCGCGCGGTTGGTCGAGCTCTTGAAATGCAGGTTGCCGAAACCGCCGTTGCCGCCCCTGGCCAGAAGCACGCGCTGGCCGGGCTCGGTCAGGTCGGCGATCACGGTTTCCTGGTCCTCCTCCAGGATCTCGGTGCCGACCGGCACGCGCAGCACGATGTCGTCGCCCGAGGCGCCGGTGCGCTGTGCGCCCATGCCGTGCTGGCCCGACTTGGCGAAGAAATGCTGCTGGAAGCGGAAATCGATCAGCGTGTTCAGCCCGCCCACCGCCTCGGCCCAGACGTCGCCGCCCCGGCCGCCGTCGCCGCCATCCGGGCCGCCGTATTCGATGAATTTCTCGCGGCGGAAGGACACGCAGCCGGCGCCACCCCCGCCCGAGCGGACATAGACCTTGGCGAGATCGAGGAATTTCACGGGCAGCACCTCTGGGATTGGCAAGTCACCGGGATAGTCAGATCGCGACCCGGGTTCAAGGGCGGCGTGACTTTCCGCCCTGCGCCGGCTTAGATGAGGCCAGATTCGCCGGAGCCGCCCATGCCGATCACCACCTATGCCACGCTTTTCACCGCCATCACCCTGGAGGTCATCGGCACGACCTTCCTGCAACGCAGCCAGCAATTCACTCAGCTTGTGCCGACGCTGGCGATGGGGCTGTGCTATGCGGCCTCGTTCTATTTCCTGTCACTGGCGTTGCGCGCCATGCCGCTGGGCATCGCCTATGCGATCTGGAGCGGGCTCGGCATCGTGCTGGTCTCGCTGATCGGGCTGGTGGGGTTCGGCCAGAAACTGGACCTGGCCGCGGTGATCGGGCTTTCGCTGATCGTCGGCGGCGTGGTGGTGGTCAACCTGTTCTCGAACAGCGTCTCGCATTGAGCAGGGCTTAACATTTCGGCAATCGCGGCTAGATAATGTCGAAAGGAGGGTCCGATGATCCACTTCGACAACAGCTATGCCCGGCTGCCCCAGGGCTTCTTCACCCGCACCCATCCGACGCCGGTGCGCGATCCGCAGCTGGTGGCGCTGAACCGTCCCCTGGCCGAACGGCTGGGCCTGGATGCCGATTGGCTCGCCAGCCCCGAGGGCATCGCCATGCTGGCCGGCAACGCCCTGCCCGAGGGGGCCGAGCCCATCGCCCAGGCCTATGCCGGCCACCAGTTCGGCGGTTTCGTGCCGCAGCTGGGCGACGGCCGTGCCGTGCTATTGGGCGAGGTGGTGGCGCCGGACGGCGCGCGCTTCGACATCCAGCTGAAGGGCGCGGGGCCCACGCCCTTCTCGCGCCGGGGCGACGGCCGGGCCTGGCTGGGGCCGGTGCTGCGCGAATACCTGGTCAGCGAATTCATGGCGGCCTGCGGCATCCCGACCACGCGCGCGCTGGCCGCCGTCGCCACGGGCGAGCAGGTGATCCGCGAGACCCTGCTGCCCGGCGCGGTGCTGACCCGCGTCGCCGCGAGCCATATCCGCGTCGGCACCTTCGAATTCTATGCCGCCCGCGGCGACCGCGACCGGCTGCAACTGCTGGCCGATCACGTCATCGGCCGGCACTATCCGGCTGCGGCAGATGCCGGCGAATTGCTGGAGGCCGTGGTGGCGCGGCAGGCCGCGACCATCGCCGGCTGGATGGCCTTGGGCTTCATCCACGGGGTAATGAACACCGACAACATGGCGGTCTCGGGCGAGACCATCGACTATGGCCCCTGCGCCTTCATGGACGAATATCGGCCGGACAAGGTGTTCTCCTCGATCGACGCCCATGGCCGCTATGCCTGGCGCGAGCAGCCCAACATCGCGGTCTGGAACCTGGCGCAACTGGCCAGTTGCCTGGTGCCGCTGATGGGCAATGACGACGCCGCGGTCGAGCGCGCCACCCGCATCGTGCACGGTTTCCCCGAGATCTATCAGCGCGAATGGCTGGCGCGCTTTGCCGCCAAGCTGGGCATTTCCGACCCGCGTCCCGAGGATCGCGCCCTGGTCGAACGCCTGCTGACCCTGATGGCCGAGGCGCGGGCGGATTTCACCCGCAGCTTCGCCGGGCTGTCGGATGGCACGGCGCGGGCCGAACTCGCCGATCCGGCCGGCTTCGACGCCTGGGTCGTCGACTGGCAGGCCCGCCTCGCCGGGCTGGCGGATGCCCAGGCGGTGATGGCCGCGGCCAATCCGCGCCGCATTCCCAGGAACCACCGCATCGAGGCGGTGATCGCTGCCGCCCGGGACGGCGACTATGCCCCCTTCCACGCGCTTGACGCGGCGCTGCGCGAACCCTTGCAGGATCGCCCGGAATGGGACAGCTTTGCCCTGGCGCCACGGCCCGAGGAACTGGTCCAGCGCACCTTCTGCGGCACCTGAACAACGACAGGCCCATGGCGAAAAGTCCCGACCATCTGCGACTGGCCAGCTACAACCTGCACAAATGCCGCGGCATGACCGGCCCGCATGCGCCCGAACGCAACCTCGCGGTGATCGCCGAACTCGGCGCCGATGTCATCGCCCTGCAAGAGGTCGATTTCCGCTTTGGCGCCCGGCCCGAGGCGCTGCCGCGGGCGCTGATCGAGCGGACCACCGGCATGGTGCCCGCGCCCTTTCTCGGCACCGGCGAGAATTCGCTGGGCTGGCACGGCCAGACCATCCTTCTGCGCCCCGAGCTGCGCGACAAGGCCGAGATCCGCCGCCTGCCCCTGCCCGGGATCGAGCCGCGCGGCGCCCTGGTGCTGCGCCTGCCCGGGCTGACGGTGGTGGCGATGCACCTGGGCCTGATGCGCTCGTCCCGGCGGGCGCAGCTTTCGCGCATCATCGCCCAGGCCCGGCGCATCGGCCACGACCGCATGGTGCTGACCGGCGATTTCAACGAATGGCACGATTCGCGCGGGCTCGAGGCGCTGGAGCCCTTGCGCATCGTCACCCCCGGCCCCAGTTGGCCCGCGCCCTTTCCGCGGCTGCGCTACGACCGCTTCGCCATGTCGCGCAGCATCGAGCTGCGGGATTGCGGCGTGCTTGACAGCGACATGGCCCGGCAGGCCTCGGACCATCTGCCGGTCTGGGCCGACCTGGTGGTCGATGCGCATGAGGACGTGCCGCGCGGCTATCACCCGGCCCGCATCACCTCGCGCATCCCTGGCGAGGATGATGCCGCGACGGAATAATGGCGCTTTTCCGGGCCGGCCCGCTCGGCTAAACAACGCCCAACCATTGTCACGAGAGGGACGGAAGCCATGACGGCCATCATCGACATCTTTGCGCGCGAGATTCTGGACAGCCGGGGCAACCCGACGGTCGAGGTCGATGTGACGCTGGAGGACGGCACCATGGGCCGCGCCGCGGTGCCCTCGGGCGCCTCGACCGGCGCGCATGAGGCGGTGGAAAAGCGCGACGGCGACAAGGCGCGCTACATGGGCAAGGGCGTGCTGGAGGCCGTCAATGCGGTCAATGGCGAGATCGCCGAGAACCTGATCGGCGAGGACGCGACCGACCAGATCGGCATCGACCGGCTGATGATCGAACTCGACGGCACCCCGAACAAGGGCCGGCTGGGCGCCAATGCCATCCTGGGCGTGTCGCTGGCCACCGCCAAGGCCGCCGCCGAAGCCTCGGCGCAGCCGCTTTACCGCTATGTCGGCGGCACGGGCGCGCATGTGCTGCCGGTGCCGATGATGAACATCATCAACGGCGGCGAACATGCCGACAACCCGATCGACATCCAGGAATTCATGATCATGCCGGTCAGCGCGGAAAACATCCGCGAAGCCGTGCGCATGGGCTCCGAGGTGTTCCACACGCTGAAGAAGGAACTCTCGGCCGCCGGCCTCGCCACCGGCGTCGGCGACGAGGGCGGCTTCGCGCCGAACCTCAGCTCGACCCGCGACGCGCTGGACTTCATCCTGAAGGCCATCGAGAAGGCCGGCTATGCCCCCGGCGACGACATCATGCTGGCGCTGGACTGCGCCTCGACCGAATATTTCAAGGGCGGCAAATACGAGATGAAGGGCGAGGGCAAGTCGCTGAGCCCGGCCGAGAACGTCGCCTACCTGGAAGCGCTCTGCAACGACTACCCGATCCTGTCGATCGAGGACGGCTGCTCCGAGGACGACTGGGACGGCTGGAAACTGCTGACCGAGCGCCTGGGCGACCGTGTGCAGCTGGTGGGCGACGACCTCTTCGTGACCAACCCGGCCCGCCTGGCCGAGGGTATCGCCAAGGGCTGCGGCAACTCGCTGCTGGTGAAGGTGAACCAGATCGGCACCCTGACCGAGACGCTGGACGCCGTGCGCATGGCCGACCGCGCCCGCTACACCTCGGTCATGTCGCACCGCTCGGGCGAGACCGAGGACGCCACCATCGCCGACCTAGCCGTGGCGACGAACTGCGGCCAGATCAAGACCGGCTCGCTGGCGCGCTCGGACCGGCTGGCGAAATACAACCAGCTGATCCGCATCGAGGAAATGCTGGGCGCCTCGGCGGTCTATGCCGGGCGCTCGATCCTGCGCGGCTGATCGGCTGCGCCGGAAAACAAGCAAGGGCGGCGCGCAAGCCGCCCTTTTTCATATCCACCAGCGATGGGTCAGGGCGAAGCGCGTCAGGGCCAGCCGCTTGCGGAACTCCGACACCTGCGCCCCGGCCAGGGCCTCGATGCCGCGCGGCGCCGCCTCCAGCACGGCCTTTACCTGTGCGCCCGGAAACAGCACCGGCGCCAGTGCGCGCGGCACCGCGCGCCGCCCAGCCCGCGCCTCGGCCAGCTTCGCCCGCGCCATGCCGGCAATCTCGGCCAACACCGGCGCCGAGGGCTCCCAAAGCCCCAGCCCCAGCCCCTGCAAGGCCGGCAAAGCCGCAAGCCAGGCAACCAGCCCCGCCCCCTCGGCTTGTGCTGCAATCACCTCCCCGACCGAATTTCTTTCTTGGACAAATATCCCACGGGGGTCCGGGGGTGTGAAACCCCCGGCAGCAACCCGGGCAGCCAGAGCGGGCGTCGCCGCCTTCGGCCCATCGAGGGCCTCGGCGGCGAACAGGACCAGCGGCGCCGCCGTTTCCCGCACATAGGCCGCGACCGCTTCAGGCCCGCCATGCGGCTCGCGCGCCGCATCGCGCCGGCGCGGCTCGGCCAAACCGGCAAAGGCGCCGGCCCGATCGCCCCAGGCCTCGGCCAGCGGCGTCAGCAATTCATGCGACGGGCGCTGGCCTTGCCCGATCGCCTCCAGCCGCTCGATCCACCATTGCAGCCGCATCTCGGCGATCAGCGGCTCGTTCGAGGCCAGCGGCGCCCGCGCCAACTCCAGGTTCAGCGCATAGAGCGTCAGCAGCTTCGGCCGCGCCTCGGCCGGGGCCAGCAGGCAGATGCCGAAGCGCTCGGGGTCATGGGCGCGCAGGCTTTCGGCGCAGGCGTCAAGGCTCATGCCGGACCGACCCCGTCGCGGATCAGCTTCCAGCGGATCGCATCGACCAGCGCCTCGAAACTGGCATCGACGATATTGGGCGAGACGCCGACCGTGGACCAGCGGTTGCCATGGCCGTCGGCGCTGTCGATGATGACGCGGGTCGCGGCATCGGTGCCGCCGCCGGTGATGCGGACGCGGAAATCGACCAGATTCATGTCGTCGATGGCGGCCTGATAGGGGCCCAGATCCTTGGCGAGCGCCCGCCACAAGGCGTTGACCGGGCCGCGATCCTGCCCTTCGCCGTCCATGCTTTCGCTGACCGAGAGCATGCGCTCGCCGCCGATCTCGACCACCACCACCGCCTCGGAAACCGAGATGCGTTTTCCCAGCGCGTTCGTCCTGCGCTCGACGGTGACGCGATAGCGCTCGACGTCGAAGAAATGCTGCATCCGCCCCAGCTCGGCCAGCGCCAGCAGCTCGAAACTGGCCTGCGCGCCGTCATAGGCATAGCCCTGATCCTCGCGCGCCTTGACCAGGTCCAGGATCCGCGCCAGCGCCGGATCGTCGCGGGCGATCTCGATCCCGGCATCCGCCAGACGCGCACGCAGGTTCGACTGCCCGGCCTGGTTCGACATCGGGATCACCCGCTCGTTGCCAACGGCCGCGGGTTCGACATGCTCATAGGTCGCCGGGTTCTTCAGGATGGCGCTGGCATGCAGCCCGGCCTTGTGGGCAAAGGCCGAGCTGCCGACATAGGGCGCGGCACGCGCCGGCGCGCGGTTCAGGATCTCGTCGAGCCGGCGCGAGATCCGGGTCATCTCGGAAAGCCCCTTCAACCCGGTCTCATAGGCCGAGGCATAGGGCTGTTTCAGCAAGAGCGTCGGGATCAGCGTCGTCAAGCTGGCATTGCCGCAGCGCTCGCCAAGGCCGTTCAGCGTGCCCTGGATCTGCCGCGCTCCGGCATCGACGGCGGCCAGCGTGCAGGCGACCGCGTTGCCGGTGTCGTCATGGGTGTGGATGCCCAGCCGGTCGCCCGGGATGCCCGCCGCGATCACCGCGCGCGTGACCTGCCCCACGCGGTCGGGCAGCGTACCGCCATTGGTGTCGCACAGCACCAGCCAGCGCGCGCCTGCCTCCAGCGCCACCCGCAGGCAGCGGATCGCGTAATCCGCATCCTCGGCATGGCCGTCGAAGAAATGCTCGGCATCGAACAGCGCCTCGCGGTCCTGGGCCACCAGATGCGCGACCGAGGCGCGGATGTTCTCGAGGTTCTCCTCCAGCGTGATCCCCAGCGCCTCGCGGACGTGAAACGGATGGGTCTTGCCGACGATGCAGACCGCCGGCGTCCCCGCATCCAGCACCGCCGCCAGCACGTCGTCGTTCTGGGCCGAGCGCCCGGCGCGCTTGGTCATGCCGAAGGCGGTCATGGTGGCGCGGGTCGCGGGCGCCGCGGCGAAGAAATCGCTGTCGGTCGGATTGGCGCCGGGCCAGCCGCCCTCGATGTAATCGACGCCCAGACTGTCCAGCATCAGGGCAATCTCGGCCTTCTCGGCGGCCGAGAACTGCACGCCCTGGGTCTGCTGCCCGTCGCGCAGGGTGGTGTCGTAAAGGTAAAGTCGCTCGCGCGGCATCGGGGCATTCCCCTTTCGGCTGGCTGGTTCGGATTATTGCGGCAAGCGGGCGGGATCGAATCCGGCGCCGGGCAGAAGCTCGGTGCCGTCCCTGGTCATGCGGATCTCGACCCCGGCTTCGGCCAACTGGCGCTTGAGCGCATCGACGGCCGAGAAGTCCTTCCGCGCCCTGGCCTCGGCGCGCAGGCTCTCCATCCGGGCGGCCAGGGCCGAGAGATCCGGGCCACGCGCCCAATCGCCCAGGTCCTCGCCCAGCAGCCCCAGCAGTTGCGCCGAGGCCAAGAGCCCCGCCGCATCGCCCTGCCCCGCCAGCTCGTGCAACGCCGCGATCGCCCCCGCGGTATTGAGGTCGTCGGCAAGCGCGGCGATGACGGCGGGGGCCGGGCTTGGCGCGGGGTCGATCCCCGCGACAAGCCCGCGCCATTTGCGCAGGCTCGCCTCGGCCTCGCGTGCCTTCTCGGCCGTCCAGTCCATCGGCTTGCGGTAATGCGTGGACAACAGCACGAAGCGGATCACCTCGCCCGGGATGCCCTGGTCCAGCAGATCGCGGACGGTGAAGAAATTGCCCAGGCTCTTGGACATCTTCCGGCCCTCGACCTGCAGCATCTCGTTATGCAGCCAGACCCGGGCGAAATCGCCCTGCGGATGGGCGCAGCAGCTCTGCGCGATCTCGTTCTCGTGATGGGGGAATTGCAGGTCGATGCCGCCGGCATGGATGTCGAAGCTCTCGCCCAGCAACTCGTAGGACATGGCCGAGCATTCGATATGCCAGCCCGGACGGCCGCGGCCCCAGGGGCTGTCCCAGCCCGGCAGTTCGTCGTCCGAGGGCTTCCACAGCACGAAGTCCATCGGGTCTTCCTTGAAGGGCGCGACCTCGACCCGCGCCCCCGCGATCATGTCGTCGACCGAGCGGCCCGAGAGCTTGCCGTAATCGGCAAAGCTGCGCACCCGGAACAGCACATGGCCGTCCCTGGCATAGGCATGGCCGCTCTCGATCAGCTGGCCGATCATGCGCAGCATCTCGTCGATGTAATCGGTGGCGCGCGGCTCGTGGTCGGGGCGCAGCGCCCCCAGCGCATCCATGTCGGCATGATACCAGCCGATGGTTTCCTCGGTGCGCTGGCGGATCAGCTCCTCCAGCGTGCCCGTGGCGCCCGCCTGCTGCCGGGCCAGCGCGGCCGCGTTGATCTTGTCGTCCACGTCGGTGAAATTGCGCACATAGGTCACATGCTCCGGGCCATAGACATGGCGCAAGAGCCGCACCAGCACGTCGATCACCACCACCGGCCGGGCATTGCCCAGATGCGCGCGGTCATAGACCGTCGGGCCGCACAGGTAGAGCCGCAGGTTCTGCGGGTCCAGCGGCTGGAAATCCTCTTTCCGGCGGGTCTTCGTATTCGTCAGCCTGATCTCGACCATGACTTCCCCTTTGCGGGCGTCATCCGGTCAAACTAGAACCGCCCGCCTGAAATTTCAGCCGGTAATGATGCAGCGGAGGGCGGCGGTTCTCACCTTCATGCGCCTGCCTTAACGCATTGTCTTGCCTCTGCCAAGAGAGGCTGCGACACTCGCGCCATGAGCCGCGAACTGGTCAACGAGATCTGTGCCGCCCAGCCCGGGGCCGAGTGGTCGGACCCTTGGGGCGGCGGCCATGATTGCTGGAAGATCGGCGGCAAGAGCTTTGCCGTGACCGGCGCCACGAACGGTCTGGTCTCGGTCAAGACCGACAGCGCCGAGACGGCGCGCTTCCTGATCGAGACCGGCGTCGCCGAACGCGCGGCCTATCTGCATGCAAGCTGGGTCGCCCTGCCGCTGGATTCGGCCCCGGACGAGCTGGCGCATCGCATCCGCCATTCCTATCGGCTGGTGCGCGGCGCGCTGCCGAAAAAGACCCAAGCCACGCTGCCGCCGCTCTAGCGGTCGACGGCCGGCCCCTGCCCCTCGCGGATCGGGACCGGCCGCAAGCCGGGGTCCGAGCGACTGGACCCCGGTTCACGAAACCGGCGTCAGGCCGGCACTTGCGAGGCGAGCTGTTGCAAGAGCGCGTCCATCTGCTTGCAGAGCGCGTCCTCGGTGGTGTTCTTTTCCTTGGCGGCATCGGCCAGGGTGCGCTCGACCCCCATGGCCGAGACGGTGCCTTCCTTGCCCTTGGCCTCGGCCGCATCGCCCTTGGCGGTATCGCCGGCCGGGATCATCGCCAGAAGCTTGGTCTGGGTCTCGACCGCCTTGGCGTCGATATAGCCCTTGTCCTGGCAATAACCCAGCACGCCCAGCTGGTTGCGGGCGCTTTCATAGGCGGCGCCGCTGTCCTGCGCGGCAGGGGCCGGCGCGGCGGCGGCCGGGGCTTCGGCCGTGGCAGCGGGGGCCGGGGTCGCCGCCTCTTGCGCCAGGGCGCCGGCGGACAGGCCGGCCACGGTCAGGGCCGACAACAGGGCCACGCGGAATGTTGCGGAACGTGCGATCATCTCGATCTCCGTCTGTTGCATTGTGCGCAGACTGTGGCATGGGCGGCGCCGGGCCGCAAACCGGCTCGGCGGAATGCCGCGGCCGGGGTCGGGCGTTTCAGCGGAAAAGCACCAGCGAGCCCGGAGACCAGCTCACATTCGCGCGCGTGCCCACGTCCTGCACCTCGCGGCCAAAGACGTTGCGCATGGCGATGCGGATCGGCCGGGCCTGGCCGTCGAAACCGGCCGAACCGTCCAGCCGGACGTCGTAATAGGTCATGTCGCCGTAATAGACGACCTCGTCGATCACGCCCTCGGCAACCCGGGCCTGGCCCGGCGCGCCGGCCGAAACCAGCGACACCGCCTCGGGCCGGAACCCGACCGAGGGGCCATCGTCGCCGGGATCGGCATGGCTGACATTGGCCGCCGGGATCTCGACCCGGCCGAGGCCGGGCACCTCGACCTCGACCCCCGAAAGCGTCTCGCCCAACACCCGCGTCGGCAGGAAGTTCATCACGCCGATGAAATTCGCCACCCGGCGGCTGGTCGGGCGGGCGTAAAGCGCCTCGGGTCCGTCGAGCTGGGCGATCTGGCCCTCGAACATCACCGCGATGCGGTCGGACATGACCAGCGCCTCTTCCTGGTCGTGGGTGACCAGCACGAAGGTGATGCCGACCTGGCGCTGCAGCTTGATGAGCTCGACCTGCATCTGCTCGCGCATCTTGCGATCCAGGGCCGAAAGCGGCTCGTCCAGCAGCAGCACCTTGGGCTTCAGGATCAGCGCGCGCGCCAGCGCCACCCGCTGCCGCTGCCCGCCGGACAGCGCATGGCTGGCGCGTGCGCCATAGCCTTTCAGCCCGACCATGGCCAAAGCCTCCTCGACCGCGGCGGCCTTTTCGGCCTTGGAACGCGGGTCGCGGCGCAGGCCGAAACCCACGTTCTCGGCCACGGTCAGATGCGGGAAGATGGCATAGGACTGGAACACCATGTTCGTGGGACGGCGGTTCGCCGGCACCCCCTCCATGTCCTGGCTGTCGATCAGCACCACGCCCGAGGAAATATCCTCGAAGCCGGCGATGGTGCGCAGAAGCGTGGTCTTGCCGCAGCCCGATGGGCCGAGCAGCGAAAAGAACTCGCCCGCGCGGATGGTCAGGTCGATGCCGCGCAGCGCGTGATAGTCGCCATAGTATTTCTGCACCTGCCGGCATTCGATCATCGGCTTGGCCCCGGCCATGGCGGCGCGATGGGCGGCGGTGGTTTTCTGGCTCTGGCTCAAAGGAAGCCCCCCGTGTCCTTGGCGCCGGTCTTCGCGATGCCGCGACGGCGGAAATATTCTGCGACGGTCAGAAGCAGGATCGACATCACCACCAGCACCGTCCCCAGCGCCATGATCATCGGGATCTGCTTCGGAAAGCGCAGCTGGCTGAAGATATAGGTCGGCAGCGTCGGCTCGTTCCCGGCCAGGAAGAAGGCGATGATGAATTCGTCCAGGCTGATGGTGAAGCTCATCAGCAGCGACGAGATGATCCCCGGCATGACCAGGGGCAGGATCACCAACCGGAAGGCGCTCCATCGCGTCTCGCCCAGGTCATAGGCGGCCTCCTCCAGCGAGCGGTCGAGCGAGTTGAAGGCCGTGGACAGGATCACCGTGGCATAGGGCATGCAGATCAGCGTATGGCCCAGCATGACCGTCAGGATGCTGAGCTTGACCCCGATGGAGAGCAGCACCACCAGAAGCGAGATCGAGACGATGATCTCGGGCAGCACCAGCGGCAGCATGATCAGCCCCATGATCGGCCCCTTGGCCGGAAACGCGAAGCGGGTCGAGGCGCGGGCGGCGAAGATGCCGAGGCAGGTGGCGAAGACCGAGGAACAGACCGCGATGGTCAGCGAATTCACCAGCGCCCGGCGCAGCGAGGCGTTCTCGGCCATCTGGGCGAACCATTGCGTGGTGAAGTCCTTCAGCGGAAAGGCGATGATGGTGCCCGAGTTGAAGGCGAAGACCGGCAGCAGCAGGATCGGCGCATAGAGGAACAGCAGGTAGGCGATCGCATAGGCGCGCAGCCCCCCGCCCTTCATTGCCGCACCTTCAGGAAGCGGCGGTTTAGCGCCACGAAGACCAGCGACAGCACGGCGACGATCAGCATGGCGGTCACCGCCAGGGCCGAGCCCATCGGACGGTTGTCCTGGTCCAGCATCTGGCTCTGGATCATGTTGGCGATCATCGGGATCTTGCCGCCGCCGATCAGCGCGGGCGTGACATAGTCGCCGATGGTCGGGATGAAGACGATCAGCGCCGCCGCCACCACCCCCGGCATGGCCAGGGGCAGCGTCACCCGCCAGAAGGTCATCGCTCGGCTTTCGCCCAGGTCGCGCCCGGCCTCCAGCAGCGAGCGGTCGATCTTTTCCAGCGCGATGAAGATCGGCAGGATGGCGAAGGGCGCATAGGTATGGGCCAGCGTCAGCACCATGGAATTCACGTTGTAGAGGATGAAGGTCAGCGGCTGCTCGATGATGCCCAGCGTCTTCAGCCCCGAGTTGATGACGCCGTTATAGCCCAGGATCACCTTCCACAGGAAAACCCGGATCAGGTAGCTGGTCCAGAAGGGAATGGTGATCAGGAACAGCCACATGGACTTCTTGCGCGGATCGACCGCGAAGGACAGGAAATAGGCCACCGGAAAGGCCAGCACCACCGTCACCAGCGTCACCAGCGCGGCCACCCCCAGCGAGCGCAGCATGATCTTGTGAAAGATCGGGTCGGACCAGACGGCGCGGTAATTCTCCAGCGTGAATTCGCGGATGACGGTCAGGTAGCCGTCCTTGAAGAAGGAATAGGCCAGGATGGTCAGGAGCGGCGCCGCCAGCACCAGCACCGCATAGCCCAGCGGCGGAGCGATCAGGCCCAGCCCCTGCGCCGCTTGTGATCGGTTTCCTGAAGCCATGCCCCGCCCCGGTTGCTTGCCCGTTTGTTACGCAGGTTTTCACAACAAACAATCAAGGGGAAGCAATTTTCGGTCGGTTCTCCACAGCTTTCGTCAGCCTGCCTGAAACTTGACCAGCACCTCGCGGCGATGCGGGGCGCGGCGATGCTCGACCAGATAGATGCCCTGCCAGGTGCCAAGCGCCATGCGCCCGTCCGCGACCGGGATCGACAGGCTGACCGGCAGCACCGCCGCCTTGAGATGCGCGGGCATGTCGTCGGGGCCCTCGGCGCGATGGGTCAGCTAGGCCATCGACGGATGATCGGCCGGCGGCGCGATGCGGCGAGCCAGCCCAGCAGGTCGCGCTGCACGTCGGGGTCGGCATTCTCCTGGATCAGCAGCGAACACGAAGTATGGCGGACAAAGACCGTCAGCACCCCCTCCTCGGCGCCGGCCCGGCGCAGCCAGCCGGCGATCTCGCGCGTGATCTCGTGGCAGGCGGGGCCATGCGTGGCGATGGTCAGGACCGTCTTCATCTCCGCCCTCCGGCCGGATCCCGCCGCAGCCTGGCTTTCTCTGTTTCAGAAATACCCAAAAGCCTACTCCGCCGCCTCGTCGGGCGCTTCCAGCCTGGCACCGTCATGGTCGAGCCCCAGCCGCTTCTGGGTGCGGGCACCGAGTTCGCGCAGCATCTCGGCCTGGCGGATGACATTGCCCGGCCCGCGCGTCAGCCGGTCGAGCGCGGTGGCATGGCTTTTCTGCGCCCGCTCCAGCGCGGTGCCGACATCCTCGATGGCGCCGACGAAACCGTGCAGCTTGTCGTAAAGCTGGCCGGCGCGGGCGGCGATCTGCATGGCGTTCGATTCGCGGCGCTCGACCGTCCAGATGTGATCGACGGTGCGCAGCGTCAGCATCAGCGTCGTCGGCGTGGTCAGCCCGACCCGGTTCTCCATGGCGAAACGCGCGAGGTCGGGATCGACCCGCAGCGCCTCGGAAAAGGCGCCCTCGACCGGGACGAACATCAGCACGTAATCGACCGCGCCCTCGTCCAGCGCCTGGTAGCCCTTGGCGGCGAGGCCGGTGACATGGCCGCGCATGGCGGCGACATGGCGGCGCAGCGCCGCCTCGCGCACCAGCCCGTCCTCGGCATTCACCGCCTCTTCATAGGCGTTCAGCGACACCTTGCTGTCGATCACCAGGATCTTCTTCTGCGGCAGCTTCACGATCACGTCCGGCCGCCACAGCTTGCCGTCGCCGTCGCGATGGCTGGTCTGGGTCAGGTAATGCGTGCCGGAAAGCAGGCCCGAATCCTCGAGGATGCGCTCCAGGATCATCTCGCCCCAGGCGCCGCGCTTCTGGCTGTCGCCCTTCAGCGCCCGGGTCAGCGCCACCGCCTCGCGCGAGATGTCTTCCGAGCGCTTGTGCAGATATTCGATCTGCTCGCGCAGCCGGGCCCGCTCCTCGTCGGTGGCCTTGTTGCGGGCCTGAAGCTCGGTCTGGAAGCGGTGCACCTGGTCGCGGAACGGCGTCAGCAGCGCCGAAAGCTGCTCGCCATGCGCCTTTTGCATCTCGCTGCCCTGGGTCTTCAGCGTCTCATGCGCCATCAGCCGGAACTGGCCGGTCATCTCCTCGCGCAATTCGCGCAGGGTGGCGAGATCGCGCTCGGCCGCCTCGCGGTCCTTCTCGGCGGCAAGCCGCGTCTCGGCCAGCATCCGCTCCAGCCGCGAGACCGACTGGCGCTCGCCATGCAGCGCGTCGGTCAGGGCGTCGCGTTCCTCGACCAGTTCGCGCATGCGCTGGCCCAGGCCCTCGGCCCGGGTCTCCAGCCGGCTCGCGGCCAGCAGCTGGTCGCGCAGCTGGGCGGCCTCGGCCTCCAGCCGCGCCAGCAGCGCCGATTCGCGCGCCGCGAACGCCTGCGCCGAACGCCGGGTTCGCCACAGCTGAACAAGACACAGGACCAGCGCGGCCAGCGCCACCGCCAAAGCCGCGCGCAGGTTGCCCGAATTCGCCAGCCAATCGTGCAATTTCACCGCCATGTCCTCGGGCATAAGCGCCTCGTTGTTTCGCGCCCGGCGGGCGCCCGGCGTGACTGTTCACCTTTTTCCCCATGATTGCAAGCCGCACGGGTCTTTCCTCCGGCCGCCACCGCGCCTAGCTTCTGGCCATAAACCGTCAAAGGAGATCAGGCATGGCCAAGTCCGTCGCCGTCATCGTCGGCTCGCTGCGCAAGGAGTCGATCAATCACAGGCTGATGCTCGCGCTGCAAAACCTGGCCGGAGACCGGCTGCAATTCCATCCGCTGCATATCGGCGACCTGCCGCATTACAACGAGGAACTCTGGGCCGAGCCGCCGGTCCCGGTGCTGCGGCTCAAGGACCGGGTCGAGCATTCCGACGCGGTGCTGGCGATCACGCCGGAATACAACCGCAGCTATCCGGGCGTGATCAAGAACGCGCTGGACTGGGGCACCCGGCCCTATGGCGAGAATTCGTGGAAGGGCAAGCCGGCCGCCGTCACCGGCGCCTCGCCCGGCGTGATCGGCGCCGCCGTGGGCCAGGCCCGGCTCAAGACCGACATGCTGGCCGTCGGCATGGTGATGATGTCGGCGCCCGAGGCCTATATCCAGTGGAAGCCCGAGGCCTATGCCGCCGACGGCCGCGTCACCGACGAGACGACGGCGAAATTCCTCGGCGGCTTCGTCGACGCCTTTGTCGCCTGGATCGAGAAGCACGGCTAACGGGCGGTTTCGCACCAGGGCTCAGGCCGGCGCCGGACCCGCCGCGGCGCGCATGAAGGCCAGCAGGCCGCCGGCGAAACGCGCTGTCGCCGGCCTGCACACCCCTCTCGTTGATCCAGTCGAAAAGCGTGCCCGGTTCGGAACTGCCGGATCCCATGTGCCAGCCGGCGAATTGCCGCTCGGGCAATTCGCCGCGCCACAGGTATTCGACACCCTCGTGGCGCGGGTCGGACGCGATCAGTGCACCGACGCCAAGGCCTCGGCCGGGCCTTCCAGCCATTGGCAGAAGCGGCCGTCCTTATGGCGCAGACAGCCGGTCAGCCCCTGTTCGGCATTGCGCGGGGCGCGCGGCAGGTGCCGGACCGCGCGTCGAGCGTGGTCCGGCTGCGATACAGGAAGGCCGTCGCCCTACTGGTCCAGGAAGGACCGCAGTTTGCGCGAGCGCGAGGGGTGCTTCAGCTTGCGCAGCGCCTTGGCCTCGATCTGGCGGATGCGCTCGCGGGTGACGCTGAACTGCTGGCCGACCTCTTCCAGCGTGTGGTCGGTGTTCATGCCGATGCCGAAGCGCATCCGCAGCACCCGCTCCTCGCGCGGGGTCAGCGACGCCAGCACCCGGGTGGTGGTTTCCTTGAGGTTTTCCTGAATGGCGCTGTCGAGCGGCAGCACGGCATTCTTGTCCTCGATGAAATCGCCAAGCTGGCTGTCCTCCTCGTCCCCGATCGGGGTTTCGAGGCTGATCGGCTCCTTGGCGATCTTCATCACCTTGCGGACCTTTTCCAGCGGCATCTGCAGCTTTTCGGCCAGTTCCTCGGGCGT
The DNA here is from genome assembly GCF_000371965.1 of Paracoccus sp. N5. Classification (NCBI taxonomy): domain Bacteria; kingdom Pseudomonadati; phylum Pseudomonadota; class Alphaproteobacteria; order Rhodobacterales; family Paracoccaceae; genus Paracoccus; species Paracoccus sp. N5. The sequence continues at coordinate 137,930 of NZ_AQUO01000001.1, read as the reverse complement.
CGGCTCGCGGCCGATCTCGTGCAGCATCTGGCGGCCGGTGCGCACCAGCTTGTTGATCGTCTCGATCATGTGGACCGGGATGCGGATGGTGCGGGCCTGGTCGGCGATGCTGCGGGTGATCGCCTGCCGGATCCACCAGGTCGCATAGGTCGAGAACTTGTAGCCGCGGCGATACTCGAACTTGTCCACGGCCTTCATCAGGCCGATATTGCCTTCCTGAATAAGATCAAGGAATTGCAGGCCCCTGTTCGTGTATTTCTTGGCAATCGAGATCACCAGGCGCAGGTTCGCCTCGACCATTTCCTTCTTGGCCTGGCGCGATTCCTTCTCGCCGCGCTGGACCTGGGCGACGATGCGGCGGAACTCCTCGATGTCGACGCCGACGTGCTGGCCGACCATGGCCATGTCGCCGCGCAGCTGCTCGACCTGGGCGCGCGAGCGTTCGAACAGCGCCTGCCAGCCGCGGCCCTTGTGCTCCATCATGCGGTCGACCCAGGTCGGGTCCAGTTCGCTGCCGCGATAGGCGTCGATGAATTCGCGGCGGTTGATGCGGGCGGCGTCGGCCAGCTTCACCATGCCTGAGTCGATGGTGACGATGCGGCGGTTGATGCCATAGATCTGGTCGACCAGCGCCTCGATCCGGGCATTGTGCAGGTGCAGTTCGTTGACCAGCCCGACGATGCGCGAGCGCAGCAACTGATAGGCCGATTCCTGCGCGGCCGAGAAGGTGCCGTCCTCGTTCAGCGTGGCGGACATGCGGTTGTCCTGCATATGCGCCAGCTCTTCATAGCCCTGGGCGATGGCCTCGAGCGTCTCGAGCACCTTGGGCTTCAGCGAGGCTTCCATCGCGGCCAGCGACAGGTTCTGGCCGTCGTCGTCCTCTTCCTCGTCGTCGCGGCCGATGGGATTGCCGTCGGCGTCCAGTTCCTCTTCCTCCGAGGCGCCGGCATTGCCGGAAACGGCGGGGGCGGCGGCGGTGTCGAGCACCTCTTCCTCTTCGCCCTCCTCGTCCATCGAGCGGCCGAAGGTGGTCTCGAGGTCGATCACGTCGCGCAGCAGGATGTCCTCGTCCAGAAGCTCCTGGCGCCAGAGGGTGATGGCCTTGAAGGTCAGCGGGCTTTCGCAGAGCCCCGCGATCATGGTGTTGCGGCCGGCCTCGATGCGCTTGGCGATGGCGATCTCGCCCTCGCGCGACAAGAGTTCGACCGAGCCCATCTCGCGCAGATACATGCGCACCGGGTCGTCGGTGCGGTCCAGCTTTTCGGTCTCGGCGGTGGCGACGGCGATCTCGCGCGAGCCCGAGCCGGTGGTCGCGACCTCGCCGCCGGTCTCGGCTTCCTCGGCGTCCTCGTCGCTTTCGACCACGCGGATGTCCATCTCGGACAGCATGGACATGACGTCCTCGATCTGGTCCGAGCTGACCTGCTCGGGCGGCAGGACGGCGTTCAGCTGGTCATAGGTGATGAAGCCGCGCTCGCGCCCTTCGGCGATCATGCGCTTGACCGCAGCCTGCGACATATCCAGCGAATGATCGTCGTCCTTGGTGTCGGGCTTCTGGTCGTCGTCGTTGGCTGCCATGCTGGCTCCCTTGAGGCAGTGATTCGCGAATCGGCGAATCGGGATCGGCTATCGGTCGGTTCTAGCGCGAGTCGCAAGCGAATCAAAGCCTGCGGCCGGCCCCGGACCGGGGTGATTCGAAGCGGGCGATTCGGGCCCGTCCGAGCCATTTCAGCGGCGCGGCTTGCGCCAGATCTCGTTCTTCAGCGCCGCATCCAGGATGGCCCGGAAGGCGTCGCTGTCCTCGCCCAGGTCCGACAGATCGGCCAGCGAGGGGTGGTCCGCCTGCTGCCGGGCGCGGGCGGATTGCGCCATGCGCCAGGTCAGCCCCTCGTCGGCCAGACCCTCGATCTCGGCCTCGGCGCGGGCGATTTCCTCGCGCGCGGCGCGGCGGGCCTCGATGCGGTCGAGCGCATTGGCAAGGATGCCGGCGGCGGCATCGCCGTCATGGGGACGCAGAATCGCCGGGGCCGCCCTCACATGGGGCTCGGCGAGGATCGATTCAAGGGCGCGCTGGCCGGCCTGGGACTGGCTGCCCGAGAGCAGGTCGTGGATCAGCGCGGCACGGTCGGCGTCCTGCGGTTCCAGCCGCTCCAGCCGCGATTCGACCGGGCCGATCAGGTCGGGATGGGTGGCGCAGATCGCCAGCACCATGGCCTCGATCAGCAGTTCGGCCTCGTGCTCGCCGGCCTCGGGCGAGGACAGGCGCGAGGCCCGGGTCGGCGCCGCCGGCGCCACCGGCAGCGCGGGTCGCATGCCGCGCGGCTGCCAGCCGGTCTGCGCGGGCCGCGGCTGGGCGGGATCGCGGCGGCGGTTGCCGAAAAGCTCCCATTTCAGGTTCTTCAGCGTGGCGAAATAGTGATCGCGCGTGTCCTTGTCGGGGATCCGCGCCACCGCCTCGCCAAGCGCCTTGTCGAGCGCGGCGCGGCGTTCGGGGCTGTCGAAGACCCGGCCCTCGGTCTCGCGCCGCCAGAGCAGGTCGACCAGCGGCCGCGCCTCCTCCAGCACGGTGGCCATCGCCCCCGCGCCGCGGGCGCGGATCAGGTCGTCGGGGTCCAGCCCCTGCGGCAGGAAGGCGAAGCGCAGCGCCTGGCCCGGCCCGGTCATCGGCAGCGCCAGGTCGATCAGCCGCATCGCCGCGCGCAACCCCGCGCTGTCGCCGTCGAGCGCGATCACCGGCTCGGGCGAGATGCGCCACATCAGCCGCAGCTGGTCCTCGGTGATGGCGGTGCCGAGCGGCGCCACCGCGCCTTCGAAACCCGCGCGGACCAGGGCGATCACGTCCATGTAGCCCTCGGCCACCACCAGCGGCTTGCCCTTGGCCACCGCCGCCCGTGCCGGACCGGCGTTGTAGAGGTTGCGGCCCTTGTCGAAGAGCGCGGTCTCGGGCGAGTTCAGGTATTTGGCGCGGGCATTCGGGTCCATGGCCCGGCCGCCGAAGGCGATGCAGCGGCCGCGGCCGTCGCGAATCGGAAAGATGATGCGGCCGCGGAAACGGTCGAAGGGCGCGCCGCCGTCGTCGGGTCTGGCCGCGAGTCCCGCCTCGACGATCAGCGCCTCGGCGACGCCCTTGCTGCGCAGGGCGTTGAACAGGCCTTGGCGCTGGTCGGGGGCGAAGCCGATGCCGAATTGCTCGCAGGCGGCGGGGTCGAGGCCGCGCCGGGCGAGGTAGGCGCGCGCCTGTTCGGCCGCGGCCATGCCCAGCTGCATGCGGAACCAGCGCACCGCCTGCTCCATGACCTCGACCAGTGCGCTGCGCCGGTCGGCGCGCTGCACCTGGCGCGGGTCGCGCTGGGGCATCTGCAACCCGGCCTCGGAGGCGAGCAACTCGACCGCCTCCAGGAAGCCCATGCCCTCGGCCTCGCGCAGGAAGGTCAGCGCGTCGCCTTTCGCGTGGCAGCCGAAGCAGTAATAGAAGCCCTTCTGGTCGTCGACGTGGAAAGAGGCGGTCTTTTCGCCGTGGAAGGGGCAAGGCGCCCACCAGTCGCCCTTGGCCTGATTCGAGCGGCGCAGATCCCAGGTCACCTTGCGCCCGATCACGCGCGACAAAGGCACGCGGGCGCGGATCTCGTCGAGGAACTGGGGCGGAAGGCTCATGCCGTCTTATATCCGGCTTGACCCGGGGTTGAACAGGCTTGTGCGCGGCGCCGCGGCCGGGGGGCGCCGCCCCCCGCGCCTCTGCGGCCCCTCGGTGGGGCCGCAGAGGCGTCCCCCGGGGGTATTTGGAAAACGGAAAAGGCCTGGGCGCGGGTCAGGCGCCGACCGCGCCGCGGACCAGTTCCCAATAGACCGCCGCGACGCGGTCCTGGTCCAGGCGGCCGCCTTCGCGATACCAGTTGGTGATGCCGGTCAGCATGGCGATCAGCGCCATGGTGGCCAGGCGCGAATCGGGGATGCGCATGCTGCCCTGGGCCATGCCGGCGACCAGGATCGCCTCGAGCGCATCCTCGTAGCGGCGGCGCAGGGCGGCGATCTCGGCGCGGTTGTCGGCCTCGAGATTGCGCAGTTCCATGTAGGACAGGAATACCGCCTCGGGCCGCTCCAGGCTGGTCTGGATATGGAAGCGCAGAAAGGCCTGCAGCCGGTCGAGCGCCGGGCGCGCCGGGTCGTCCTGCCAGGCGGCCAGCAGCTCCTCCATATGGCTGCGCAGGAGATCGGCCAGCAGCGCCTGCTTGTCGGGCGTATAGGCATAGAGCGCGCCGACCTGCAGGCCGACCTCGGCCGCGATCTGGCGCATCGAGACGGCGGCATAGCCGTGGCGCGCGAACAGCCTGCGCGCCGCGTCGCGGACCAGCGGTCCGGTGATCTCTGCCCTGGAGCCCTGCCTGCGTGCCATGACGCCTTCTAGGCAGGGACGCCCGGCAAGGAAAGAGCGCATCTTGTCCCGGCGGCCCGGCCGGGCCTATGGTGCGGCCCGACACAGCAGGGGAAACGGCATGAGGCTGGCCGGCATCATCGGCATCGCGGCGCTGGCGGCGCTGGCGGGTTGCGAGGACGGGCGCGACTATCCGGCGCTGATGCCGACCGAGCAGGTGCTGGCCCAGCCCGCCCTGCCCGGCCATGCCGCGGATGCCGTGCGCGACCCCGGTGCCGCGACCGGGGCGCTGGCCGCCCGCGGCGCCGCGCTGGCCGGCCGTGGTGGCGGCGGCAGCGTCGCCGATGCCGCGGCGCTGGACCGGCGCGCGGCCGCGCTGCGCGCCCGCGCCAAGGCGCTGTCGCAGCGGTCGCTGGACGGCGCCTGCCCCGAGGATCAGCCCGATTGCGCCGCTCCCGCGGCACCAGAATAAGGAAAGCCCCATGCCGGTCATCACCTGCATCGACGACCTTAAGGCGATCTATCGCCGGCGCGTGCCGCGCATGTTCTACGACTATGCCGAGAGCGGCAGCTATACCGAGGGCACCTTCCGCGAGAATTGCTCGGACTTCCAGCGCATCAAGCTGCGCCAGCGCGTCGCCGTCGACATGACGAACCGCAGCACCCGCAGCACCATGATCGGCCAGGACGTCGCCATGCCGGTGGCGCTGGCGCCGGTCGGGCTGACCGGCATGCAATCCGCCGACGGCGAGATCAAGGCCGCCCGCGCCGCGCGCGATTTCGGCGTGCCCTTCACGCTGTCGACCATGTCGATCTGCTCGCTCGAGGACGTGGCGCAAGAGGTGCCGCATCCGTTCTGGTTCCAGCTCTACGTCATGCGGGACCAGGAATTCCTCGAGGCGATCATCGAGCGGGCCAAGCGCGCCAACTGCTCGGCCCTGGTGCTGACGCTGGACCTGCAGATCCTGGGCCAGCGCCACAAGGATCTGAAGAACGGCCTGTCCGCCCCGCCCAAGCTGACGCTGCCGGTCATGCTGGACCTGGCGACGAAATGGCGCTGGGGCATCGAGATGCTGCAGACCAGGCGCCGCTTCTTCGGCAATATCGTCGGTCACGCCAAGGGCGTCGGCGACACCTCCTCGCTGTCGAGCTGGACCGCCGAGCAATTCGACCCGCAGCTCGACTGGGACAAGATCGCCCGCATCCGCGACCTCTGGGGCGGCAAGCTGATCCTGAAGGGCATCAACGACCCCGAGGACGCCCGCATGGCCGCCGGCTTCGGCGCCGATGCGATCATCGTCAGCAACCACGGCGGCCGGCAGCTGGACGGCGCGGTGAGTTCGATCCGCATGCTGCCCGAGATCGTCGCGGCGGTCGGTGACCAGGTCGAGATCCATCTCGACAGCGGCATCCGCTCGGGCCAGGACGTGCTGAAGGCACTGGCGCTCGGGGCGCATGCGACCTATATCGGCCGCGCCTTCATCTACGGGTTGGGTGCCATGGGCCAGGCGGGCGTCACCGCGGCGCTGGAGGTGATCCACAAGGAGCTGGACATTACCATGGCGCTGTGCGGCGAACGCGATGTCAGGAACCTCGGCCGCCACAACCTGCTGTTGCCGCCGGATTTCCTGACACCCTGGGCGTGACGCCCCCGCATCTCAGGGCTGTGCGGTGTCCTGGCCGTGGTCGTGATGGCGATGGGCCGGCTTGCCGAAGCCCGGGATCGGCAGGCGCTGCAACAGCAGCGCCACCAGCGTCGGCAGCCCGACCGCGAACAGCATCAGGTCCATGAGATGCGTGAATCCCAGCGCATGCGCGAGATGCAGCGCCAGCACATGCATGAAATAGATCCCGGCCGAGATCGGATCCAGCCGGACCGGCGGCGCCGGCAGCGGCGTGCCCAGCGTGGCGATGAACAGCGCCGGCGCCGCGATATAGGAACTGGCCGGGATGTCCAGCATCACGTCGTCGCTCCAGCGCGCCTGCACCAGCCAGGCCTCGATCATCAAAAGCCCGAGCCCGCCGATGGTCAGCGACAGCACCAGCCAGCGCGGCGGCAGCCCCAGGGTTCCCAGCCGCGCCACCCGCCGGCCGCAGAGATAGCCGATGGTGACGAAGGGGAAGCACATGAAGAGCCCGTTCGAGAACTTCTTCACCCCGATCTGCGCCACGCCCGACAGCGCCATGTATTGCAGCGTCACGCCGATCACGGCGCAGACCAGCGCGGCGCCCAGCAGGATGCGGTATTCATAGGCCGGCGCCAGCACCCGGCCCAGGCCGCGCAGGACCAGCACCAGCGCCCCGGCGACCAGGATCCCGGCCATGAACCACAGGTGGAAATAGCCCCAGAGCAGCTCCTTGACCAGCGAGGCCAGGCCGTGGATCTCGTTCAGCCAGAACGGGAAATAGACCGCCATCCAGAACAGGTAGAGCGCCAGCACCCGCCACAGCCACTTGACGCCCTTGCCGCGCGCCACCGCCGAGTAAAGGAAATAGCCCGCGACGATGCAGAAGACCGGCACCATGACCCGCATCAGCCCGTTGCCGATCAGGAACAGCCGCGGCGTCATGTTGGTCTGCAGCCAGTAGGTATGGGCAAAGGCCACCAGCACGGCCAGACCCAGCTTGAGATAGTCGAGAGAATGAATACGATGCAATTTTGAAACGCCCCGGGCACCTCTGGCGATGCATGAGGCTTCGGATGCGCTGTGGCAAGCGAATTCCCGCTTATGGCGATCACTTTTCCTGCTTCACATCGCGCCCCGTTCGGGATATAGGCGCGGCTTCGGCCATGCACCCTTGGAGGATGGCCGCGAACGCTTAGCAAAGGAATACCATCATGGCCAAAGAGATCCCGGATCTGGTGGCCGAGGCACGCGCGGGGACAGGCAAGGGGGCCGCCCGCCAAGCTCGCCGCGAAGGCAAGGTGCCCGGCATCGTTTATGGCGACGGGAAAGACCCGCAGCCGATCCAAATCGAATTCAACTCGCTGCTGACCAAGCTGCGCGCCGGTCGCTTCCTGTCCACGCTGTGGAACCTGAAGATCGACGGCCAGGAAGACGTGCGCGTCGTCTGCCGCGGCGTCCAGCGCGACGTGGTCAAGGACCTGCCGACGCATATCGACTTCATGCGCCTGCACCGCAACACCCGGGTGAACCTGTTCATCCACGTGAACTTCGAAAATCACGACGCCGCCCCCGGCCTCAAGCGCGGCGGCACGCTGGTCGTGGTGCGCCCCGAGGTCGAGCTGGTCGTGACCGCCTCGGACATCCCCGAGCAGATCACCGTGGACCTGACCGGCAAGCAGATCGGCGACACCATCCACATCGAGGACGTGGTCCTGCCGGCCGGCGTGAAGCCGACCCTCGACCGCAACTTCGTGATCGCCAATATCGCCGCGCCCTCGGGCCTGCGTTCGGCCGATAACGAGGAAGCCGCTGAAGGCGAGGCCGCCGAGGCCTGATCGCCGGCCTGAGCTGCGGATCACATCGGGCGGCACCCCTCTGCGGGCGCCGCCCTTTCTCTTGCCCAGACGCCCGGCGATTGCTAGGACATCGCGCCTGACGCGAAGGGGAAACGCATGGAACCGATCCATATCATCGGCGCGGGGCTGGCCGGCTCCGAGGCCGCCTGGCAGATCGCCCGCGCCGGCGTGCCGGTGGTGCTGCACGAGATGCGGCCGCAGGTCGCGACCTTCGCCCATCGCACCGGCGATTGCGCCGAGATGGTCTGCTCGAACAGTTTCCGCTCGGACGACGACCAGATGAACGCGGTCGGGCAATTGCATTGGGAAATGCGCGCGGCCGGCGGGCTGATCATGGCCATGGCCGACCGCCACCGCCTGCCCGCCGGCGGCGCGCTGGCCGTGGACCGCGACGCCTTTTCCGCCGCCGTGACCCAGGCTCTGTGGGACGAGCCGCTGGTCGGCTTCGCCCCGGGCGAGATCGCCGACCTGCCGACCGAAGGCCGCTGGATCGTCGCCACCGGCCCCCTGACCTCGCCCGCCCTCGGCCAGTCGATCCTGCAAGCCACCGGCGAGGGCGCGCTGGCCTTCTTCGACGCCATCGCCCCCATCGTCCATGCCGAGAGCATCGACATGGGGATCTGCTGGCGGCAAAGCCGCTATGACAAGGGTGAGACCGAGGAAGAGCGCACGGCCTATATCAACTGCCCGATGACGCGCGCGGATTACGAAGGCTTCATCGACGCGCTGCTGGCGGCGGACAAGGCCGAGTTCCACGAGGGCGAGACCGCCGGGTATTTCGACGGCTGCCTGCCGATCGAGGTCATGGCCGAGCGCGGCCGCGAAACCCTGCGCCACGGCCCGATGAAGCCGGTCGGCCTGACCAATGCCCATAACCCGGCGGAAAAGCCCTATGCGGTGGTGCAGCTGCGCCGCGACAATGCGCTCGGCACGCTCTACAATATCGTCGGCTTCCAGACCAAGATGAAATATGGCGCGCAAGTGGATGTTTTCCGGCGCATTCCCGGCTTGCAAAATGCCGGTTTCGCCCGGCTGGGCGGCATCCACCGCAACACCTTCCTGAATTCGCCGCGGCTGATCGACGACCGGCTGCGGCTGCGCGCCCGCCCGAACCTGCGCTTCGCCGGCCAGGTGACGGGCGTCGAGGGCTATGTCGAATCCGCCGCCATGGGCCTGCTGGCGGGCCGCATGGCCGCGGCCGAGGCGCTGGGGCGCGACCTGCCGCCGCCGCCCGCCACCAGTTCGATGGGCGCGCTGGTCCATCACATCACCGGCGGCGCCGATGCCAGGACCTTCCAGCCGATGAACGTGAACTTCGGCCTCTACCCGCCGCTGGATGCGATGCGCGGCGGCCGCAAGGGGCGCAAGGACCGCTACCCGGCCTATACCGACCGCGCCAAGGCGGATTTCCAGGCATGGCTGGCGGAACAGTAACCCGCTTCGCGCCTTCGCCGACCGGGCCGCTGCATCTGGGCCATGCCTTCGCCGCCCTGACCGCCGCGCGGCTGGCCGACCCCGGGCGCTTCCTGCTGCGGATCGAGGACATCGACCAAAGCCGTTGCCGCCCGGAATACGAGACGATGATCGCCGAGGATCTGCATTGGCTGGGCCTCGACTGGCCCCTGCCGGCGATGCGTCAATCCCGGCGCCTGCCCGCCTATCAGGCCGCACTGGACCGGCTGGCGGCGCTTGGCCTGACCTATCCCTGCCAATGCCGTCGCGCCGACATCCGCGCCGCCCTTTCGGCCCCGCAGGAGAGCGTGATCGGTCCCGACGGCCCGGTCTATCCAGGCACCTGCCGCCACCGTAGCATGGCCGAGACCGGCCCCGAGGACGCGATCCGCCTGAATGCCGCGGCCGCTTTCGCCCATCTTGGCGCAGGCGAGATCGCCTTCGAGGATGAAAACATCGCCCCCGGCGTCCCGCACCGCCTGACGGCCGAGGATTTCATCAGCGGCGTCGGCGATGTCGTCCTGGCCCGGCGCGGCATGGGCACCAGCTATCACCTCTCGGTGGTGGTGGACGATGCCGCGCAGGGTATCACCCTGGTCACCCGCGGCAAGGATCTGTTGGATTCCACATGGATCCACGTCCTTCTTCAGAAACTGCTGGAACTTCCGACCCCGCGCTATCACCACCACCGCCTGATCCGCGACGCCAGCGGCAAGCGGCTCGCCAAGCGCGACGACGCCCGCGCCCTGCGCCTCTACCGGGCCGAGGGCGCGACGCCGGAGGACATCCGCCGCATGCTAGGCCTCTGAGGGCGCCATGATCACCACCTCGGTCGCATCCCGCACGGCGGTATAGAAGCAGGACCGCCGATTGGTGTGGCAGGCCGGGCCGGTCTGCTCGACCAGCAAGAGCAGGCAGTCGCGGTCGCAATCCACCCGCAACTCGACCAGCCTCTGGACATGGCCCGAGCTTTCGCCCTTGGTCCAGAAGGCCTGACGCGAGCGAGACCAATAGGTTACGCGACTATCCTCAAGCGTTTTCGCGACGGATTCGGCATTCATCCAGGCCATCATCAGCACCTCGCCGCTGCGATGATCCTGGGCGATGGCGGGGATCAGCCCGTTCGCATCGTATTTCAGGCTGGCGGGATCGAACATCGGCTTTCCTTTCGGCTTGGCGATGCCTATCTAGACCCGACGGCAGCAAGGGAAAAGACCATGTCCGACAGCGACCTGATGCAGCTCTACTCGCGGCGCATCCTCGCGCTGGCCTCGGACATCCCGCATCTCGGCAAGCTGGCCGCGCCGACCGGCAGCGCGCACAAGCGCTCGCCGCAATGCGGCTCGTCGGTCACGGCGCATGTGGTGGTGCAGGACGGCCGCGTCGCCGATTTCGGACAAGAGGTGCGCGCCTGCGCCCTGGGCCAGGCCTCGGCCGGCGTGCTTGGCCGCAACGTTCTCGGCCGCTCACGCGCCGAGATCGCCCGCGCCCGCGACGAGTTGCAAGCCATGCTGAAACAGGACGGCCCCGCTCCCTCGGCCCCCTTCGAGGAACTCGAGGCGCTGCTGCCCGCGCGCGAATTCCCGAACCGCCACGCCTCGATCCTGCTCGCGTGGGAGGCGCTGCTCGGCGCCATCGACGCCTCGCCCAGCTGAGGCTTTCTCCGTTTTCCAAATACCCCCGCCGGAGGCATCGCGACCGCGCAAGCCGCGGCAACGCCGCCGCATGAAAAAGCCGGCCCTTCGCGGGGCCGGCCAGTTGCGCGCATGATCGTCCGGGGGAAATCGCGGCACCCAGGCGAAGGGGCCGCCATCAGCGCGGGGCAGTGAGGATCAGGCTGCCAGGATCGAGGGCAGCGAAAACAGGATGATGGCCGTCACGGAAATGGCGACAGTGCCCAGAAGATCAGACAGGGATTCGCGGGTCATAGGCGTTCTCCACGGTTTGTTTATACTTTGTTCTCATCAATGCGGAACAAAGTAAAGAACTTTTTAAGAACATCCGCGATCATGCCTAGCCGGCGGTGATCAGCCGCACCGCGCGGTCCTGCTCCATCAGCCACAAAAGCAGGCGAATCGCCTGGCCGCGCGGGCTTTCCATACCGGGGTCGCGCTCCAGGAAGGCCTGCGCATCCTTACGCGCCAGCGCCATCAGCGCGCCTTGCCGCTCCAGGTCGGCGATGCGGAACCGCGGCAGGCCGGATTGCGCGGTGCCGATCACGTCGCCCGCACCGCGCATCGCCAGATCCTCCTCGGCAATGCGGAACCCGTCCTCGGTCTCGCGCAGGATGCCGAGGCGGCGGCGGCCGGTCTCGGACAGCGGTTCGTGATACATCAGCAGGCAGCTCGAGGCCCCGCTGCCGCGTCCGACCCGGCCGCGCAGCTGGTGCAGCTGTGCCAGGCCGAAGCTCTCGGCACGTTCGATGACCATGATCGTCGCCTCGGGCACGTCGACGCCGACCTCGATCACCGTGGTCGCGACCAGGATGCGCGCCCGGCCGGCGGCGAAATCCTCCATGGCGGCGTCGCGTTCCTCGGCCGGCATCTGGCCGTGGACCATGCGCACATCGGCACCGAAGCGGGCGCGCAGCTCCTGGAAGCGGGCCTCGGCGGCGGTCAGGTCCACGGCCTCGCTTTCCTCGACCAGCGGGCAGACCCAATAGGCCCGCGCGCCGCCCTGCAGGGCGCGGTCCAGATGCGCCAGAACCTCGGCCATGCGGCTGTCCGGCACCACCGTGGTGCGCACCGGCTGGCGCCCGGCCGGCTTTTCGTCCAGCACCGACAGGTCCATGTCGCCGAATTGCGCCAGTGCCAGCGAGCGCGGGATCGGCGTCGCCGTCATCACCAGCATGTCGGGCGGCAGGTGGCTGCCCTTCTGGCCCAGTTCCATGCGCTGGTTGACGCCGAAGCGATGCTGCTCGTCGATGATCGCCAGCCGCAGGTCGTGGAACTCGACCGACTTCTGGATCACGGCATGGGTGCCGACCAGGATGTCGATGCGGCCCATGGCCAGATTGGCCAGGATATTCGCCCGCGCATCGCCCTTGTCGCGGCCGGTCAGCACCTCCAGCCGGATCCCGGCCAACCGGGCCAACGGCTCCAGCGCGCGGAAATGCTGGCGCGCCAGGATCTCGGTCGGCGCCATCAGCACGCCCTGCCCGCCCGCCTCGACCGCGACCAGCAGCGCGAGAAAGGCGACCAGGGTCTTGCCGGCCCCGACATCGCCCTGCAACAGCCGGTTCATCCGCCGCGGCGCGGCCATGTCGCCGGCGATCTCGTCGACCGCGCGGCGCTGCGCCCCGGTCGGCGGCCAGGGTAGACCGGCCAGCACCCGCTCGCGCAAGCGGCCGTCGCCCTGCGTCGCCAGCCCCGCTTGCCGGCGGCGGTCGCGGCGCAAGAGCGCCAGCGTCAACTGATGCGCGAAAAGCTCGTCATAGGCCAGCCGCGCCCGCGCCGGATCGGTCGGCGACAGCCCCTCGGGGCCCGAGGGCGCATGGGCCTGCGCCAGGGCGCCATGCCAGTCCGGCCAGCCCTCGCGCGCAAGCAGGCCCGGGTCGATCCATTCCCCGGCCGCCGGCAGTTTCGCCAGCGCGCCGCGCACCGCCTTCTGCACCACCCCCTGCGTCAGCCGGCCGGAGAGCGGATAGACCGGCTCGAACTCCGGCAGAGGCGGGCCGTCCTCGGGGCCGATATGGTCGGGATGCACCATCTGCGCCATGCCGTCGAACAGCTCGATCTTGCCCGAGACCAGCCGGCGCGCGCCCGCGGGCAACTGGGGCTCGATCCAGTCCTTGCGGGCATGGAAGAACACCAGCTGCAGATCGCTGTAGCCGTCCGAGCAATGCACCCGCCACGGCCGGCCCTTGGCGGTGGGCGGGCTGTGACGCTCGACCCGGATCAGCAAGGTGACGATCTCGGGTGGCCGGGCCTCGGCCAGCCGGGCGATGCGGCGGCGGCGGATGCCGGAATGCGGCAGGGTCAGCACCAGGTCGCGCAGCCGGGTCGCGCCCATCTGGGTAAAGCTCTCGGCGGCGCGTGGGCCGACCCCGGGCAGGGTCTCGACGCCCGCGAACAGGGGAAACAGCGCCTCGGGCCGGCCGGGCTTCACCGCTGCGCGATCGCCAGCCATTCGTCCTCGTCGATGACCTTGATGCCCAGTTCGGCGGCCTTCCTGGCCTTCGATCCCGCGCCCGGGCCGGCGATCAGCAGGTCGGTCCGGGCCGAGACCGAACCCGCGACATGGGCGCCAAGCGCCTCGGCGCGGGCCTTGGCCTCGGCGCGGGTCATCTTCTCCAGCGTGCCGGTAAAGACCAGCGTCTTGCCGGTGATCTCGCTGTCGGTGGCGCGCGCCTCGGGCGGCAGCACCGTCAGGAAAGCCGCCAGCCGGTCGATGGCGGCGCGTTCGGCGGGGTTGGCAAAGGCGTCCGACAGCGACATGGCAAGCGTCGGGCCGACGCCATCGGCGGCGATCAGGTCGGACCAGGCCGCGGCGCTTTCCGGCGACAGTTCGGCATCGGCCAGCATCGCGGCCCGGGTCTCGGCAATGCGGGCGCGGCGGTTTTCGGCCTGGGCGGCGGCGCGTTCGGCTTGGGCGGCCTCATCGGCCCCGCGATGGGCCAGCGCGGCGGGGCGCGACAGGTCCAGCGCCGTTTCGAGCGCCTGCCAGCTGCCGTAATGCCGCGCCAGGTCCTGGGCCGCAACCTCGCCGACATGGCGGATGCCAAGCGCGAAAAGCAGCCGCGAGAGCGGGATCTCGCGCCGCTTCTCGATGGCCTGGAACAGGCTCGCGGCGCTTTTCTCGCCCCAGCCCTTGATCTCGGCGAGACGCGTGGCCGACAACCGGGCCAGGGCCGCCGCGGCGCCACCCGAAAGATGCAGCCGGTCGATGCCAAGCGAAAGCAGCAGTTCCTCATCCGCATCGCCGCGGCTATCCGCCCGCATCTTGGCGCCCTCGGCGTCGCGCCGGGCCAGGGTAAAGATATCCGCGGGCTCGGCGATCCAGCCCAGGCGATAGAACAGTTCGACCTGCTTGGCGCCCAGCCCCTCGATGTCGAAGGCCGCGCGCGAGACGAAATGGCGCAGCTTTTCCACCGCCTGCGCCGGGCAGATCAGCCCGCCGGTGCAGCGGCGCACCGAGTCGCCCTCTTCCCGGATCGCGGGCGAGCCGCATTCCGGGCAGCTGTCGGGAAAGGCATAAGGCACGGCCTCGGGCGGCCGCTTGGCCAGGTCGACGTCCGCGACCTTGGGGATCACGTCGCCGGCGCGATAGACCTCGACCCAGTCGCCGATACGGATGTCCTTGCCGCCACGGATCTCGCTGCCATCGGCGCCGCGTCCGGCGATGTAATCCTCGTTATGCAGCGTGGCGTTCGAGACCACGACCCCGCCCACCGTGACCGGCGTCAGCCGCGCGACCGGGCTCAGCGCCCCGGTGCGGCCGACCTGGATGTCGATGGATTCGAGCCGGGTCCAGGCGCGCTCGGCCGGGAACTTGTGCGCCAAGGCCCATCGCGGCGTGGTCGAGCGCATGCCCAGCCGCGCCTGATAGCCGAGGTCGTTGACCTTGTAGACCACGCCGTCGATGTCATAGCCCAGCGTGGCGCGCATCTGCTCGATCTCGGCCCAGGCGGCCAGCATCTCGGCGACGGAACGGCAGATCCGGGTCAGCGGATTGATCTGGAAGCCCATCGCGGCGAGGCGCTGGACCGCCTCGAACTGGGTCGCGGCCAGGGGCTCGCTGATCTCGCCCCAGGCATAGGCGAAGAAGCGCAGCGGCCGGGCGGCGGTGATCGCCGGGTCCAGCTGGCGCAAGGAGCCGGCGGCGGCATTGCGCGGGTTGGCGAAGACGCGGCCGCCTTCGGTCTGGTTCAGCCGCTCGAAATCCGCGTGCGACATATAGACCTCGCCGCGGATCTCCAACACCTCGGGGAAATCGCTGCCGGCGAGCGCCTGCGGAATATCCGCGATGGTGCGGGCATTGGCGGTCACGTTCTCGCCCACCGCGCCGTCGCCGCGAGTCGCGGCCTGGACTAGCCGCCCGCCCTCGTAACGCAGCGACAGGGACAGGCCGTCGATCTTGGGCTCGGCGGTGAGTTCCAGCGCGGCATCGGGGCCGAGGTTCAGGAACGACCGCACTCGCTGCACGAAGGCCTGCACGTCATCGGCGGCAAAGCCGTTTTCCAGCGACAGCATCGGCAGCCGGTGCACAACCTTGGCGAAACGGCCATCCGGCGCGGCGCCAACCTGGGCCGAAGGGCTGGCTGTCGCGGCAAGCTCGGGGAAACGGGTCTCGATCTCCAGCAGGCGGCGCTTCTTTTCATCATACTCGGCGTCGCTGATGAAGGGCGCGTCGTCGCGGTGATAGGCCTGGTTCGCGCGATCCAGGACATCGGTCAGCGCGGCGATCTCGGCCAGGGCCGCGGCCCGGTCCAGCGTCTCGACCGGCTGCGGCGATGGCGATTCGGCCCTGCCCGCGGCCTGGTTCTCGTCCTCTGCGGTCATCGCGCCCTCCGCCAGCCTGCCTGCCCCGCCGGGCCTGTCCGAAAGACGGTGATACCGGGGCCGGGGCCGGATTGTCCAGCGCCCGACCCGGGCTCAGGCCGGTAACGCCACGCGGATCAGGCGCGCAGCGCCAGACGCTCGGGGTTCTGTATCTCGGCCACCGGGTCGCGCAGGACATAGCCCCTGCCCCAGACGGTCTCGATATGGCTTTCGCCGCTCATCGCCGCCGCCAGCTTCTTGCGCAGCTTGCAGACGAAGACGTCGATGATCTTCAGCTCGGGCTCGTCCATGCCGCCGTAGAGATGGTTCAGGAACATCTCCTTGGTCAGCGTCGTGCCCTTGCGCAGGCTGAGCAGTTCCAGGATCTGGTATTCCTTGCCGGTCAGGTTCACCGGGCGCCCGCCCACCTCGACCGAGCGCGCGTCCAGGTTCACCACCATCTCGCCGGTGCGGATCACCGACTGGCTGTGCCCCTTGGAGCGGCGGATGATGGCCTGGATGCGCGCGACCAGCTCGTCGCGGTTGAAGGGTTTGGTCATGTAATCGTCGGCCCCGAAACCGAAGCCGCGCAGCTTGCTTTCGGTATCGTCCGAGCCGGTCAGGATCAGGATCGGCGTATCGACGCGCGACATGCGGATCTGGCGCAGCACCTCCATGCCATGCATGTCCGGCAGGTCCAGGTCCAGCAGGATCAGGTCGTAGTCGTAGAGCTTGGCAAGGTCGATCCCCTCCTCGCCCATGTCGGTGCGATAGACGTTGTAGCTTGCGTGGGTCAGCATCAGCTCGATGCTGCGCGCCGTGGTCGGATCATCCTCGACCAGAAGAATTCGCATAATATGTCCCCTTGCCAACCATCTGACTGGTAAAATTTCCGCGCAAAAGGTTAATATCACGTTACCGAAGATACCGGCAAATGTTATTCAACCTCTGGTTGTCGAAATTTCTGCAGCTGGGTGATCTTCAGCGCGTTGCGGCCATGGCGGCGAAAGGCCTGCATCCAGGCGTCGAACTCTTCTCCGGTCAGGCCATAGCGGCGAATCGCCTCTTCGCGCGACAAGAGCCCGTATTGCACGGCATCGACGACGGCGGCCTTGCGGCTGGCCACCCAGCGGGTCTGCGGCGAGGGCAGGTCGGCCAGCGTCAGGATGCTGCCGTCGGGCAGGGTCGCGGTGCGCGGTCCGGGGGTTTTTCTCAAAAACATCGGCAGGTTCCTGTGATCCTTGCCCCGTTGTGCCGCAAACTTCTTAAATCCCGGTGAAGTCATGCCGGGTTTTCCCGCCCTGCCCTTGAGAAACCCGGGAATTTTCCTATAAATGTAGGCAACAACGCCGCCCGCCTTCGCGCGCGGCCGCGACAAGGACGATCCATGACAGCGCCCCGCCCGAACTTGCGCCCCGACGCGCCGGCCATGACCATGAATTCGCTGGGCTTTGCCAAGCCGCCGGCGCAAACCCGCGTGGTCGTCGCCATGTCGGGCGGCGTCGACAGCTCGGTCGTGGCGGCGATGCTGGCGGCGCAGGGCTATGAGGTGATCGGCGTGACGCTGCAGCTTTACGACCACGGCGCGGCCTTGGCGAAAAAGGGCGCCTGCTGCGCCGGACAGGACATCCACGATGCCCGCCGCGTGGCCGAGCGCATCGGCTTCCCGCATTACGTGCTTGATTACGAAAACAAGTTCCGGGAATCGGTGATCGAGGAATTCGCCGACGCCTATCTGGCCGGCGCCACGCCCGTGCCCTGCATCCGCTGCAATGAGCGGGTGAAGTTCCGCGACCTGCTGCAGACCGCGCGCGAGCTCGACGCCGATTGCATGGCGACCGGACATTACATCCGCCGCTTCGACGGTCCGGCCGGGGCCGAGCTGCACATGGCCGCCGACCCGAACCGCGACCAAAGCTATTTCCTGTTCTCGACCACGCAGGAGCAGCTGGATTTCCTGCGCTTCCCGCTGGGCGGCCTCGCCAGCAAGGCGGAAACGCGCGCCTTGGCGGCGCAATACGGGCTGGCGGTGGCGGACAAGCCCGACAGCCAGGACATCTGCTTCGTGCCGAACGGCGATTATGCCAGCGTGATCGAGAAGCTGCGTCCGGGCGCCGCCGACCCGGGAGAGATCGTCGACCTGGACGGCAAGGTGCTGGGCAGCCATCGCGGCGTGATCCATTACACCATCGGCCAGCGCCGCGGCCTCGGCATCGGCGGCTTGGGCGACCCGCTCTATGTCGTGCGGCTGGAGCCCGAGACCCGGCGCGTCGTCGTCGGTCCCAAGCAGGCGCTGGCGACGAAGATCGTGCCGGTGACCGAGGTGAACTGGCTGGGCGACGAACCCTTCGCGGGCGAGATCAGCATCACCGCCCGCATCCGCTCGACCCGGCCGCCGCGGCCGGCGATCCTGCGCGTGACCGGCAGCCGCCGCGCCGAGATCGAGCTGCTGGCCCCGGAGGAAGGCGTCAGCCCCGGCCAGGCCTGCGTCTTCTATGCCACCGAGGGCACGCGGGTGCTGGGCGGCGGCTGGATCTCGCACCGCCGCGGCGGCTGACGCGGCTCAGGCGGCGTGGCTGGCCGCCAGCAGCCGGATGCGCTCGACCATTGCGCGCAGCCCGTTCGAGCGCTGCGCGGACAGATGCCCCTCCAGCCCCAGCCGGGCCAGTTCGGCGCTGGCGTCGATGCCCTGGACCTGCCCCACCGGCACGCCGGAATAAAGCGCATGCAGGATGGCGATCAGCCCGCGCACGATCAGCGCGTCGCTGTCGCCCTGGAAGTCGAACCTGCCGCCCTCGATGCGGGGCATGATCCAGACCTGGCTGGCGCAGCCCTCGACCTTGGTCGCCGGCACCTGCAGCGAGGCATCCATCGCCGGCATCGCCTTGCCCAATTCGATGACATGGCGATAGCGTTCTTCCCAATCCTCGAGGAAATCGAAGGTTTCGGCAATGTCTTCAAAGGCGGGCGTGGCCATGGCGCTTCCTTTCCGCAAGGCCGCAAGCGGGCGGCCGGTGATGGCATAGCGCGCGGCGCCGGCAAGGTCAAAGAGGCTTTCACCGCCGCGCGACTTGCCCTATCACTGCGCCAACGAAACCAGGGACACGGGGGCAGCACTCATGCGGACGGGAAGATTGGCCATGCTTGCCTGCGCGGCCCTGGTGTTGGTCGGCTGCGGCCGCATGGGCGACAGCAGCTGGAACCCGATGCGCTGGATGGGCGGATCGGAGCAGCCGCAAAGCCTGGCGCCCGAGGGCGGCTACCCGACCGGCACGAACGACGGCCGCGTGCCGCTGGCGCATGTCACCGGTGCGAAATGGGATCCGATGTATGAGGGGCGGCTGCTGGTCGTCACCGGGCTCGGCGCCAGCAAGGGCTGGTGGGACGTGGCGCTGGTGACCGAGGTGCCGATGCCGCCGGGCCGGATCCGCCCCGACGAGAACGGCGTGCTGCGGCTGCGGCTGGTCGGCAAGCCGCCGCTGCCCGACACCTTTGCCGCCGCCAACCCGCCGAATCCGGCCAGCGACACCATCACCACCGCCCTGACCATTCCCAACGCGGTGCTGCCCAGCCTGCGCGAGGTGGTGATCTCGGGCGCCGGCAACGCGGTGACGCTGCGGCCCTGAGGCTGCGGCCCCGAAGAGTTTCTTCGTTGTGAAAATACCCACGCGGACCGCGCCGAAGGGCTGGGACGGGCCAGTCCTTGTTCAAGCGGCATGGTGCGCTCCGGCCAAGCCTGCGATCGGGACGGAGCGTTCAACAGCACCGTCAACGCCGCGACCAGCCTCATCAAGCGCCGCGCCCGAATGCTCCGGCAATCCGCGTCGCGGCCGGACCCCGGTGAGCCCTGCAAAGCGCAAGGTGCGTCCCATCGCGCGCGCATGATCCTGGCCGGCAATTCGTCTCGTCCGGTCCCGCGTAGCTTGCCAGGCATCATCCGCTCTCCGCGGCGAGCCTCGCGCTGCAAAGACGCGCGCGCTGCTTGTTCCATCAGTCATGGCGCGCGATTGGACCCGTCTTGCCGACCTTGGCTCCGGCCTCACGCGGCACGCGCTGCCCTCCGGCTTTCCGCATCGCCGGGGCCCGCGCGGACAAACCACCGCGCTGCGAAAAGCGCTCGCTGCGTTCGCCACCGGCCGGGCCTGCTCGACTGGCGCCTCCGGCCATGTCTCGAGCGGCTTGCGTCATCAACCCGTTTTCCATTTGGAGCGTCTTGCGGGACCTCGGAATCATGAGAGATTCCCCGGAGCGGCGGTTTGTGATTCATGGGGCAAACCGTATTCGTCCGATCAAATGCCATTCTCCAAGCCTAAGGCCTATCTTCGGCGCGCCGGGGCCTGCACCATTGACGCGCTTTGGCGCGCCGTCGGCGAAATCTGCGATCTCGACAAATGCTGGAACTCCTTCAAGCCCGCAGCATACGGGCCCGATTCAACGCAAGATGCTCTCAGGGCATATGAGGGCGCTTGACCGGGAACAAACCCTCGCGTCAAGAAAAATCTCTCGGTTCTTCTCCGGTCATGGCACGCGACGAAGCCGTCTTGCCCATCTTGGCCCCTGTCTCAACCGGCCTTCATCGGCCCGCTAGCCGCTGACCCGAGCATGAGGCCGCGCCAGCAAACCGACGCGCAACGAAAGGATCCGTTGCCGGATGACCGCCGGCCATTGCAGACCATCGAAACCATCTTGCGAATGCCGTTGCAGGTCGTCCCCACCTCGCACCCACCCAGCCAGGCACCATGCGCAAAGCAAAAGGCCCGCCGCAAGGCGAGCCTTCGCTCAATGCACCGCTCAGCCCATCTTGCGCAGATAGGTCCAGGTC
Organism: Paracoccus sp. N5; assembly: GCF_000371965.1. Classification (NCBI taxonomy): domain Bacteria; kingdom Pseudomonadati; phylum Pseudomonadota; class Alphaproteobacteria; order Rhodobacterales; family Paracoccaceae; genus Paracoccus; species Paracoccus sp. N5. The sequence continues at coordinate 117,321 of NZ_AQUO01000001.1, read as the reverse complement.
GGCACCCGCGCATCGCGCGCCACCGACCAGCTTTCCGCATCGCCCAGATATTCGAAGCCGCAATTGGTCAGCACCCGGGCCGAGCCCGGATTGTCCTGGAAGGCCTCGGCAAAGAGCGTGCGCGAGCCATGCGGATTGGCCTCGACCAGCGCCGAAACCGCCTCGGTCGCGAAGCCGGTGTTCCAGAAGCCGGCGCCGACCCAGAAACCCAGTTCCGACTGCTCCTGGTCGATGCGGGTCAGCGAGACCACGCCCAGCAGTTCGGCCAGCTTGTTCGTCGAGCCGTCGATGGCCCAGACATCCTCGTCGCGATCCGCGGCCATGGCCCGGCGCACATAGGATTCGGCCGCGCCCGGCGGCAGCGGATGCGGGATCGAGCGCGTGCCCTCGGCCACCCGGCGGTCGGCGGTATAATGCGCGATCAGCCCGGCATCCGACATGCGCAGCGGGCGCAGCACGAACCGTTCGGTGGTGATATCGACCTGCCGCGCATCCGAGGCGATCAACTCGTTCATGTCACTTCTCTCCCCCATTCCTCGAAAACATATGGGTGCTGCGCGCCGAAACGCGAAGGGGACCGGCCTGCGCCGATCCCCCCTTTTTTAGCACCAGAGTGTTAAAATCGGCTTACTCGGCAGCCTCGAGATTGGCGGGCAGCACGGAGATATAGGTGCGGCCCTTGAGGCCCTTGCGGAAGCTTACCTGGCCGTCGGCCAGCGCGAACAGGGTGTGGTCGCGGCCCATGCCGACGTTGGCGCCGGCCCACCAGGTGGTGCCGCGCTGACGCACGATGATGTTGCCGGCGACGGCCTGCTGGCCGCCGAACAGTTTCACGCCAAGACGACGACCGGCCGAATCGCGACCGTTGCGGGACGAACCGCCTGCTTTCTTATGTGCCATGGGTCAGTCTCCTCAGTTGGCGGTTTCGACATGGTCCTGGCGACGCGCGATGCGCGCACCGACGGCGGCCTTGACGTCGGTCTTGTCGCCGCCGTTTTCCAGCAGGTCGGTGATGCGGACCAGGGTCAGCTGCTGGCGATGGCCGCGCGTGCGCTGCGAGGAATGCTTGCGGCGGCGCTTGACATAGGTGATGACCTTGTCGGCCTTGATGGTGTCGATCACCTCGGCCTGCACGGCGGCGCCGGCGACCAGCGGCGCGCCGACGGTCGAGCCGATCATCAGCACGTCGTTGAACTGGATCTTGTCGCCGGCTTCGGCGTTCAGCTTTTCGACGCGCAGCACGTCACCGGATTGGACCCGGTACTGCTTGCCGCCCGTCTTGAGAACTGCGAACATTCGCTTCTTCCTTGTTCTGCCGCGTCCTTCGGCCCCTGCGAGGCAGGTGTTTGCGGGGTCGGCCCCCGCCTTCGGACAGCGCACCCGTCGATGGGGTGAGGTTCAAAATAACGCACCGGCAACGGGCGCCTGCCCGGCCGGTCGCGGGTATATCGCGGATTCGGCCGCGCAAGTCAACAGGAATGCCGTCACCGCCTCCATGCCGCCCGCGCTTCGGCCAGGGTCAGCTGACGGCCCGGCCGCAGCGCGCCGGGCGTCTCCGACAGGCGCGGCGCCGGCGCCGGCTCGCTGCCGTGAAAGGTGCCGCGCGCGACATGATGCGGATGGCGCGGCGCCTCGTCCAGCGACAGCACCGGCGCGGCGCAGGCGTCCGAGCCCTCCAGCACCGCCGCCCAGTCATCGCGCGCGCGGGTAGCGATGCGGGTGGCCAGCACCGCCCGCAGCGCCGGCCATTGCGCCGGATCGGCCCGGTCGGGCAGCGCGGCCGGATCCAGTTCCAGCCGGCGTAGCAACTCGGCCCAGAATTGCGGCTCAATGGCGCCGATGGCCAGGAAGCCGCCGCAGGCGCAAGCATAGCAGCCGTAATAGGGCGCACCGCCGTCCAGCAGATTGGCCTGCCGCGCATCCTGCCAGATGCCGGCCGCCCGCATGCCCGAGATCATCGCCATCAGATGCGCCACCCCGTCCGAGATCGCCGCATCGACCACCTGCCCGCGCCCGGTCTCGCGCGCCGAGAGGATCGCCGCCAGCATGCCCGCGACCAGATACATCGAGCCGGCGGCAAAATCCCCGACCAGGTTCAGCGGCGGGAGCGGATGCGCCGCCGGGCCGATGGCATGCAGCGCGCCGGTAATGGCGATATAGGTCAGGTCATGGCCCGCCGAATGCGCCAGCGGACCCGTCTGCCCCCAGCCGGTCATGCGGCCATAGACCAGCCGCGGATTCTCCGGGAAATCCCCGGGACCGAGGCCGAGCCGCTCCATCACCCCCGGCCGCATGCCCTCGATCACCGCATCGGCGCCGGCGATCAGCGCATGCGCGGCGGCCCGGCCTTCGGGCGATTTCAGGTCCAGCTCCAGCCAGTCGCGGCCGCGGTCCAGCACGTCGCGCTCGAGCCCGAAGATATGGCGCGCGCCGGGCCGGGTGATGCGCAGCACCCGCGCACCGTGATCGGCCAGCCACATGGCCGAGAAGGGCGTCGGGCCAAGCCCGGCGATCTCGACGACGCGCAGATGCGAAAGCGCGCCGGTCATCGCCGGACCCCGCTTGCCAAGCGCCGGCGGATCGCGCTATCAGCCCGGCCGGGGGCGGTTAGCTCAGCTGGTAGAGCGCTTCGTTTACACCGAAGATGTCGGGGGTTCGAGTCCCTCACCGCCCACCAGCCCCCATGCCATTTCGTTAACCACAGTTCCGCGATTTCGTTGAGAGCGCAGGATCTTGCTGCTACGCGTTGCCATGGCTGAATGATGATGCAGCCGTTTTCGACTGCGAGGTTCGATGCGTATTTCATGGTTTGTTTCCCTCCCGCTTCTGGTTGTACTGGCGGCCTGCGCCCAATCTACGATCCAGCCGATGGCCAAGGACACCTTCAAGGTGGCGACCAATGCGGCACCGGCCTGCGGGCCGAACGGCGCGCGCAACGTCGCCTTCAAAAGCGCCTCGGTCGAGGTAATTCGGCGCGGCTATGACAAGTTCATCGTCGTCGGGGATTCGCATGAATCCAATGTCTGGTCGGGTGACCACAGCCAGGACATGGTCATCAAGATCATCCCCGATAGCAGCCCCGAAGCCGCCAATGCCCTGTCCGCGCGCCAGCAACTGGGCGACGACTGGCAAAAGGTGCTGGCCAAAGGGGCACCCACCACCTGCGGCTGACCAGCGCGCAAGGGCAGGATCCGGGCGGCTCTCGGGGGGAAAGCCCATGCCGGGGCGCCCTAGCGCCGCAGCCGCGCGATCAGCGACGAGGTGTCCCAGCGCCCGCCGCCCATGGTCTGCACCTCCTTGTAGAACTGGTCGACCAGCGCCGTCACCGGCAGGGTCGCGCCGGTCTCGTCGGCGGTGGCCAGGCAGATGCCCAGATCCTTGCGCATCCAGTCCACCGCGAAGCCGAAGTCGAAGCGGTTCTCGGCCATGGTCTGGTGGCGGTTCGCCATCTGCCAGCTGCCGGCGGCGCCCTGGCTGATCACCTCGACCACCGAGGCGATGGAAAGCCCGGCCTTCTCGGCGAAATGCAGCGATTCCGACAAGCCCTGCACCAGCCCGGCAATGGCGATCTGGTTGCACATCTTGGTCAGCTGTCCGGCGCCCGAGGGGCCCATCAGCCGGCAGATCTTGGCATAGGCGGCGATCACCGGCTCGGCGCGGGCGTAATCCGCCTCGGCGCCGCCGCACATCAGCGAAAGCTGGCCGTTCTCGGCCCCCGCCTGCCCGCCCGAGACCGGCGCATCGACGAAGCCGATGCCCACGCCCGAGGCGACCTCGGCCAGTTCGCGCGTCACCGCCGCCGAGACCGTGGTGTGATCGACGAAGACCGCACCCGCCGCCATGCCGGCAAAGGCGCCGGCCTCGCCCAGGCAGACCTGGCGCAGGTCGTCGTCGTTGCCGACGCAGGCCATGACGAAATCGGCGCCCGTCGCCGCCTCGCGCGCGGTCGCGGCGGCGCGGCCGGCGTGGCGGGCGAGCCAGGCCTCGGCCTTGGCGGGACTGCGGTTCCAGACCGTCACCTCATGCCCGGCCGCGGCCAGATGGCCCGCCATGGGAAAGCCCATCACCCCAAGTCCCAGAAATGCAACGCGCGCCATCACTTTCTCCGCTTCCATGTGAAAGGCGCGTTGATCCGGCCCGCGCCCTGTCCTATTCACCCCGATGAATTCCACCACGAGGCGCAAGGGTCAACCTCTGCGCCCAAAACCTCGGGACAGCACCGCGCCATGGTGACAATTTTCCGCTGGCTTGTGCGCCTGACGGTCGGGCTGATCCTGCTGGCCCTGGCGCTGGTGGTGCTGGCCTGGTATTTCGCCATCCGCTCGCTGCCGGATTACGACGGGCGCTACGAGGTCGCGGGCATCTCGGCCCCGGTCGAGATCGTGCGCACGACCGAGGACGTGCCGCATATCTTCGGCAAGACCGACCGCGACGTGTTCTTCGCCCTGGGCCTCGCCCATGCCCAGGACCGGCTGTTCCAGATGACCGTGCTGCGCCGCGCAGCGCAAGGCCGGCTGGCCGAGATCTATGGCCCGGGCGCGATCCGCGCCGACGACCTGGCGCGGCGGCTGGGGCTTTACCGCAACGCCCGCGCCTCGCTTCAGGCGCAGGACGCCGGCACCCGCGACGCCTTGCAGGCCTATGCCGACGGCGTGAACGCCTGGATCGGCCAGGTGAACCTCGAGGCGCGCGGCCGCGGCGCGCCGGAATTCTTCCTCTACCCCGACGACATTTCCTATTGGGAGCCGGCGGATTCGCTGGCGGTGCTGAAGCTGCTCGCCGCCTCGTCCACGGTGCAGATGCGGCGCGAGATTCTGCGCGCCCGGCTGTCGCTGGCCGACCCCGCGCGCGGGCAGGAGCTGATCGCCGAGCCCGGCGAGCCGCCGATGCCCTCCTATGCCGGGCTGTTCCCGGGCGCCCGCTTCACCGGGCCCGAGCGCGGCACCGGGCCGCAGGACTGGACCGCGACGCTGGCGGGCTATCTCGCGCCCTCGGCCGGGGCTTCGGCCAATGGCTTCGCGGTGGCGCGCGGGCGCACGGCGGCGGGCGGGGCCCTGCTTGCCAATGATCCGCAATTCGCCCTGACCGCGCCGGGCCTGTGGTATCTGGCGCGGATCGAGCTTGGCAGCGGCGGCGTGATCGGCGGCACCATCCCGGGCATACCGGCCATCCTCTCCGGGCGCAACACCAAGCTTGCCTGGGGGATCACGCCGGCGCAGATCGACGATCAGGACCTGTTCATCGAAGAGGTGCAGCCCGGCGACGCCGGCCGCTATCGCGGCGTGGATGGCTGGACCGAATTCACCACCCGGCGCGAGACGCTGAGGATTCGCGGTGCCGCGCCGCAGACCATCACCCTGCGCGAGACCGCGAACGGCCCGATCATCCCGGCGGCGCATCTGGACCTTGCCACGGTGCTGCCCGCGGGCCATGTCGCCGCCCTGTCCTGGACCGGCGGCTTCGGCGAGGACCGCAGCATGAGCGCGCTGATCGGGCTGATGCGGGCGCCTGACCGGGCCGGCGCCGCGGCGGCGCTGCGCGACATGGTCGCCCCCGCAATGGTGGTGACGCTGGCCGACGCCCAGGGCGTGGGCGAGGTGCTGGCCGGCGCCCTGCCCCGTCGCGCGCCCGCGCATCAGACAGCCGGGCGCATGCCCGTGCCGGGCTGGATCGCGCAGAACCGCTGGCAGGGCCAGGGGCCGGCGCCCGAAAGCCTGGCGCAGATGGACCCGCCGGGCGGCATGGTCGCCTCGACCGGCGCGGCGGCGCCCGGCCAGGGCTTGGGCCATGACGGCGCCGACGGCTATCGCCAGGCGCGGCTGGCGCATCTGATCCAGTCGCGCGAGGTGCATTCCCGCGACAGCTTCATCGCCGCGCAGAACGACATCGTCAGCCCCATCGCCCGGGCGCTGCTGCCGCTGGTCGGGGCCGACCTGTGGTTCACCGACGAGCCCGCGGCCCAGGGCACGCCCGAGCGCATGCGCCAGGACGCGCTGGCGCTGCTGGCGAACTGGGACGGCGCCATGAACGAGCACCTGCCCGAGCCGCTGATCTATGCCGCCTGGATGCGGGCCTTGCAGGACCGGCTGTTGCGCGACGACCTCGGCCCCCTGGCCGACGACCTGACCGAGCTTTACCCGCGCTTCATCGACCGCGTGTTCCGCAATCTCGGCGGCGCCGGGGTCTGGTGCGACATCCGCCAGTCGGCCCCGGTCGAGACCTGCGCCCAGACCGCCCGCCAGGCGCTGGACGCGGCGCTGCTGGATCTGTCGGCCCGCTTCGGTCCCGACCTTGCCAGCTGGCGCTGGGGCGACCTGCACCGTGCCCGGCATGTGCATCCGGCGCTCGGCGACATGCGCGGCCTGTCCTATATCGTGAACCTGATCCAGCCGACCTCGGGCGCGGAAAGCACCATCGCGCGGGCCGGCATGCTGGGCCATGGCCGCAATCCCTGGCTCAACGTCACCGGCGCCGCCTATCGCGGCGTCTACGACCTGGCCGATCCCGACAGCTCGGTCTTCGTGATCTCGACCGGCCAGTCGGGCCACCCGCTGTCGCGCCATTACGACGACATGGCCGAGCTGTGGCGGCGCGGCGAATATGTCGGCATGTCGCTGGACCCCGATCTGGCGCGGGCCGCCGCGACCGGCATCACCCGGCTGGAACCGGCCCCGAACTGACGCGCGAACTGAATAGCGCACTGCCCCCCTTGCATATTCCGCGGCAGCGGGCTTCCCTCGCGCCACGATGCCGCAGGAGAGACGCATGGCCCGCAAGATCATCATCGACACCGACCCGGGCCAGGACGACGCCGTCGCCATCCTGCTGGCGCTGGCCAGCCCCGAGCTCGAGGTGCTGGGCCTGACGGCGGTGGCCGGCAACGTGCCGCTGCACCATACCCAGCGCAATGCCCTCGTGCTGTGCGAACTGGCCGGCCGGACCGACCTGCCGGTTTACGCCGGGGCCGAGGCGCCACTGTCGCGCCCGCTGGTCACGGCCGAGCATGTGCATGGCAAGACCGGCCTCGACGGCGTCACCCTGCCCGACCCCACCATGGCGCTGGCCCCCGGCCATGCCGTCGATTTCCTGATCGACACCCTGCGCCGCGAGCCCGCCGGCTCGGTGACGCTGGTGCCGATCGGGCCGCTGACGAATATCGCCATGGCCTTCCAGCGCGCGCCCGACATCATCCCGCGCGTGCAGGAGATCGTGCTGATGGGCGGTGCCTATTTCGAGGTCGGCAACATCACCCCCACGGCCGAGTTCAATATCTATGTCGACCCCGAGGCCGCCAGCCTGGTCTTTGCCGCCGGCGCGCCGCTGACGGTGATGCCGCTCGACGTGACGCACAAGGCGCTGACCAACCGGCCTTGGGTCGAGCAGATGCGCGCCATGGGCCGCATCGGCCAGGCCATCGCCAGCTGGACCGATTTCTTCGAACGCTACGACCGCGAGAAATACGGCAGCGAGGGCGCGCCGCTGCACGACCCCTGCACCATCGCCTGGCTGCTGGCGCCGCAGCTGTTCTCGGGCCGGTTCATCAATGTCGAGATCGAGACGCGGGGCGAGTTCACCCTGGGCATGACCGTCGCCGACTGGTGGCGGGTCAGCGGCCGCACCCCGAACGCCACCTTCATCCGCGACGTCGATGTGCACGGACTCTTCGAACTGCTGACCCGGCGCATCGGCGAGCTCGACCGCCGGCTGGGCTGATCGGGACGCCCCCGCCTCTGGTGCCAGGCGCATGATGGCGAAGAATGCTTGCGTCGGCCGGCTCCAGCTTGCCCAAAGCAGGCCGGTCCTGGGCCGAGGCGGCAGCCACGGCGCCTTGTCCAACAGGCGGTGCCGCCGCGGCTGCGGACCTATTCGGCCGGAGCGGAGGGTTCGGGTGCGGCTTCCGACGGCTCGGCCGGCTCTTGCGGCGCGGGCAGGTTCGGGCCCTGTTGCAGCGGGCCGGCGCCGATCTCGCTGTCGATGCGCTGGATCAGCGCCTCGGTCACGTCGATGGATTGCGCCGCGACCAGGATCGCGCGCTTGTCCAGCACCGCGACCGCGCCGCGTTCGCGCATCAGCGCGGCCAGCACCGGCAGCATCGCCCGGGAAAACGCATAATATTCATCGGCGGCGCGCTTGTTCAGTTCTTCCGCCGCGGCCTCGCGCTGGCGGCGCACCTCGACCGCGCGCTTGTCGAATTCCTCGGCCTGCTTGCGGAATTCGTCGGCGGGCATGGTCTGGCGCAGCAGGGTCAGCGACTGCTCCTCGGCAGAGAACTGGTTGGCCAGACGCTCGTTCTCGGCCGCGATCTCCTGGCCGCGCCGTTCCAGCTCCGCCTTGACGCGCTGGCCCCATTTCGTGCCGGCGTAAAGCGCCTCCTGGTCCAGCGTCATCACCGGCAGCACGCCCTCGCCCTTGGGCTCGGGGGCATCGACGACCAGCGGCGCGGCCGAGGGGCCGCCGGCCAGCGGCGCCACCGTCTGCGCCAGCGCGGCCGGCGGGCCGGCCAGCAGGAGGGCCAGCCCGAGCAGCGCGACCTGACGCCCCGCCCGCATCAGAACTTGGTCGAAATGGTCAGGTCGAAGGCCTGTTCCTCGTCGTAGTCCTCTTTCTTCAACGCCTTGGCGAAGTTGAAGCGCAGGGGACCGATCGGCGTGGTCCAGAACAGCGAGGCCCCGACCGAGGCGCGGATATGCATGCCGTCATCGACCGGCGTGTCGAAGGCGCCGATCTTGTTGTCCAGCCCCCAGACCGAGCCGGCATCGGCAAACAGGCCGCCCTTGATGCCATATTCCTCGGGCAGGCCCAGCGGGAACTGCAGTTCCGTGCGCAGCGCCCAGAAATAATTGCCCCCCAGTGCGTCCTCGTTCGGCGCGGCCAGGTCGCGCGGACCCATGCCGTTCGGCTCGAAGCCGCGGATCTTGCCATTGCCGGTATAGCGGTTCAGGAAGCGGCTGTTCTGGTCGCCCAGCATATGCACGGCGCCGGCCTCGAATTCCGCCAGCATGGTCACGCTTTCGCGCCAGGCCCGGCTTTCGACCCCGGCGTAAAGCGAGCTGGTGACCGATTTCACGTCGCCGCCGACGCCGGCGAAATCCTGGCTGAAGCGCAGCCGATAGCTGGTCAGCGGGTCCAGCCCGGCAACGCGGCTGTCATAGCTGTAGGTATAGCCAAGCGCCGAGGTGAAGAAGCCGCCCTGTTCGTTGTAGAGGATCGGCGAGGAGCCGACCAGCTCGCCGCTCTCCTCGTCGACATGCAGTTCCTCGACGTCATAGAGCGTGTCCTTGCTGAGCTTGTAGCGCAGCTCCAGCCGGCCGTTTTGCGAGATCGGGAACTCCATCCCGGTCTGGAAGCCGACGGTGCGGGTGTTGTAGTCCGAATTCAGCCGGTCGGTGGTGTTGTACCAGGTCTGGAAGCGCGCCTTCAGGTCGCGGCCCAGGAAATAGGGCTCGACGAAGGTGAAGCCCGAGCTTTTCGTGCCCGAGCCGGTGGCAAAGGACAGGTCCACCTGCTGGCCGCGGCCCAGGAAGTTCTTTTCCGACAGCGAGGCGTTGAAGCCGACGCCGGTCGAGACGCCGTAGCTGACGCCGAAGTTCAGGCTGCCGGTCGGCTGTTCCTCGACGTTCACGTCCACGATGACCTGCTCGGGCGAGGTGCCCTGCCGGCTTTCGGCCTGCACGTCCGAGAAATACCCCAGCGCCCGCAGCCGCTCGGCCGAGTTGCGGATCTCGCGCGGGTTGAAGGGATCGCCTTCGACCGTGACGAACTGGCGGCGGATCACCTCGTCCAGCGTCGTGGTGTTGCCCTCGATGTCGATGCGCTCGACGAAGACGCGCTGGCCGCGGGTCAGGGCAAAGGTCAGGTCCAGGGTCTGGTTGCGCTCGTTGCGGGTGATGCGCGGCTCGATATTGACGAAGTCGAGGCCCTTCTGCAGCGCCAGCGCCTCCATCCGGCGGATGGTGGTGTCGATGATGGTCGGGTTGTAGACCGCGCCCCGCTTGACCCGGTTCTGCGCCGCGAATTCGCCGGCATCGACGCCGGGGATCTCGCTGACGGTGTTCACGGTGCCGAAGGTGTAGCGCGGGCCTTCCTGGATCTGGAAGGTGATATAGAAGGCGTCGCGTTCGCGGGCCAGTTCCGGCGCCACCGCCTGGACCTTGAAATCGGCATAGCCGCGCGAGCGGTAGAAATCGGTCAGCAGCTTTTCATCGACCGGCAGCCGGTCCGGCGCGAAGGTGTCGCGCTTGATGAAGGTGCGCAGGAAGCCGGCCTGCTTGGTCTGCAAGACGTTGCGCAGCCGGCGGTCGGAAAAGGCGCGGTTGCCGACGAAGCCGATGCGCTCGATCTCGGTGACCTTGCCCTCGGCCACCTCGAAGACCAGGTCGACCTGGTTGTTGCCGCGGCGGATGATGCGCGGATCGACGCGGGCGGCCAGCCGCCCTTCCGAGGCATAGACCTGACTGATCGCGGCGGCATCGGCCTCGGCCTGCGCCGGGGAATAGACGCGGCGGGCCTTGGACTTGACGATCTCGGCCAGGTTCTCGTCCTTGAGGCGCTTGTTGCCCTCGAAGGAGATGACGTTGATCGTCGGATATTCCGAGACGCGCACCACCAGCGTGCCGCCCGAGGGCACCAGCTCGACCTTTTCGAACAGGCCCGAATTCTGCAATCGCTGCATGGCGTCGTTCAGCGCGCCGCCCGACACGTCCTGGCCGCGCGGCAGGTCCAGATAGGACAGGATCGTCGCCGGTTCGATCCGCTGGTTGCCCTCGATGCGGACATTGCTGAAGACATAGGCCGAGGCGGCACTCGCCACCAGGCCGACGGGCGCGGCCACAGCCAGCGCCGAGATCAGCGCCAGCGCGCCCTTGCCGAGTTTCCTGTCCGTCATCGCCGCCCCTCGCGCGTAATGCATGGCCCGGCGGGTTGGCCCCACCGGATTTGTTCCGATGGATACAGCGAAGCGGGCGGGACTGTCAAAAGCCCATGCCCGCTCAGGGGCAGAAAAGATCGTTGCTGAGGCCGAAAACCATCAGCGACAGCACCGCAGCCATGCCGAGCGCCGACAGGATGTCGATCACCCGGGCCGAGGGCCGCCGCCGCGCCACTGCCTCGTAAAGATAGAACATCAGGTGCCCGCCATCCAGGACCGGCACCGGCAGCAGGTTCAGGAACCCGATCGCCGCCGACAGCACGGCGATCCACCAGATGAAGTTGCCGCCCCCGGCCGAGGCCGCCTGCCCGGTGGTCTCGGCGATGGAAATCGCCCCGCCCAGGTTGCAGCTGCCGATCTGGCCGGTGACCATGGCCCAAAGCCCCGAGACCGACGAGGCGATGATGTCCCAGGTCCGCGCCGCACCCAGGGCCAGCGATTCCAGCGGCCCGGCCGAACGGATCGCCGGGTCGAAATAGCTGCCGCCGCCTTGGACGCCGATCATCCAGCGCCGCTCGTAGCCGGCTTCGGTCGGCAGGTCCTGTTCGCGCGGGACCAGCGTATAGTCGGCCTCGCCCTGACCCTCGCGCCAGACGCGCAGCACCACCGGCTTGCCGGCCGCGGCCGTGACATGGCCGCGCAATTCGTCGAAGCGCCGCACGGGCTGACCGTCCACCGCCAGGATCACGTCGCCGGGCTGCAATCCCGCGGCGACGGCCGGGCTGCGCGGCGCGACGCCGCCGACCAGCGGCGGCACCGGGTCGGGCCCGGGCACGGTGATCTCGGCGCCCTCGCGCAGCACGGTCCAGTCATGGCTCGGCCGCGCCGGCAGGCTTTCGGCCAGCAGGCCGAGGTCACGCCAGCTGGCGACCGGCCGGCCGTCCACCGCCAGGATGCGGTCGCCGGGTTGCAGCTGCATCGTCACGCCCGGCGGCACCGGATGCAGCTTGCCGACCTGCACCTGATCGACCGGCAGGCCCTGCCAGATCGCCATGCCGGCAAAGACCAGGATGGACAGGATGAAGTTGAACACCGGCCCCGCCGCGACGGTGGCGAAGCGCGCCCAGAGCGGCGCCCCGTTCAGGCTTTGCCGGGCGCGTTCAGGCGCGACCGCGACCGAACCGGCGCTGGCGGCATCGGCATCGCCCAGGAAACGCACATAGCCGCCCAGGGGGATCGCCGCCACCTGCCACAGCGTGCCGCGCCGGTCGCGGCGCGAAAACAACCGCGGGCCGAAACCCAGCGAGAACACCTCGGCCCGGATGCCGCAAAGCCGGCCGATGATATAATGGCCGTATTCATGCACCGTGACGATGATCGACAGCGCCAGGACGAAGGCGGCGGCGGTCCACAGGAACCCGCCCAGCATCTCGACGGCCGCGCTCATGCCGCGCCCCGGCCTTGCGCCGCGGCCCGGCGGCCGAAACCGTCCCAGGCCAGCACGGCATCCAGATCGCCGGGACTTTGCGCGAATCCGGCCTCGCGCGCCGCCAGTTCCAGCGCCCGCTCCACGGCCGGGGCCATGTCGGTAAAGCGGATATGGCCGGCGATGAAATCATCCAGCGCCTGTTCCTTGGCGGCGTTCAGCACCGCCCCCGCCGCACCGCCGGCCTGCATCGCCTCGCGCGCCAGGCGCAGGGCGGGCCAGCGCGCCTCGTCCGGATCGGCGAAGCTCAGGCTGCCAAGCGCGGCCAGATCCAGCCGCGGCACCGGCAGTTCGGCGCGCGCCGGCCAGTTCAGCGCATAGCCGATGGCATGGCGCATGTCGGGCGCGCCCAGATGCGCGATGCTGCCGCCGTCGCGATGCGTGACCATGGCATGGATGATCGACTGCGGATGCACCAGCACGCGGATCCGCTCGGGCCCGAGGCCGAAAAATTCATGCGCCTCGATGACCTCCAGCGCCTTGTTGAACATGCTGGCGCTGTCGATGGTAATGCGCTGGCCCATGGCCCAGTTCGGATGCCGGCTGGCCTCGGCCACGCTGGCCTGGGCCAGGCGCTCCAGCGGCCAGTCGCGGAAGGCGCCGCCCGAGGCGGTGATGGTCACATACTCGACGCTTTCGAGATCTTCGCCCTGAAGCGCCTGGAAAATCGCGGAATGTTCGGAATCGACCGGCAGGATGCGCGCGCCGGTGCGGCGGGCGCGACCCATGACCAAGGGCCCGGCGGCGACCAGAGTCTCCTTGTTCGCCAGCGCCAGCGTGCCGCCCCGGTTCAGCACCGCAAGCCCCGGCGGCAGGCCGGCGGCGCCGACGATGGCGGAAAGCGTCCAGTCCGCGGGCCGCGCCGCGGCCTCGGTGACGGCATCCGCCCCCGCCGCGCAGGCAATGCCGCTGCCGGCGAGCAATTCGCGCAACTCGGCCAGCTTTTCCGGCCAGGCGGTCACGGCGATCTCGGCCCGCAGGGCGCGCGCCATCTCGGCCAGCCGCGCGACATTGGCGCCGCCGGTCAGGGCGACGGTGCGGAACGCCTGCGCGCCGCCCGCCCGCATCAACAGGTCGAATGCGCTTTCGCCAACCGATCCGGTCGCGCCCAGCACCGATACGCTGCGCATGATCTCAGCCTCCGATCACCGGCAGAAGGTTCGCCATCAGCAGGGCCAGCGCCAGCAGAAGCGCCCCGGCCATGGCGTCGAAACGGTCCATCGCCCCGCCATGGCCGGGGATCAGGTCGGAGCTGTCCTTGGCGCCGACCCGGCGCTTGAGCCAGCTTTCGGCAATATCGCCGAATTGCCCGGCCAGCGCCAGCAGCGGCCCGACGATCACGACCTGCCAGCCGGCCAGGCCGGAAATCCACAGCGCCCCCGCCAGCACCAGCGCCCCGACCCAGCCGGCGATGGTGCCGCTCCAGGTCTTCTTGGGGCTGATCGCCGGCCAGAACCGCGCCCCGCCCAGCTTGCGGCCGACGAAATAGCCCAGCACGTCCGAGGCGACCACCGTGCCCACGATCCAGAACAGCGTCGGCAGGCCCATCGCCTCGCGGATCACCACCAGGCCGTAGCCGGCGCCGAGGATGGCCAGCGTGAACAGCAGATAGGCCGGGCGCTCATGCTCATGCGTGCCGTGCCAGCCGGCAATCATCGGCACCAGCACCAGCGCCATCGGCCAGTCGCCCGGCAGCACCAGCATGGCGAGCATCACCAGTCCCGACAGCACGCCGATCAGCACCGGATGGCGCGGGCTGTGGAACTCGGGATGGCGCCAGCCGGTCAGCCGCGCCAGTTCCCACATCATCAGCCCGATCACCGCCGCGACGCCGAAGCGCAGCCACAGCCCCGCGGACAGCAGCAGCACCAGCCCCAGCACCACCAGGACGGCACCCGAGATCAGCCGCGGCCGCAGATCCGCCCATTTGTCGCGGCCGCGTTGCAGCGCGCCCCGCAGCCGGTCGCGCTTTGAGCCCTCGCCGGTCATGCGCCGCCGAAGCGCCGCTCGCGCAACCCGAAACGGTCGAGGATCTCGGCCAGGTGCTCGGGCGTGAAATCGGGCCACAGCACCCTGGTGAATTCATATTCGGAATAGGCCGCCTGGAAGGGCAGGAAATTCGAGGTCCGCGTCTCGCCCGAGGTGCGGATCACCAAGTCCGGATCGGGATGGCCGGCGGTGTCCAGGCAATCGGCCAGGTCGGCCTCGGCCGGCTCGGCGATCTCGCCCCGGGCCATGCGCTGCGCCAGCCGCGCCGCCGCCCGCACCAACTCGTCCCGGCCGCCGTAATTGATCGCCACCGTCAGGTTCAGCCGGGTATTGCCGGCAGTGCGCGCCTCGATCCCGGCCATCAGCCGTTGCAGCTTGGGGTCCAGCCGCTCGCGCCCGCCGATGAAGCGCATACGCACGCCCTCGGCCGCCAACCCGTCGGCCTCGCGCTCGATATAGCGGGCGAAGATGCCCATCAGGCCCAGCACCTCCTCGGTCGAGCGCTTCCAGTTCTCGGTCGAGAAGGCATAGACCGTCAGCCAGTTCACCCCCATGTCGGGACAGGCGCGCACGATCTGCTTGACGCGCTCGGCGCCGCGCCGGTGGCCGACAAGCCGCGGCCAGCCCTTGTTCTTGGCCCAGCGGCCGTTGCCATCCATGATGATGGCGACGTGACGGGGGCGCTGTTCCCCGCCGCCGGTATTGCTCAGGCTGGCTGCGGTTTCGGCCATCCGGATCAGACCTGCATGATTTCGGCTTGCTTGCTCTCAAGCGCCTGGTCGACCGCGGCGATCATCTTGTCGGTCAGCTCCTGCACGGCCGATTCCCAGAACTTCTGGTCGTCCTCGGACATGCCCGAGCCCTTGGCCTTCTTGATCTGGTCCATGCCGTCGCGGCGGACGTTGCGGATGGCGACGCGGGCATGTTCGGCATATTGCGCGGCAACGCGGGTCAGGTCGCGGCGGCGCTCCTCGTTCAGCTCGGGGATCGGCAGCATGATGATGGTGCCGTTGAGCTGCGGGTTGATGCCCAGGCCGGAATCGCGGATCGCCTTCTCGGCCTTGCCGACCAGCGCCTTGTCCCAGATGTTGATCGTCACCATGCGCGGCTCGGGCACGTTCACGGTGCCGATCTGGTTGATCGGCGTGGGCGAGCCATAGGCATCGACCATGATCGGCTCGACCATGCTAGCCGAGGCGCGGCCGGTGCGCAGCGAGGCGAATTCATGGCGCAGCGAATCCATCGCGCCCTTCATGCGGCGTTCCAGGTCGTCGGTGTCGATCTCGATCTCGTCGGACATGTAGGGTCATGGCCTCTGTGCTGTGGTTTTCAGCGTTCTTAGCCGAGCCGGGCCGGCATGGCAAAGCCTATGCGGGCATTTTAGCCATGCACCCGCGTATAAGTGCCGCTTCCGGCGAGAATCCCCCGGAACCCGCCCGGCTCGTCCAGCGAGAAGACGATGATCGGCAGGTCGTTGTCCCGCGCCAGCGCGATGGCCGAGGCGTCCATGACCCCCAGGTGCTTCTGCAGCACCTCGTCATAGGTCACATCGTCATAGCGTTTCGCGTCGGGGAACTTCTTCGGGTCCTTGTCATAGACGCCATCGACCTTGGTGCCCTTGAAGATCGCCTCGCAGTTCATCTCGTTGGCGCGCAGCGTCGCCGCGGTGTCGGTGGTGAAATAGGGGTTGCCGGTGCCGGCGGCGAAGATGCAGACGCGCTTCTTCTCCAGGTGGCGGACGGCGCGGCGGCGGATATAGGGCTCGGCCACCTCGTCCATGCGGATCGCCGAGATGACGCGGGTGTGGATCTTTTCCGCCTCCAGCGCCGCCTGCATCGCCAGCGCGTTCATCACCGTGGCCAGCATCCCCATGTAGTCGGCGGTCGCCCGCTCCATGCCCTGGGCGCTGCCTTGCAGGCCGCGGAAGATGTTGCCGCCGCCGATGACCATGCAGATCTCGACCCCCATGTCATGGACCGAGCGGACCTCCTGCGCGATGCGGGCGACGGTCGGGGGGTGCAGGCCGTAGCCCTGGTCGCCCATCAGCGCCTCTCCCGAAATCTTCAGCATGACGCGAGAGTATTTTCCGGGATTCTGGGGGGCGCTGTCCGACATGGTTCTACCTTTTCGCGGCGGTTTCATTGCCGCGCAAAATGTCGCAAACAGGGGCCATGTTCAACAGCCCGCTTTCCCGCCCGCATGGATAGTCTGATCGCCACGCTGGATCCGGCGCGCCATGTGCTGATCGCCGGCCCGACCGCCAGCGGCAAGTCCGCGCTGGCGCTGCGCATCGCCGAGGCGCAGGGCGGCACCGTGGTCAATGCCGATGCCTTGCAGGTCTGGTCCTGCTGGCGCGTACTGACCGCCCGCCCCGGTCCCGAGGACGAGGCGCGCGCGCCGCATGCGCTTTACGGCCATGTCGCGCCCGGCCGGGATTATTCCGTGGGCGCCTGGCTCTCCGAGGTGGCGGCCCTGCCCGGCCGGCTGATCGTGACCGGCGGCACCGGGCTTTACATGCATGCGCTGACGGCCGGGCTGGCCGCGATCCCGCCGACCCCTCCGCAGATCCGCACCCGCGCCGATGCGCTGAACCGCAGCCCCGAGGGCCTGGCGCGGATGATCGCCGATCTGGACGCGGCCACGCGGGCGCGCATCGACCTGAAAAACCCGGTGCGCGTGCAGCGCGCCTGGGAGGTGCTGCAGGCGACCGGCCGCGGCATCTCGGCCTGGCAGGACGAAACCCCGCCGCCGCTGATCCCGGCCGGGCGCGCGCATCGGCTGGTCCTGCAGGCCGACCGCGACTGGCTTGCCGACCGGATCGAGCGGCGCTTTCGCCAGATGCTGGCCCAGGGCGCGCTGGACGAGGTGCGGGCCATGCTGCCGCGCTGGGATGCCGCGGCGCTTTGGGCCAAGGCCATCGGCGCACCGGAACTGGTCGCGCATCTGCAAGGCCGCTGCAGCCTCGAGGAGGCCGTCGCGCAGGCGATCATCGCCACGCGGCAATATGCCAAGGCGCAGCGCAGCTTCTTTCGCGGCCGGCTGCGCGACTGGCAGCCGGTGCAGATCGGGCCGCGATCCGTCACGCAAATGTGACATATTGAACAATTCGCAACCACAGGCTGAATAAACTCTTCAGGAACCCTGGTCCGAAGTTTACGTTATCTTCATGGATTTGCTGGAAACCATGCCAGATGAACGAAGCTATTCGCGCCTTTGTCAATTTTGATTCGGATCCCGGCACACAACGGCTGCGGGCAGCCGGTATCAGTGCGCCGGGGATCATGGACCCGGCCGCCACCGATCCGCGCCTGCCGCAGGCCGAGCCATCGGCCACCCCCGCCGACGACAGGCCGGTTTCGGTGCTGGCGCCGGTGATCGCCGCCCCGCTCGGGCCAGCCGAGGCTGCTCCGCCACGGACCGGGATGCTGCCGCGCGGCCGTCCGGGCGACGGGCTTCGGCTGCTGCCGCTCTCGGGGTTTCACTGGGGCGGGCCGGTGCGGGGCCGCAAGACGCCGCCCAGCCCGCGCGTGCGCGGCGATCATGTGCTGATCCGCCCTGTCGCCGGCGCGGTCAGCGTCGAATTTCCGCGCCAGGCCCATGTCCTGACCGCCGGCCGCATTGCCTTCATCCCGGCCGGCACCGCCTTTTCCCTGAAGCCGCCGCCCGATGTCCAGGGCCAGACGCTGCTGATCCCGCCCGCCTGGGTCGGCGCGCAGCCCCTGCCCAAGGCGTTCCGCAGCGGCTGGCCGGCGTCCGAGGATGCTGCGATTCTCGACCCCGCCATCCTGGCACTGGCCGAGGGCGCGGCCCGCGATCCCGGCGGCAATGGCGCCACGCCCTATCAGCTGGGCCTGATCGCCGTGGCACTGTCGCGGCTCGAGGAGCGCCAGGGCCATGCCGACCCGCGTAGCGACAGCCTCGCCGGGGCGCGGCCGCTGACCGAGCGGTTCCTGGCGCTCGCCGGCTGCGACATGGCGGCCAACCGCACCATCGCCGAGATGGCGCGGGCCTTGGGCTGTTCGCTGGCGCAACTCGACCGCGCCTGCCGGCAAAGCCGGGGACGCAGCGCGCTGGAGCTGCTCTACGACCTGCGGCTGCAATTGGCGACCGAGGCGCTGCGCGGCAGCACGCGGTCCATTCCCGAGATCGCCGAGGAACTGGGCTATGCCGGGCTCGGCCATTTCATGCGCGCCTTCCTGGCCGCGACCGGCCGCACGCCCGAAGGCTATCGTGCGCTGATGCGCGGCGAGCCGCCGGCGCAGGAGGGCTGACCGCCCGGCTGCCCCGCTCGTCAGCGCGCGGCGTCGCCGCCACGCCTGAGGCCGGGCTCGACAGTCCCGCGACGTCATCTTCACCGCCCGGCGGCGGAATCTGTGCGACAGGCGGCTTCTCGGAGAATCCCTTGGCTGCTCAACGCGCGGCGTTGCGCCAGAACCGGGGGCACCATCCCGGCATCCGCCCGCCGCCACCCGCATCCCGGCCGCGGAAGCCCTGCCTCACGACAAGCGTCTCTACAGAACCCGACCCGCCCGGCGCGCGGCGTCATGCCTTCGCCGCGAAATCCGCCCTCCGCACCACCGGGATCCGGCCACGGAACCCCTGCGCCGCGACCGGCTTCGCGATGGCACCGACCCTTCCGCCCCACGCGCGGCGCCGCCAGCCTCGGGTCAAGGCTCGGCCTGCCCTCCGCCTCACCCGCCTCACCCACGACCCCCTGCGCCACGACGAGCGTCTCGGAGAAGCGCGACCTGCCCGCTCAACGCGCGGCGTCGCCATCCTCGGGCCAAACCTCGGCAGCCCCTTCCTTGCTGTCCGCATCCCGGCCACGGAATCCCTGCGCGACGACGAATTTCTCGGAGGAATCCGAGCGGCTGGCCGGAGGCTTCACATTCGCCACCTTGCGGAAATTGCGCTTCAGCATCGCCTGCATCTCGTTTTCCGCGCCCCCCGCCAGCACCTTGGCAACGAAGGTGCCGCCCGGCTCCAGCACGTCGAAGGCCAGCTGCGCCGCCGCCTCGACCAGCGCCACGATGCGCAGATGGTCGGTGCCCTTGTGCCCGGACGAGGCCGCCGCCATGTCCGACATCACCACATCGGCGCGCCCGCCCAGCCAGGCCTTGACCTGCTCGTCCGCGCCTTCCGACAGAAAGTCCAGCTGATGGATCTCGGCCCCGGCGATGGGATCGACCTCTTGCAGGTCCACGCCCAGCACGGTGCCGACCTTCTTGCCGGGTTTCTCGCCCAAGGCATTCACCCGCGCCACGGCAACCTGGCACCAGCCGCCCGGCGCGCAGCCCAGGTCGACCACGCGGGCGCCGGGAACCAGGAAATGATACTTGTCGTCCAGTTCCAGGATCTTGAAGGCGGCGCGGCCGCGATAGCCCTCGCGTTTCGCCCGCGCGACATAGGGGTCGTTCAGCTGCCGCTCCAGCCAGAGCGTGCTCGACAGCTTGCGCCCCTTGGCGGTCTTGACCCGCACCCGCAGGTCGCGCTGGCCGCGCCCCGAGCTTTTCTTCGTGCCGCCCGGCTTCTTGTCGTCGCTCATCTCACGCCACCCCGTTCATTCCATCCGGGGCCAGCACCCCATCCTTGACCATCTGCGCATAGAGCAGCCCCTCGCGCAGGCCGCGATCCGCCACCGACAGCCGCGTCGTCGGCCAGACCCGCATCAGCGTCTGCAGGATCGCCACGCCCGACATGATCAGCGCATGACGCTCGCGGCCGATGCGCGGATCGGCGCGCCGGCCCTCGGGCCCCAGCGACAGATAGTCGCGGATCACCCGGTCGATCTGGGTCGAGGTCATGGTCAGACCGTCCACCTTGGTCCGGTCATAGCGGCGCAGGCCCAGGTGGCTGGCCGCCACCGTGGTCACGGTGCCCGAGGTGCCGATGACCTGGAAACTGTCCCGCAGGCCGCCGGTCAGCGAATAGGGCGCGAAATCCGACAGCATCTCCTCGAAATGCCAGGACATCAGCGCGAAGCGGCCCTGATCGTCCTCGACATCCTCGAACTGGTCGCGCAACGTGGCCACGCCCAGCGGCACCGAGATCCAGTCCACCACCCGCGCCCCCCCGGGCTGCGGATCGCGAAAGCCGTCCGCCAGCCGCATGATGGCGCGCGAGCGTTCCTTGGGGTCCACCTCCTCGAGGTCGATCCAGACCAGCTCGGTCGAGCCGCCGCCGATGTCGACGACCAGCAATTGCTCGGTGCGCTGGCTGACCAGCGGCGCGCAGGAGATCACCGCCAGCCGCGCCTCTTCCTCGGCGTCGATGATCTCGACCGGCAGCCCGGTCTCGCGTCGGATCATGCGCAGGAAGTCGCGGCTGTTCCTGGCGCGGCGGCAGGCCTCGGTCGCGACCAGCCGCATATGCGCGACATTATGCGCCTCGAGCTTGCGCCGGCACACCTGCAAGGCATGCACCGTCCGCGCCATGGAAGGACGCGACAGCCTGCCTGATGCCTCGAGGCCATGGCCCAGCTGGACCGGCTTCGAGAAACTGTCAACCACCTGGAACTGGCTGCCCGCGGGGCGGGCAATCAGCATCCGGCAGCTGTTGGTGCCAAGATCCAAGGCCGCATAAAGCGGCCCGTCCTCGGCCGGGCGGGTGGCGAAAGGCTCGACCGTTTTTCTCGGGAACGCGTCCGCACCCGCAGGACGCCTGGGCGCCATCGTCACGCCCTCCGAATAGTAAGTTGCAACAAAACTAACCCGCCCCCCGCCCGCGTTCAAGGGGCTGCCCCTCGACAGGGGCGTCGTGCGGGGCTATGCCGGCCCCATGATCGTGATCGCCGCATTCATCCTTGGCGCAGCGATCGGCTGGATCCGCGCCGCGAAAGCCGGCGGCGGCACGGCCGACAAGCTGCAATATGCCGCCGCGCACGGCCTGGCGCTGACCGTCGCCGGGCTGTTCCTGACCGTGCTCCTCAGCCGGATGGGCTGATGTTCCGGCCCTTTCTCGACAGCCTGCGACGGCACGGAGTTCCGGTCAGCCTGCGCGAATACCTGGACCTGCTGGCCGGGCTGAAGGCGGGGCTGTCGGACTGGTCGCCCGAGGGCTTCTATCACCTGGCCCGCGCCACGCTGGTCAAGAATGAAAGCCACATCGACCGATTCGACCGCGCCTTTGCCGAAGCCTTCGCCGGGCTCGACGAAATCCCCATCGAATCGCTGGTCGATCAGGTTTCGATTCCCCGCGAATGGCTGGAAAAGCTGGCCGAGAAGCTGCTGACACCCGAGGAACGCGCCGCCGTCGAGGGCGCCGGTTCCTTCGAGGAGCTGATGAAGCGGCTGCGCGAGCGGCTGGCCGAGCAGCAGGGCCGCCACCAGGGCGGCAACAAATGGATCGGCACCGCCGGCACCTCGCCCTTCGGCGCCTATGGCTACAACCCCGAGGGCGTGCGCATCGGCCAGGCCGAGAGCCGCCACCGCCGCGCCGTCAAGGTCTGGGACAAGCGCGAGTTCCGCGACTTCGACGATTCGGTCGAGCTCGGCACCCGCAACATCAAGGTGGCGCTGAAGCGGCTGCGGCAATGGGCCCGGCACGGCGCGCTGGAAGAGCTGGACCTGCCCGGCACCATCCGCGCCAGCGCCGAGCACGGCTATATCGACGTCCAGACCCGGCCCGAGCGGCACAATGCCGTGAAGGTGCTGCTGTTCCTCGACGCCGGCGGCAGCATGGACGACCATTCCCGGCTGGTGGACGAGCTGTTCTCGGCCGCCCGCGCCGAGTTCAAGCACCTGGAGCATTTCTATTTCCACAATTGCGTCTACGAGGCGCTGTGGAAGGACAACCGCCGCCGCTGGACCGAGACCACGCCGACCTGGGAGGTCGTCAACCGCTTCGGCCGCGACTACAAGGCGATCTTCGTCGGCGATGCCTCGATGTCGCCCTATGAGATCGCAGTGCCCGGCGGCGCCAACGAGCACTGGAACCCCGAATCGGGTGAAACCTGGCTCCGCCGCCTGCGCGAGACCTGGCCCGACCATGTCTGGCTGAACCCGGTGCCGCGCCCGCATTGGACCCATACCCGCTCCATCGCCATGATCCGCGAGATCTTCGAGGACCGCATGCAGCCCCTGACGCTCGAGGGGCTGACCCAGGCCATGCGCCTGCTCGGCTAGGCGCGCCATGCCGGCGCTTGGCTCACCGTCCGCGCGACGACACCTATGCTTGGCGAACCGCAAAAGCGGGCCCATATTGGGGCCATGCTGCGCTATGCCCCGATCCTGCTCATCATCCTTTACATGGCCGCGATGTGGTTCTTTTCCATGTGGCGGCTCAAGGCCGAGCTCAACACCCGCTCGACCCCGCTGACCCATCCGCGCCTGACGCCGATGCTCGAGCGGCTGGGCCGCGCCATGGACCTGCCGCCGATCCGCGCCCATGTCTATGAGGTGGCGCCGGTGAACGGCATGGCGGTGCCGGACGGGCGCATCTTTCTGACCCGCGGTTTCCTCGACAAGTTGGACGAAGGCCGCGTGACCGAGGCCGAGCTCGCCTCGGTGATCGCGCATGAGCTGGGCCATGTCTCGCTGGGCCATTCCCGGCGCCGGATGATCGACTTCGCCGGCCAGAACGCCATCCGCATGGCGCTGGCGGGCGTGCTGGGCCGCTTCCTGCCCGGCATCGGCGGCTGGATCGCCAATCTGGTCGCCGCAGCCGTCGCCGCCCGCCTGTCGCGCCAGGACGAATTCGAGGCCGACGCCTTCGCCAGCGCCCTGATGGTCAAGGCGGGCTTCGGCACCGACCCGCAGAAAAGCCTGTTCCGCAAGCTCGACGGGCTGGCCGGCGGCCGCGGCACGGCACCGGCCTGGCTGCTCTCGCACCCCCCGACCGCCGCCCGCATCGCCGCCATCGAGACACTGGAGCGCCGCTGGGGCGTGGCCTGACCTGACGGCTCGCGACTTGCCCGCTCGCCCGGATGGGTTATGCTGCACCGGCAAAACAACCGCCGTGACATGACCCGCCCCTTTCGCCGCCGCGTCCTCTACATCCCCGGCTATGACCCGATCCCGCCGCGCCGCTACCGCGAGCTTTACAAGCGCGAGGGGGCCGAGCAGGCGCGGATCTCGGGCTATCGGCTGGGTTTCGGCCCGCGCCGCGACCGCAAGGGCTTCGGCTGGGGCGTCGCGGGCGATTTCGGCGGCGCGCGGGCCGAGGCCGAGTTCGAGGTGCTGGTCTGGGCCGACATCGTGCAGGGCTCGATGGGGCAGTCGATCGCCGCGACCTATGGCCAGCTTTGCCGCACCGCCTGGGTCTATATCGGCTCGGGGGCGCTGTTCCGGCTGATGCGGCTGCGCCGCGGCCCGGTGATCGCGGCGCTTTATCCGGTGGTGGTGCTGCTGGCGCAACTGGCCGTGGCGCTGCTGGTCGGCGCGGCCTTCGGCTGGCTCGTCGGCCGGCTGACCGGCGTGATGGGGCTGGCGCTGCCGGTCACGCTGGCGGTGGCCTGGGCCGGGCTGCACCTGTGGCGACGGCTCGACGGCAAGATCTTCGCCTATTACCTGATGCACGACTACGCCTTTACCGCCCAGGGGGGCGGCGCCTATCCCCCGGCGCTCGAGGCGCGGCTGGCGCAATTCGCCGACCGCATCGCCGAGGTGCTGGCGGGCGATTGGGACGAGGTGCTGGTCGTCGGCCACAGCTCCGGCGCCTACCTGGGCGTCTCGGTGCTCTCGGACCTGATCCGTTCCGGCCGGGTGCCGGCGGGGGCGCGTCTCTCCTACCTGTCGCTGGGCCATGTCGTGCCGATGGCCGCTTTCCTGCCGCGCGCGAACCGGCTGCGGGCGGATCTCGCCTATCTCTCGGCGCGGCCCGAACTCGACTGGGTCGATGTGACCGCGCCGGGCGACGCCTGCTGCTTCGGGCTCTGCGACCCGGTCGCGGTCTCGGGCGTCGCGCCGCCCGAGCGCCGGCAGCCGCTGGTGCTCTCGGCCGCCTTCACCCGGACGCTTTCCCCGGAAAAGCGCCGCAGCCTGCGCGGGCGCTGGTTCCGGCTGCATTTCCAGTATCTCTGCGCCTTCGACCGCCCCGGCGACTACGATTATTTCGCCATCACCGCCGGGCCGCTGCCGCTTGGCGCGCGCTTCGCCGGCCGCGACCATTCGCCGGGCCGCATCGCCCGGCCGGTCAACGGCTTCACCGCGACATGATCCCGCCGAAACCCGCCTCGCGCCCGGGCAAGCCCTCGCTCTGGCGCTTCCTGCGCGATTTCCGCCAGGACATCCTCTCGGCGCAGTCCGACCGGCTCTATCGCGCCTGGATGGCCGAGTTCCGCGCCCCCTTCATCCGCAGCTTCACCTGCAACGACCCCAAGCTGATCGACCTGATCCTGAAGCAGCGGCCGATGGATTTCCCGAAATCGCCGCGCATGGCGGCCGGTCTGCAACCGCTCTTGGGCAATTCCAGCTTCATCTCGAACGGCGCGACCTGGCAGCACCAGCGCCGCATCATCGACCAGGCCTTCGAGGGCGGCAGGCTGCGCGAATCCTTCGCCGCCATGTGGGACGCGGCGCAATCCGGCGTGGCCCGGCTGGCACCGCTGGCCGACGGCGCGGATGTGGACATCGAGCCGCTGACCAGCCACATCGCCGCCGACGTGATCTTCCGCACCCTGTTCTCGATCCCGATCGAGGACCGCATCGCCGCCGGCGTGTTCCAGTCCTTCCGCGACCACCAGGACGCGCAACCGATGGTGAATCTCGGGGGCCTCCTGCCGCTGCCGCGCTGGGCGCGGCTGCACAGTAGCCGCACCCGCGCCAGCGCCCGCCGCATCCGCGACCTGATCCGGCAGCTGGTGGCGGATCGCGCCGCGCTGATCGCCCAAGGCGTCGCGCCCGCTGACCTCGCGACCCGGATCATGACCACGCCCGATCCCCAGACCGGCGCGGTCTTCACCGCCGCCGAGATGGTCGACGAGGTCGCGACCTTCTTCCTGGCCGGGCACGAAACCGGCGCCTCGGCGCTGGCCTGGGCGCTCTACCTGCTGGCCGAGCATCCCGACTGGCAGGACCGTCTGGCCGAAGAGGCCCGCCAGAACCTCACCGCCGATTTCGCCGCCATCAAGGCCCTGCCGCTGTCCCGCGCCGTCTTCCGCGAGGCACTGCGGCTTTATCCCCCGGTCGCGATGACGGTGCGGCAATGCGCCCATGCCGAGACCCTGCGCGACCGCAAGGCCCCCAAGGGCGCGCAACTGGTCCTGTCGCCCTGGCACCTGCATCGCCATGAGCGGCTGTGGGACAATCCCGACGGCTTCGACCCCGACCGTTGGCAGACCGAGAACGGCAAGGCCTGCATGCGCGACGCCTATATCCCCTTCTCGGCCGGCGCCCGCGCCTGCCCCGGCGCCGGCTTCGCCATGATCGAGGGGCCGCTGCTGCTCTCGTCCCTGATCAGGACCTACCGGCTGGAACCCGGACCCGAAAGACCCGTGCCGGTCATGCGCCTGACGCTGCGGGGCAAGAACGGCATCCACCTGCGCCTGTCGAAGCGTTGAATGGGTATTTGAAGAACGAAGAAGACCAGGGCACCGCGCCCGGCTTCTTTGCTCTGCAAATACCCGAATCCAAGCTCAAAGCCGGTAGATGCCCGAGAATTTCTCTTCCAGATAGTCCAGCAGCGGCGCCTCGCTGATCTCGGCGCCGGTGGCGCGCTCGATCAGGTCGCGCGGCGGATAAAGGCCGCCATGGCGCTGCATGGTCTCGCGCAGCCATTCCACCGCCGGATCCGCCTCGCCGCGCGCCAGCGCCGCGTCGAGATCGGGGACGGCGGCGCGCATGGCCGCATTCAGGCAGCCGGCATAGACATTCCCCAGCGCATAGGTCGGGAAATAGCCGAAAAGCCCGACCGCCCAATGCACGTCCTGCAGGACGCCATTGGCGGGCCGGTCCACGGCCACGCCGAAATCGTTGAGAAAGCGCGTGTTCCAGGCCTCGACCAGGTCGCGCGTGTCGAGCCGGCCGGCGATCAGGTCGCGTTCCAGGTCGAAGCGCAGCATGATGTGCAGGTTGTATTGCACCTCGTCGGATTCGGTGCGGATGAAGCCCGGCGTCACCCGGTTGACCGTCGCATGGAAGGCATCCGCATCGGGCAGCGACAGCCCGCCGAAGGCATCCGACATGCGCTGATAAAGCCAGCCGGTGAAGGCGCGGCCGCGGCCGATCTGGTTTTCGTAGATCCGGCTCTGGCTTTCATGGGCGCCCATCGAGACGCCGCGGCCCAGGGGCGTGAAGGCATAATCGGGGTCGATGCCCAGCTCATAGCTGGAATGGCCGACCTCGTGGATGGTGGAATAAAGGCAGTTGAACGGGTCGGTCTCGACCACCCGCGTGGTGATGCGGCTGTCCTGCCAGCGTCCCGAACTGAAGGGATGCACGGCGATGTCCATGCGGCCCCGGGTCCAGTCATAGCCGAAGGCGGTGGCGCAGGTCCGCGCCAGGCGCAGCTGGGTTTCCTGCGGGAAATGCCCGGTCAGCGGCTCGGGCTGGTGGTCGGCGCCCAGCACGTCCTCGCGCAGCGCGACCAGGCGCGGGCGCATGGCGTCGAACAGCCGCGCGATCTGCGCTTGGGTGGCGCCGGGCTCGTAATCGTCCAAGAGCGCGTCGTAAAGATCGCCGCCATCGGCCAGCGCCGCCGCCTCCTCGCGCTTCAGCATCAGGATGTCGCCCAGCACCGGCAGGAATTCCTCGGGCGCGTCCTTGGCCCGGGCCTCGGCCCAGACGCCCTGCGCCAGCGAGGTCTGCCGCGCCAGTTCCGTCGCCAGCCGCGCCGGGATGCGCGAGGCGCGGCGGAAATCGCGGGCGATCAGCTCGATGATGCGGGCGTCCTCATCGTCCTCGGGCACCGCCTGGTCCAGCCATTCGCCGATGCGCGGATCGGTGCGGCGCTCGTGCAGCACCGATTCCATCGCCGCCATCTCCTCGCTGCGCTGCTCGGTCGCACCGCGCGGCATCACGGTTTCCTGGTCCCAGCCCAGCCGTTCGGCGACCGAGGACAGCGCCTCGGTCTGGCGCTGGAAGGCGAGAAGATCGTCGAAGGCGCTCATCGGATGGTTCCCCTGACCGAGGTTTCATAAGGATAGCGCGCATGGTGGCGCGCGCGCAGGATCAGGGTGAAGAGTGCCACGGCCATGCCCTGATGCGCCAGCGCCAAGGGCAGCGGCGCGGCATGGATCACGTTCATGATGCCCAGAAGCACCTGCACCGCCACCGCCGCGATCATCGCGAGATAGGCACCGCGCGTCTGCGGATGCGGCGAGCGCCGGGCGCGCAGGAATACCACGACCGCGAAGATGGCCAGCAGATAGCCCACCATGCGGTGGATGAACTGCACCAGCGCCGGGTTCTCGAAGAAATTGCGCCAGCCCAGGGCGGCATCCCAGATCTCGGCCGGGATCCACTCGCCGCCCATGGTGGGCCAGCCGGTATACATGCGCCCGGCGTCGATGCCCGCGACCAGCGCGCCCAGCAGGATCTGCACGAAGGCCAGGTGCATCAGCCCGGTGGTCATGGAAAACAGCTTCGCCTCGCCGGCGCGGCGGGCGCGCAGCAGCGCCGCCTCGGACCGCGAGAGCTGCATGGCATACCAGGCGATGAAGCCCAGGATCGCGAAGGCCAGCCCCAGGTGCAGGGCCAGCCGATAGGAGGCCACGCGCACCATCTGGCCCGACAGGCCCGAATGCACCATCCACCAGCCGATCGCGCCCTGCGCCCCGCCCAGCACGCCCAGCAGCAGCAGCCGCGGCACCCAGCCGGTCGGGATGCGGCGGGCGGCCAGAAAGCCCAGGAAGCCCACGGCCCAGACCAGCCCGATCAGCCGGCCCAGCAGGCGGTGCGACCATTCCCACCAGTAGATCTGCTTGAAGCCCGCCAGGTCCATGTCTGGGTTCACCTGCTGGAATTGCGGGATCAGCTTGTATTTGTCGAACTCGGCCTGCCAGGCGGCGGCATCCATCGGCGGGATCGCCCCGGTCACCGGCTTCCACTCGGTGATCGACAGCCCCGAGCCGGTCAGCCGCGTGGCCCCCCCCAGCGCGATCATCGCCGCGACCAGCACGAACATGACGATCAGCCACAGCCGGATCGCGCCGCGCGCGCCGCGATGGCCGGCATCGATCATGCCGCCCGAGGGCTGCGTGGCCTTTGGGCTCGTTTCGGTGACTTCCTGAAAGACGGGGCGTCTTGCCATGTCAGCTTCCTTGTTCGAACAGGCGCGACCTTGGCCCGGGCGCGCCCGGAAATCAATCTGCGCGCCGGACCAGCTGGCGCAGCATGCCGTGGAAGATGCGCGTATCGGCCCGGGTCAGCGGCAGCCGCGACCACAGGTTGCGCAGCGTCAGCTTCATCGCCGGCGCCTTCTCGGCCGGGAAGAAGAAGCCCGCGGCCTCGAGCCGCTCCTCGTAATGGTCGGCCAGCTTCTCGATCTCGATGCGGGTGGCCGGCGCCTCGCCATCGGGGCGGCGGCCATGTGGGGCGGGCTCGGGCGGCAGGCTCTCGCGCGCCCATTCATAGCCGTTGAGCAGCACCGCCTGCGCCAGGTTCAGCGAGGGGAAATCCGGGTTCACCGGCACGGTGATGATGGCATTGGCCCGCGCCACGTCGTCGTTTTCCAGGCCCGCGCGCTCGGGTCCGAACAGGATCGCGGTGCGGCCGCCCTGGGCATGGCGCGCCCGCGCATCGGCCATGGCGGTGGCGGGGGTCAGCACGGGCTTGGTCAGCTCGCGGCCGCGCGCGGTGGTGGCATAGGCATGATCGACATCCGCCATGGCCTCGGCCAGGGTCGCAAACACCCGCGCCCGGTCCAGCACCCGGCCGGCGGCCCCCGAGGCCATGGCCACGGCGCGCGGATTGGGCCAGCCGTCGCGCGGCGCCACCAGGCGCATGTCGGTCAGGCCGAAATTCAGCATGGCGCGCGCCGCCGCGCCGATGTTTTCGCCCATCTGCGGGCGCACGAGAATGATCGCGGGTTCCATGCGCGCGGCCATATCCTTCCCGGGAAGCACTGGCAAGGCGCGCGGCGCTGCGCTATCTGCTGGGGCGAACCTCAGGATGACAGCGCCATGACAGACCAACCGAATTCGCCGCAGCTCTATCTGATCACCCCTGTCGGCGCGGCGGCCTCGACACTGGGGCCGATGCTTGCCGATGTCATGGACCGCTTCCCGGTGGCCTGCCTGCGCATCCCCGGCGCCGGTTCCGAGGATGAGCTGGGCCGCATCGCGGACCTCGCGCGCGAGATCGCCCATGCCCGCGACGTGGCGGTGGTGATCGACGATCACGTCGCGCTGGCGCAGCGCCACGGGCTCGATGGCGTGCACCTGACCGACGGCGCGCGCTC
Source organism: Paracoccus sp. N5 (assembly GCF_000371965.1). Lineage (NCBI taxonomy): Bacteria > Pseudomonadati > Pseudomonadota > Alphaproteobacteria > Rhodobacterales > Paracoccaceae > Paracoccus > Paracoccus sp. N5. Next base: position 87,643 of record NZ_AQUO01000001.1, on the reverse strand, counting down.
GGTGCGCTATGCGAGGAAGGAGCTGGGCCAGGACGCCATCGTCGGCGCCTTCTGCGGCGCCTCGCGCCACGACGGCATGAACGCGGCCGAAGCCGGGGCGGATTATGTCAGCTTCGGCCCCTGCGGCGCCTCGGCGCTGGGCCACGGCACCCTGGCCGAGCTGGACCTGTTCCAATGGTGGTCCGAGATGATCGAGGCGCCGGTGGTGGCCGAAGGCGCGCTGACGCCGGCGCTGATCGGCCAGCTGGCGCCGGTCAGCGATTTCATCGCGCTCGGGCCCGAGATCTGGTCCGAGCCCGATCCGGTCGAGGCGCTGGGGCATCTCTGGCGCTGACGGTGCCGGCGGCACGGCCGGCATGGGTATTTCTAAAACAAAGAAGGCGATTGGTTCCGATTGGACGGCACTGTCGGCTCCGGCGCGACGGCCGGCCTTCTCTGTTGCGAAAATACCCCTGCGGCGCTGCGGCCGGCGATGCGACAGCCCTCTTGCGAAGCGCATTGCCGCGGCCTAAAGCCTTGCCATGACCCAGCATCAGCGCCTTCTCATCATCGACTTCGGCTCCCAGGTGACGCAGCTTATCGCGCGGCGCCTGCGCGAACTGAACGTCTATTGCGAAATCCACCCCTTCAACGCGGTGGACGACGCCTTCCTGAACGATTTCGCCCCGCAGGCGGTGATCCTGTCGGGTGGCCCGGCCTCGGTCACCGAGGCGGGCTCGCCGCGTTGCCCCCAGGCCGTGTTCGAGATGCGCGTGCCCGTCTTCGGCATTTGCTACGGCCAGCAGGTGATGATGGCGCAGCTGGGCGGCCGCGTCGAATCCGGCCATCATGCCGAATACGGCCGCGCCTTCATCGCGCCCGCCGAGGGGCACAAGGGCGACGGCATCTTCGCCGGCCTGTTCGAGGCCGGCCGCGAGGAGGTCTGGATGAGCCATGGCGACCGGGTGACGCAGCTCGCCCCCGGTTTCGAGGTCATCGGCACCTCGCCCAATGCCCCCTATGCCATGATTGCCGATGAATCGCGCGGCTTCTACGCCGTGCAGTTCCACCCCGAGGTGCACCACACCCCGCACGGCCGCCGCATGCTCGAGAATTTCGTGCGCATGGCCGGCTTCACCGGCGACTGGACCATGGCCAGCTATCGCCAGGAGGCGATCCGCAAGATCCGCGAGCAGGTCGGGACCAAGCGCGTCATCTGCGGTCTGTCCGGCGGCGTCGACAGCTCGGTCGCGGCGGTGCTGATCCACGAGGCGATCGGCGACCAGCTGACCTGCGTCTTCGTCGACCACGGGCTCTTGCGGCTGAACGAGGCCGAGGAAGTCGTGACCATGTTCCGCGACACCTACAACATCCCGCTGATCCATGCCGACGAGGCCGACCTGTTCATCGGCGCACTGGAGGGCGTCTCGGACCCCGAGGTCAAGCGCAAGACCATCGGGCGCCTGTTCATCGACGTGTTCCAGAAATACGCCAACGAGATCGAGGGCGCCGAATTCCTGGCCCAGGGCACGCTCTATCCCGACGTGATCGAATCGGTCAGCTTCTCCGGCGGCCCCTCGGTCACCATCAAGAGCCACCACAATGTCGGCGGCCTGCCCGAGAAGATGGGCCTGAAGCTGGTCGAGCCTCTGCGCGAGCTGTTCAAGGACGAGGTTCGCGCGCTTGGCCGCGAGTTGGGCCTGCCCGATAAGTTCATCGGCCGCCACCCGTTCCCCGGCCCCGGCCTCGCCATCCGCTGCCCGGGCGAGATCACCCGCGACAAGCTCGACATCCTGCGAAAGGCCGATGCGGTCTTCATCGACCAGATCCGCAGGCACAGGCTCTACGACGAGATCTGGCAGGCTTTCGTCGCCATCCTGCCGGTGCGCACCGTCGGCGTGATGGGCGACGGCCGGACCTATGACTATGCCTGTGCGCTGCGGGCGGTGACTTCGGTCGATGGCATGACCGCGGATTACTATCCCTTCACGCATGAGTTCCTTGGCGAAACCGCAACGCGGATCATCAACGAGGTCAAGGGCATCAACCGCTGCACCTATGACATTACCTCGAAGCCGCCGGGCACCATCGAGTGGGAGTGATTCGACGTCTGGCACTGGCTGGCATCTAGTCGCACGAGAACACACCTAAGCCCGCGTCATTGCGGGATTTTTTGTGATTGCGTTCGGCACCGCCTGGCAACATTTGGCATCGCCAAGCACCGTTTTTTCATGGCATGATGAATGGCATTGAATGCTTCTATGCCATGAGAAGTCGCCGATACCATGTAACCACCTTGCGGATGTTCATGGTATTGAGTTGGCGTAACACAATGATTTTGTTGTTGTTTTACGCCAGGATTGGCCGATTTTTGGAACATGGTATTTGAGCTGAATCAGGGCGAGAACCATGCTGACCGATACCAAGCTGCGCAACCTCAAGCCGAAGGACAAGCTCTACAAGGTGAATGACCGTGACGGCCTCTATGTAGCCGTCACGGCCACCGGAGCGATCTCGTTCCGCTACAACTACTCGATCCACGGTAGGCAGGAGACCATCACCTTCGGCCGCTACGGTGTCGGCGGCATCACCCTGGCGGAAGCCCGCGAGCGGTTGGGCGAGGCCAAGAAGATGGTCGCGGCCGGGAAGTCACCGGCCAAGGAGAAGGCGCGGGATAAGGCCCGCGTTAAGGACGCGGAGACGTTCGGGGCCTGGGCGGAAAAGTGGCTGCGCGGCTACCAGATGGCCGACTCCACCCGCGACATGCGCCGCTCGGTCTACGAGCGCGAGCTGAAGCCGAAGTTCGGCAATCAGAAGCTGGTGGAGATCACCCACGAAGACCTGCGCGCGCTGACCGATGCCATCGTCGAGCGCGGCGCGCCGGCGACAGCCGTGCATGTCCGCGAGGTGGTGCTCCAGGTCTTTCGCTGGGCCATCGAGCGCGGCCAGAAGGTCGAGAACCCGGCGGAGCTGGTGCGCCCAACGTCCATAGCCAAATTCGAGCCGCGCGACCGTGCGCTGACGCCCGACGAGATCGGCCTGATGTACCAGTACATGGAGCGCATCGGCACAGCGCCATCCATTCGGGCGGCGGCCAAGCTGCTGCTGTTGACGATGGTGCGCAAGAGCGAGCTGACCAACGCGACCTGGAGCGAGATCAATTTCAGCGACGCGCTTTGGACGATCCCGAAGGAGCGGATGAAGCGGCGCAATCCGCACCTGGTGTTTCTGTCCCGCCAGGCGCTGGACATCTTCATTGCTCTGAAAACCTTCGCCGGTGGATCGGACTACGTGCTGCCGTCGCGGTATGACTCGGACCTACCCATGAGCAGCGCCACGCTCAACCAGGTGCTGACGCTGACGTATCGGCTGGCGCAGAAGGAAGGAAAGCCGCTCGCCAAGTTCGGGCCGCATGACTTGCGGCGCACGGCCAGCACGTTGTTGCACGAGGCCGGCTACAACACGGACTGGATCGAGAAGTGCCTGGCGCACGAACAGAGAGGCGTCAGGGCCGTCTACAACAAGGCTGAGTACCGCGAGCAGCGGACGGCGATGTTGCAGGACTGGGCGGACATGATCGACGGATGGACAGCAAGGAAGGCGTTTTAGCCGCTAAAAAAGAGGCCTGCCGAGGTCGATGGGCCATCACTGTGCTAAGCAGAGATCGACTTTTGAGCAGCGACTCTCGACCGACGGTAATTGTCTTGGGTAGCGGCCGCTAGGCCCTCCCATCGACGTACCAAGTATTGGCTTGGGGAGGAGTCAGCCAGTCGCAAGAAGGGGTTGTTCACGTACTCGCGCACACCGCGTTCTCCGAAACCTCGCGAGTTCGACCAATGCTCCTTGAAGGCCTTTCGGTACCTCCAATCCGTCTCGATCCTTTGGTGCTCCATGTCGGCCAGGTGGTCTTCAATGTCATGCAGAACACCAAATGTTGTATGTTGTAGTGCCATACAACATACAACACCCATCAATCTGCGAAGTCGGGGCCTTTTTTTAGCGGCTAAAACGCCTCCGGCTCTCAATCGTTTTCGTTCCTCAGTGCTTGATCTCGTCTGTAGATCGATCCGTCATCGTTTCCTGGTCAAAGTCTGCGCCTTCTGGAGTGGACCTCAGTCCGTGAAGAAGCTGCAGTCGCCGACTTTCCGCCGAGCGCATATGACGCTCGAATTCATCGTCATCCACCATCCAGGCGGCCCAATAGATTGGCTTCCCATCGGCAGTTCGCGTCGTGTCGAACTGGGAGGCAATCCATTCCCGTATGGGATGAGTCAATCCATATTCCTCCAGGATGCCGCGAGCACCAGGCAAGGCCGCCACACCTTCCAGAAGCACACGCAAGGCTAGTGGATTGCCCTGGCCAAGTACGTTCCAAGCTCGAAACACCCGCAATGCAGTCGAAAATGCCTTCAGATCGGATGTAAACGCATCTTTCCAATCCCAGGTTGCCACCGTTCGGAAGTAAATGATGCGGGCAAGAATCGCGTCATCAAAAAACATCTCGCTGAGATGGCTTTGAGGCCAGTCACCGGCCGGCATCAATCTGTCGGCCATTCGCAAATCGGCTGGTGTGAGACTGCCCCACATGGCGTCCCACAGAGGGACCCTAAATGGCCCGATCTCATACACATTGCGAGCCGCTGCGAAGAACTCGTCATCAGCATCTAGGAATTCTGGCTTAGGCGATCGTTGCCCGCGCCGATACCGATAAATCGTCACGAGATCGACGCCATCAAAAGGCGTCAAGTTAGCAACGTCTGTTGCCGATCTACCTGCAGCCAAGAAGTGATACCAGGCGATGGTGCGAAAGCACTCACTGATGTGACGCGCCGGGCGGCCACGGCTCGATGACGTACTCCCAACCTCTTGCCGAAAATTCAACAATTTCTGGTCTTTGCGCATGAGGGATTCCTCAATGTAATGGCAGCAAGCGAAGCCAAAGGAAGAGAGACGAAGGCACGCGAATTAATGAGGAGTTTCGTCATGTCCATCGAAAAACAACTGGTCGAGAAGTATGGGCCCTTGCTGTCTCTTGTTGATCTGTCTGACCTTTTGAAGAGAAGTCCCGACGGGTTGCGAATTGCAATGACGGGACAGTCTGATTTTGCCAAGCAATGGCGAAAAGTGCGATGCAAGGTTGGCCGTCGCGTCTACTTTCGGGCAAGCGAAGTTGCAGCCCTGATAGAGGCGCCAGCTGCGTCGAATGAAGGTTAATGCACGCATGAGCATCAAGGTGATGAGCCTCGTCTGGGAGCACTATCCGGAAGGTGGTTCGGAGCTTCTCACCGCGCTCGCATATGCGGATCACGCGCATGATGATGGAACAGGTATCCGTCCAAGCGTCGCTCACATCGCAAGAAAAACCCGTCAGAGTGAACGATCAGTGCAGCGCCATCTCGACTGCATGCGCAAGAAGGGCTGGTTGCTCACGGTTCGATACGGTGATGGTGGTCGAGGAAAAGCGACCGAATATCGAATCAATCCTCTGTGGATAACTAACCCCGACAAAGTGACACCCTTTCCCCAAAGGGTGTCAGGCAGAGCCGAAAAGGGTGACATGGGTGGTAGGAAAAGGGTGACACCCATGGCACCCCAACCACCAAGAACCGTTATTGAACCTACTACTACCCGTGACATGAGAACGGGACGGGAGGTAGTAGGTCATGCCGAACTGAAATGGCCAGCACTTCTCGATGGCAGTGCACAGCCGTCGGCCGAGCAAGTCTTGCAAGACTGCCCCGTTGCAGAACGACAGAACGTGCTCGATGAAATTGCCGGCCTGGCCGACAGAGGCGCTGTTCGCCATCCGCTTGGACTCCTGCGCAAACTCGTGGAGCGTGCCAAGCAAGGGCAATTCGTTCCAGCCGCCGCGCTGGACTATCGACGGAAGCTCGAATCGCAAGCCATTGCGGTCCAAACACGGATTGCGGAGGAGCTGCGTCGCCAAGAGCAATCGACGCCGCAAGCACGCGAAGCTGCACTGGCACATCTCGCTTTGCTACGCCAACAGCTCGGTGATCGGCACTCTCGAATCAAAAAAAAGGAATCGCCATGAAAGGAATCCTGGCCATTGCCGAGTCGGTGAAGGGCAAGACACTCATCAATCGTAAGAAGCTGCTGGCGATGATCCCGCTGTCAGACCGCACCATCTACAACATGGAGCAGCGAGGAGAGTTCCCTCATCGCATCGCACTTACCAGTCGTAATGTGGCTTGGGACTTGGCCGAGGTTGAGGCGTGGATCGAGGCGCGCAAGTTGTCGAGTGAATTGGCCCGCCGTCCCGGTCCTATGGTCGTGGGCGACGACCCTCATGGCGCAGGTCTTCAGCTCGCACGGCTACGAGGTGTGACGTGATGGTCGATGAATCCAAGGTAGACGGAGAGGTGACGAAGAGCTTTCGGGATGAGCTGGCCGCCTGGGTTGCGCAGCGCGACCAAGCCGCAAGGCCCAAGCGCAGGGAGTCCCTGGCGGCCTTTCTGGTCGTGCGTGCCGATGTGATCGAAGCGACCGCCGCTGGCTACGCGCTCAAGACCATCTGGGAACACCTGCACGAAGCTGGGCGCGTGTCGTTTCGGTACGAGACATTTCTCAAACACGTTCGCCGGCACATCACGAACCCGCCGACCGAGCAGAGCAAGCCGGTGCCAGTGAAGCGAAGCAATGAGCGCGAGAGCAAGCCGATTCATGAGCCGAGAAAAGTCGAGTCCGTTGGAATTCCCAGTTTTCACTACAACCCAAGAATGGAAGATAAGGACTTAATCTAATGACCAAGATTCACATGGTTCTTCAAGGCAAGGGCGGTGTCGGTAAATCGATGATTGCCGCGACTCTTGCTCAGTACAAAGCAAGTAAGGGCGCAAAGCCGCTTTGCATCGACACCGATCCGGTCAATTCGACCTTTGAGGGGTACAAAGCCCTGAGCGTGCGCCGGCTCGACATCATGGATGGCGACGAGATCAATACACGCACCTTCGACGCCTTGGTCGAAATGATCGCGTCGGCGGACGGCGAGGTCATCATCGACAACGGGGCCAGTTCGTTCGTGCCGCTATCCAGCTACCTCATCGGGAATCAGGTACCGGCGATGCTCCAGGACATGGGCCACGAACTTGTGGTGCATACCGTCGTCACCGGCGGCCAGGCATTCAAAGACACGTTGATGGGACTTGCCCAGCTCGCGGCGCAGTTTCCGGCGGAATGCACGTTCGTCGTCTGGCTCAATCCCTATTGGGGGCCGATTGAAAGCGAAGGCAAGGGCTTCGAGAAGATGAAGGCGTACACGGACAACAAGGCTCGCGTGTCGGCCATCATCCAGATTCCGACCCTCAAGGCGGAAACCTACGGGCGCGATTTCTCGGAAATGCTCCAGGAGCGTCGCACCTTCGACGAGGCCCTGGCTGATCCGGCGCTCACGATCATGACGCGGCAGCGCCTCAAGATCGTGAAGACCCAAATCTTCCAGCAGCTCGACAACGCGGCGGTGCTCTGATGACCGCATTGCATCGCTGTCAGTGTGCAGTCGATGCGCTGCCGATACGCAACCCTATCGCTGTCGCCGCGCTGTTCTTGGCCCTTTCTGGCCATTACCGCACTCTCGGCACGCTGTTCCACGTCGATAGCGCATCAACAGCACATGCACAGCGACAGATTCGAGATGCTTTCCGTGGAGTAATCAACGCCGTGATGCGGGCAGGATGTGTGAAGTAGGCCCACCGCGCAAGCGCAGTGTTCCTCTTCACTTTCCCTTATTCGCGCCTACGGCGCTCAACGGGCATCCTGCTCTGCGAGGCATCCGGCGACCGCCGGCAACGACATGAGGACGCCAAGATGGAGGTCAACGAGAACAAGGTGACGAGGAAGGGCAGCCCGCCCATCAAGGTCTATTGCCTGCCCGAAGAGCGGGCCGAGATCGAGGCGAACGCCAAGAGGGCGGGCGTCAGCGTGGCGCGCTATCTGCGCGACGTGGGCCAGGGCTACCAGATCAAGGGTGTCATGGACTACCGGCACGTGCGCGAGCTGGTGCGCGTCAACGGCGACCTTGGCCGTCTTGGCGGTTTGCTCAAGCTCTGGCTGACGGATGACGCGCGCACGGCCAAGTTCGGCGAGGCCACCATCCTGGCGTTGCTGGGCCGGATCGAATCCACACAGGACGAAATGAGCCGCCTCATGAAATCCGTGGTGCAGCCGAGGGCGGGGGCATGATTTTTTTAGCCGCTAAAACGCTGGCGGGCCGGCCATGATCGCCAAACACGTGCCGATGCGCTCGCTGGGCAAGTCTGACTTCGCCGGCCTAGTGAACTACGTCACCGACGCGCAGAGCAAGGATCACCGGCTGGGCCAGGTGCAGATCACGAACTGCGATGCCGTGTCCGTGCAGGACGCCATCACCGAGGTTCTGGCGACCCAGCACACGAACACGCGGGCCAAGGGCGACAAGACCTATCACCTGATCGTCAGCTTCCGGGCCGGCGAGCAGCCCGGCGCCGACACGCTGCGCGCGATTGAGGAACGCATTTGCGTCGGGCTGGGCTATAGCGAGCATCAGCGCGTCAGTGCCGTCCACAACGACACCGATAACCTGCATATCCACATCGCCATCAACAAGATTCACCCGACGCGGCACACGATGCACGAGCCGTACTACTCGCACCGGGCGCTGGCGGAACTCTGCATGACCTTGGAGCGCGACTACGGCCTGGAGCGCGACAACCACGAGCCGCGCCGGCGCGGTGCGGAGGGGCGGGCCGCCGACATGGAGCGGCATTCCGGCCAAGAAAGCCTGTCCGGCTGGATCAAACGTGAATGCTTGGCCGAGATCAAGAGCGCGGCGAGTTGGGCCGAACTGCACCAGGTCATGCGTGAGAACGGCCTGACGTTGCGCGCCCGAGGCAATGGCTTGGTCATCGAAGCCGGCGACGGCACCACGATCAAGGCCAGCACCGTCGCCCGTGACCTGTCCAAGTCGGCGCTGGAGAAGCGTTTCGGGGTCTTCGAGGCTTCGCCCGAGCATCAGGCCGCGCCGACGCGGCGCGGCTATCAGAAGGGCCAGCCGATGCGCTTGCGTGGTGGGCTGGACACGACTGAGCTTTACGCCCGGTACAAGGACGCACAGCAGGGCCTCACGGCGACCAGGGCCGGCGCACTGGCCGAGGCGAAGCGCCAGAAAGACAAGGCCGTGGAGAACGCCAAGAAGGCGGCGGCGATGAGGCGGGCGGCGATCAAGCACCTGACCGATGGCCGGCTGACCAAGCGACTGCTGTACGGCCAGGCCAGCGCGGCACTGCGCGCCGATCTGGCGGCGATCCACGAGCGCCACAACCAGGAACGGGCAGCTATCTATCTGGCGCACAGCCGGCGCACGTGGGCCGACTGGCTCAAGCAGCAGGCAATCGCCGGCGACGGCCAGGCCATCGATGCCTTGCGCGCCCGTGAGGCAGCTCAGGGCCTCAAGGGGGACACCCTTCAGGGTGAGGGTGTGGTGAAGGCCGGTCGTGCCTTGGTGATCGACAACATCACGAAGAAGGGCACCATCATCTACCGCGCCGGCAGCTCAGCCGTGCGTGATGACGGCGAGCGCTTGGCCGTGTCCAGTGAGGCCGACCGCGCCGGCGTGTTAGCCGCCTTGCGCATGGCGATGGAGCGTTACGGCGAACGCATCACCGTCAGCGGTAGCGTGGCGTTCAAGGCCACCGCGATCCGGGCGGCCGTGGATGCGCGGCTGCCCATCGTCTTCACCGATCCGATCCTGGAGCGTCGGCGGCTGGTCGAGGCCGCGAAGGCTCAGGCCAGAGTCCGTCCCGGCGCGCCACCTGTCGGCCGGCAACCACCGCCGCATCGTCGGCATGGCCTGCGCACGCTGGGCCAGCTCGGCGGTCTGTACATCGAGGGCGGAGCCCAGCGGCCGGCGCAAGCGCCGAGGCCAGCGCCGATGCCAGCCAAGGTACGACCATCAGCACCGTCCGAACTAGCGCAGCGCGAGGCGCGGCTGCGGGCGCAGATGGAGGCCAAGAGGGCCAAACGCCAAGAGAACGGCAAGGGGCGTGGTCGATGACGAGCGCTTTCACTACCTGGGAGGTGCAGTGCGAGCTTCACCCCCGTACACCGATGTTCAACAGAAATGGCCGGGCGCTACGGTGTCGCTCAGGTCGGGGTACCGGGACAGCGATACGGCGTGCTGTCTCTGTGATGGCCCAACGCCGCCAGTTGCCGACCAGGCAGCCGGCAGGCGCAGTGCAGCCGCTCATCACATTCCAGGAACTCGACCATGAAACACGTCCGTTTTTTAGCGGCTAAAACCGCGCTTGCCGCCTCCCTCCTTGGCGTCATCGTGACCACGCCGGCCTCGGCCGGCATCCCCGTCATCGACGGCGGCAACCTGGTGCAGAACGTCATGACGGCCATCGAGTCGGTGGCGCAGACGCTCAAGCAGATCGAGCAGTACCAGACCCAATTGCAGCAGTACGAGAACATGCTGCAAAACACGATGGCCCCGGCGGCCTACATCTGGGATCAGGCGCAGTCCACCATCAACGGGTTGATGAATGCCGTCAACACGCTGGACTACTACAGGAACCAGCTCGGCAGTCTCGACACCTACCTGGGCAAGTTCCAGGACGTGAGCTATTACCGCAGCTCGCCGTGCTTCTCGGCCGCCGGGTGCTCGGATGCCGAGCGCGCCGCGATGGAGCAAAACCGCCGCCTGGCGAGCGAGAGCCAGAAGAAGGCGAACGACGCGCTTTTCAAGGGCCTGGAGCAACAGCAGCGCAACCTGACCGCCGATGCTCGCCAGCTCGAACGGCTCCAGTCCGCCGCGCAGGGTGCGAACGGCCAGATGCAGGCCATCGGCTTCGCCAACCAGCTCGCCGCCAACCAGGCAAACCAGCTTCTGCAAATCCGTGGCCTGCTGATCGCGCAGCAGAACGCCGCGACCGCCAGGATGCAGGCCCAGGCTGATCTTGAGGCCCGGCAGCAGGCGGCGCACGCGACAGCGACGGAATCCAGGATCGGCAAGACAGCCAGCCCGAGAAATTGGCTTGAGCTGATTCGCTGATCAGGAGGGCAGACACCATGCAAAAAACGCTGCTGATCGCCGCCCTCATGGCGGCCTTGCTGGCTGGCTGCGAGAAGCAGCCACCCGCGCCGGTCATGCCCGAAGTGAACGACGCCAACTGCCAGCTTCCCAAGATCATGGAAATCAAGGACAAGGCGACGCGAGAAGCCTTTGCCGGGACGTGCGCGCACCGCTCGCCCACCGGCGGCGGTATCGCACCGACCAAAGACCCGAAGAACTGGCTGGAACTGATCGACCAGACGACCCCGAAGGGGCAGGAGGTCAAACCATGAAAGCACCGCACAAGGCGGCGCTGATCGGCGTCGCCCTCGCGCTCTACTCCACTGCCGCATCGGCCCAGCTCACGAACCAGGGCATGCTTGACCAGGTAGTGACGGACTTCGCCTCAGCAGCGAGCTCCTGGCAAGTCGCAGTGATGAATGCGGCCATGTTCTTGTTCTGGACGCTGGGCACGATCTCGCTGGTATTCACGTTCGGCTTCATGGCGCTGCGCAAGGCCGACATTGGCGAATTCTTCGCCGAGTTCATCAGGTTCATCCTGTTCTTCGGCTTCTTCCTCTGGCTGCTGCGCCACGGCCCGGCTTATGCCGGCTCGATCATTCAATCACTGCGCCAGCTCGGGGAACAGGCTTCCGGCGTGTCCTCGGTGACACCCTCGGGCATCGTGGATGTGGGGTTCCTGATCTTGAAACAGGCGTTTGCCAACCTGTCGGCCTTCTCGCCTGTCGATAGCGTCATCGGCGTGGCCTTGAGCCTCGGCATCCTGATCCTGCTGACCGTTGTTGCCGTGAATATGTTGCTGCTGCTCGTGTCGAGCTGGATTTTGATGTACGCGGGCATCTTCTTCCTCGGCTTCGGCGGCTCGCGTTGGACGTCCGACATGGCGATCAACTACTACAAGACCGTGCTGGGCGTGGCCGTGCAGATCATGACGATGGTGCTCCTGGTCGGCATCGGGAACGACCTGCTTTCCAGCTTCTACGCCAGGATGAACACCGGCACGCTGAACTTTGAAGAGCTGGGCGTGATGCTGGTTTTCTGCGTGGCGTTGCTCATGCTCGTCAATCGTGTGCCCCCTCTCATCGCCGGCATCATCACCGGCTCGGGTATCGGTGGCGCGGGTGGCATCGGCAACTTCGGCGCGGGTGCTGCCATCGGTGCGGCTATGGGCGCGGCGAGCATGGCCGCCGGTGCGGCAAGCGTGGCCGGTGCGGCCGTGATGGGTGGTGCAGCCTCGGCCGCCGGCGGTATGTCGGCGGTCAAAGCAGCGTTCGAGAAAGCGGGGTCGAGCGCCGGCGGTGAATCGGGCGGAATGCCAATGCTCGGCGGTGGCTCCGACTCGGGCAGTGATGCAGGCTCGTTTACACAAGCTGCTGGCTTTGGTGGCGGGTCAAGCTCAGGTGCGGGCACCACTACACCACTTGCACAGGCCGCCGGTTTCGGCAGCAGCTCGGGCAGCGGTGCCAGCGGCTCGGGTGGCGGCAATGGGCAGCAGCCCGGTAAATCGGGTGGAGGTTCCAGCTCGAAGGGTGGCGACGAAGCCGGCAGCAAGAAAGCGCAGCAAGTCGGCCAGCAGGCCGCACCAGGCAGCACCGGCCCCGGCTTGCTGGCCTCGGCCGCGTCGGCGCTTGGCACGGCGGGCCGCGTGACGGCCGACGCCGGCGCGAACCTGATGCAAGGCGTCGGAGAGGTTGCGAAGGCCAAGGCCGCCAGCATCCGCGACGCCGCCGCCGAGCGCATCGCCGACACCACCGGCGGGAAGATCGCGACGGCTATCAGGGCGAGCGCGGAGAGCGACCAGGCCGGCGCTGTCGAGGCGGTGCCGACATTCGGCGGCAACAACCTGGCAGGGGCCGATTCGGCCGCTGCCGATCCTGATGATGAAGTGGCCGCGTTCGCCAACCGCGAGCACGGTAAATCGGAGGCGTGACTATGAAACGTAGTGGCTTTTTCGACTGCCTGGCGCTCGACCAGGTGCAGCGGCTGGCAGTGGAGTTTGAGCAGCCTGGCGATCAATCAACCGAGCTTGATGCAGCGGCGGAAGTTTCGGCCTTTGTTGATCGCTCTGCTCCGTCGGCCATCGAGGCCACCAGGGCAGCGGCCAGATCATCGGACAGCAGCTACAGCGGCAGCAACAGGAACACGCCGCTGGCAGAAGCTGCCGGCTTCTACAGCAGCGGCCAACGGTAAAGCGCGCCGGCCGGCGTGGGGCCGGCCGACACTTCCACAACCCACCTACCACAGAGGTGAATCATGGCAACCTTGAATCCTACCAATGCAATCGCAACCCAGGCAGTTCATCATGCGGCCGCGCAGCTCGCGGCCCTGGACTGGATCGACCAGGACGCGGCGCGGCAGCTCTCACCGATGGACGAGGCCGTCGCCAATATGTTCATGGTGCTGTACTACCAGGCCGAGACGGGCCAGGCCACGCGGGACGACTTCCGTCTGGCCCTGGACGCGGTGCGGCAATCTATGCACATCGCGTAGTCTTGCGGCGGGTAAGAAGAATAAGAAGAATATTCTTCTTCTTACCTATCGACTAACCCACTGGGAAGGACAAGGGCGGCTATTAGGCCGCCTTTGTCTTTTCCGGTCATACATCGTCAAAGGGGAAGTGCGCGTCGGTATGCTCGAGCATCGCCATGTCGGATGATGATGGCCGCTCTAGGCTGCTCCCTGGGCGTGGGACCTCGCATCGTCATTTCCGGCGATGAGATCCACCTGCAGCACCGCCAGGCATGACGATGCTGGCCAGCTTCCTACCTGATGCCGTGCATGGACCGCGCACGTGCCGCAACCTCGCGGGCGTGCTGGATATAGGCCGGGTCGGCCGTGGCTTCGGCATCGGCCAGGAACGCGGCTATGGCTTCGACGGTTTGCAAGTCCTCGGGCAGCAGCTCACGGCCAACGGCCGGTGCATCCACCCATTCGCGTTGCTCCGGCGGCAATGGATACTGGCCGGATGCTTCGGCTTTCGCCAGCAGCTCATCGAGCGTGTAGCGGACCCGGTCGGCCGAGACGGCGCGGGCCGGGTCGGCTTTCAGCGCGTCATGGGCCGGGCCGGCCTTCTCATGCAGCCAGGTTTCCAGGTTCTTCGGGTCAATCATCGGCCGGCCTCATCGAGCAGCACCGCCAAGCCTTCCAGGTCATCGACCGAATGCGCACCGAAGCGGCCGGCCAGCAGCTCGCCCAGCTCGGCCAGCGTCAATCCAAGAGCCGCCGCCGCTTGGTCGTTCGACAACTGCCGCACCGTGATGGCCTGGCTGATCTTGGTTATGAGCGTGGCCTTGGCGTGCATTTCATCCGCGTCGGGGCGGCCCAGGTCGGCATAGACGTTCGTGCTGCCTTCATAAATTTCCGGCGTGTCGTCGGCGTTCAGGTCGGCGAACAGCGCTTCGACGGAATCGAACCGCTTCAAACCGCCCCGTCGGGCTTCTTCAATTGCTTCCTCGGTTTCTTTCCTGCCCATCACACACCTCACGCTGATTTGCCTAGCCCGTCTCATCCAGATGAGGCCACAGAGAGCACGGCTGTGAAGGGCCAAGGGTACTACGTTGCGTGTTTTCCCTGGAAAAAGACACGCCGACCACCTTCTTGGCGTAAACCGTCTACGACCTGCTGGCTAAAGCACATGATCTTGCCATCGAGCTGGTGCCACGAGCCTGCCGAATCTATGGCTTTGCGCACATGAGATTCGAGGTTCATTTGGGTGGATCGGATGGTAAACTTGGCCAAACTTTGGAAGACTTCGCCGTGCGACACCAAGCGAGCCGCCTGACATGAACCAACCTGATAGCGAAATTCTCACGCTGGATGAAGTGGCGGTCTACCTCAAGGCAGGGAAGAAGACCGTTTACCGGCTGGCCCAGCAGGGGGAGATACCGGGATTCAAGCTGGGCGGCACCTGGCGGTTTCGTCGCAGCGAGTTGGATCGCTGGATTGCCGCGCAGATAGCCGAGAAAACGCAGGACAAGACATGAGCGCCCCGAAAAACGATAGCAACCAGGCGGCCTCGCCCCGAGAGGGGGCTGCACGTCCATGAACGCCGTAGAAATCGAACAAGCCATCACCGACCTCGCGGAGCAGCCGTTCGACCGTGCGGAGTTCCCCTATGCCTTTCTTGAGGCGTTCGGCAACAAAGCGACCACCATCAAGCGCCTGCGCGCGGGGGCGTCGAACAAGTCCGACCTCGGCGGTGTTCTCCAGACCAGCAATATCCACATCCTGACCTGCGACGTAGGGCGGGTGACACAGACGCTGGCCGCCCTCAAGGCCAGTTCGGCGACGGCCAAGGCCAAGGCGAAGTTCATCCTCGCCACCGACGGTGCGGACTTCGAGGCCGAAGACCTGACCAGCGGCGAGACCGTCGCCTGCGCCTTCAAGGACTTTCCCGACCACTTCGGCTTCTTCCTGCCGCTGGCGGGCATCAGCACCGTTCGCCAGATCAGCGAGAACGCCTTCGACATCCGGGCGACCAGCCGCCTGAATCGCCTGTACGTCGAACTGCTGAAAGACAACCCTGAATGGGGCACGGCGGAGCGTCGCCACGACATGAACAACCTCATGGCGCGGCTGATCTTCTGCTTCTTCGCCGAGGACACCGACATCTTCATCGGGAAGGGCCGTTTCACCGAAACCGTTGCGCAGATGAGCGCCAAGGACTCGTCCAACACGCACGAGGTCATCGCCACGCTGTTCCGCGCCATGAATACGAAGCGCGAGGACCGGGCAGCCGCCAAGATTCCCCGGTGGGCCGAAGACTTCCCTTACGTCAACGGGCAGTTGTTCTCTGGCGGCGACGAAGTGCCGCGATTCAGCAAGATCGCCCGGTCCTACCTGCTACACGTCGGGGGGTTGGATTGGACCAAGATCAACCCTGACATCTTCGGCTCGATGATCCAGGCCGTCGCCGAGGACGAGGAGCGCGGCGAGCTGGGGATGCACTACACCAGTGTCCCCAACATCCTAAAGGTGCTGAATCCGCTATTCCTCGACGACCTGCGTTCCAAGCTGGAAGAGGCGGGCGACAACCCTCGCATGTTGCTGAACCTGCGCAAGCGCATAGCGAGGATCAGGGTCTTCGATCCGGCCTGTGGCTCGGGCAATTTCCTGGTGATCGCTTACAAGGAAATGCGCGCCATCGAGGCCGAGATCAACCGGCGGCGCGGCGAGCCGGATCGTGCATCAGAAATTCCGCTTACCAACTTTCGCGGGATCGAGCTACGCGACTTCCCGGCGGAGATCGCCCGCCTCGCACTGGTCATTGCCGAATACCAGTGCGACGTGCTGTACCGGGGACAGAAGCTGGCCTTGGCTGAGTTCCTGCCTCTGCGCAGCGAGAACTGGATCACCTGCGGCAACGCGCTGCGGCTCGACTGGCTGAGCATTTGCCCGCCAACCGGCACCGGCGTGAAGGTGAAGGCCGATGACTTGTTCGGTTCTCCGCTCGATCAGGCAGAGATCGATTTCGAGAACGAGGGAGGCGAGACGTACATCTGCGGGAATCCACCGTACCTGGGCAGCAAATGGCAGAGTGCAGCACAGAAAGCTGATCTTGGTGCCTTGTTCGATGGGCGCGTGAAAAACTGGAAGTCGCTCGACTATGTGGCCGGCTGGTTCTTGAAGGCGGCAGATTACGGGACCCACACGCCTTCATCTGCTGCGTTCGTTGCCACCAACTCCATTTGCCAAGGCCAGCAGGTGCCGACGCTTTGGCCGGAGATATTCGTTACAGGCAATGTCATCGTCTTTGCGCACACCTCGTTCAAATGGGCCAATCTGGCCAGCCACAATGCCGGCGTGACCGTGGTCATCGTGGGCATTTCTACCATGTCCGGCCCCACGCGCCGTTTGTATTCCATTTGGGGCGGTAGCCACGAATCGGTCGAGTGCAAGCAGGTAGACAACATCAATGCCTACCTAGTCGCCGCGCCGAACATCGAGGTGCAACCCGCAGCCAGGCCGCAAAACGGTTTGACGCCGATGCAGTTCGGCAACCATCCCTACTACGGGGCGGCGCTGATTCTCTCAAACGACGAGGCAGGACATCTCGTTGCCGGATCGCCGGAAGCTGCGCGCTTCGTCCGGCCTTTCTATGGCTCAAAAGAGTTCATCGACGCCGCACCCCGCGCCTGCCTCTGGATCGCGGATCAGGAGGCCGAGGCCGCCCTTGCCATTCCGGCCATTGCCCGTCGTGTGGAGGACGTAGCCCGTGCAAGACGAGCCGCGACCAAGGACGCCAGCGCACGAAAACTGGCTGACACCCCGTGGCGATTTCGGGAACAGACGATGGGGAATCGTCACGCCTTAATTGTCCCGCGCGTGAGTTCCGAGAATCGCCCCTATCTTCCTATCGGCCTGCTGGAGCCACATTGCGTGGTGCAGGAGAAGGCGTTTGCTCTTTATGACGCTCCACTGTGGAACCTTGCGCTGATCGCCTCACGGCTGCACTGGGTCTGGATCGCCACAGTCTGCGTACGACTGGAAATGCGATTCTCCTACTCCAATACCCTGGGCTGGAACACGTTCCCGGTCCCCATGCTCACCGAGAAGATGAGGGCCGACCTCACGCGCTGCGCCGAGGACATTTTGCTGGCGCGGGAGCATCACTTTCCCGCGACCATCGCGGACCTGTATGACCCTGAGAACATGCCCGCCGACCTGCGCGCTGCCCATGATCGCAACGACGAAGTGCTGGAGCGCATCTACATCGGTCGGCGCTTCAAGAACGACACCGAGCGGCTGGAAAAGCTGTTTGACCTCTATACCAAGATGACCGCTTCGGCTGCACCGGCCAAGGGCAAGAAGCGCAAAGCGGGAGCCAACGCATGAGCGACAAGATCAAGTCCGTACCGTCCGTTTCCGTCACCTACGCCCGAAACGGCGCATCGACCAAGGCCAATGCTCTTGGGATGCGGCCCATGCAGGAGCGGGCCTACGAGAAGCGGGGCGAGCAATACCTGCTCATCAAGTCGCCGCCCGCATCGGGCAAGAGCCGTGCGCTGATGTTCGTGGCACTCGACAAGCTCAAGAACCAAGGCTTGAAGCAGGCCATCATCGTTGTGCCGGAGAAGTCCATCGGTGCCAGCTTCAACGACGAGCCGCTGTCGAAGTACGGCTTCTGGTCCGATTGGCAGGTCGAACCCAAGTGGAACCTGTGCAATGCGCCAGGCAACGACAACGGCGGGAAGGTCAAGTCCCTGGGCGCATTCCTCGAAGGCGACGACAAGGTGCTGGTCTGCACCCATGCAACCTTTCGCTTCGCGGTCGATGCCTACGGCGTGGAGGCTTTCGACGACCGACTGATCGCGGTCGATGAGTTCCACCACGTTTCGGCCAACCCGGACAACAAGCTCGGCTTGCACCTGGGGCAGTTCTTCGCGCGGGGCAAGACGCACATCGTTGCCATGACCGGCTCCTACTTCCGTGGCGACGCCGAGGCCGTGCTTGCACCGCAGGATGAGTCGAAGTTCGATACCGTCACCTACACCTACTACGAACAGCTCAACGGCTACGAGTACCTCAAGCAACTCGACATCGGCTACTTCTTCTACAGCGGGCCTTACGTCGACGACATCCTCAATGTCCTCGATCCCGCCGAGAAGACCATCATCCACATCCCGAATGTCAATTCGCGCGAGAGCACGAAGGACAAGATGCGGGAAGTGGAGCACATCATCGAGGCGCTGGGTGAATGGCAAGGCATCGACCCTGCGACCGGCTTCCAACGTGTCAAGCGCCCCGATGGCCGCGTGCTGCGAATCGCCGATCTCGTCGATGACGATGCCGCCAAGCGCGACCGCGTGTCCGCCTCACTCAAAGACCCGGCGCAGAAGAACAACCGCGACCATGTGGACATCATCATCGCGCTGGGCATGGCGAAGGAAGGCTTCGATTGGATTTGGTGCGAACATGCACTGACCGTGGGCTACCGCGCCAGCCTGACCGAGATCGTGCAGATCATCGGCCGAGCTACCCGCGACGCGCCCGGCAAGACCCGCGCGAGGTTCACCAACCTGATCGCCGAGCCGGACGCAGCCGAGGAAGCTGTCACCGAGGCCGTTAACGATACGTTAAAGGCCATCGCGGCGAGCCTGCTGATGGAGCAGGTTCTTGCTCCGCGCTTCGAGTTCAAGCCCAAGAACCCCGACAGTGGCCCGGTGCCGGGTTTTAACTACGGCGAGGGTGGCTATGACCCGGACCGCTGCAACATCGGTGTCAATGAGCAGACAGGGGCGTACCAAATCGAGATCAAGGGCATCGCCGAGCCCAAGAGCAAGGAGGCGGCGCGAATCTGTCAGGAAGACCTGAACGAAGTCATCGCGGCCTTCGTGCAGGACAAGCCCACCATTGAGCGCGGCCTGTTCGATGAGGAGTTGGTGCCCGAGGAGCTGACGCAGGTTCGCATGGGCAAGATCATCAAGGACAAGTATCCCGAGCTTGACGCCGAAGATCAGGAGGCCGTGCGCCAGCATGCCATCGCCGCCCTCAACCTGACGCAACAGGCCAAGCGGCTTGTCACCGAAGGCGAGAGCGACGGATCGCCTAACACCGCCCTGATCGATGGCGTGCGCCGCTTTGCGATGGACGTGCGCGAGCTGGACATTGACCTCATCGACCGCATCAACCCCTTTGGCGAAGCCTATGCCATCCTCGCCAAGACAATGAGCGAGGACAGCTTGAAGCAGGTCGCGGCGGCCATCTCGGCCAAACGCACCTCTATCACGCCTGAAGATGCCAAAGTGATCGCCAAGCGCGCGGTTGAGTTCAAACGCGAACGTGGGAGGGCTCCATCGGTTACCTCGCAGGACGCCTGGGAAAAGCACCTTGCCGAAGGTGCGGCCGCCTTCATGCGGTTCAGGGCGGAGGGACGCTATGAGTAACTCTGATCTTGACGACCTGGCGGCAGAGCTGGCCGAGTTCGCTCCGCCTGAGAAGAAAAATGGCCGCCCAGCCAGCGAGGAGCGTGTCATTGCCGGCTTCGAGGAAATCCAACGCTTCACAGAGCGGCACGGGCGTGCGCCTGAGCATGGCGAAGACCGCGACATATTCGAGCGCCTATATGCCGTGCGGCTCGACCGTCTACGCGCGCTCCCGGATTGCCGCGCCTTGCTTGAGCCGCTAGACCATCAGGGCTTGCTTGCTGGGGCACCGACCGTTGCCGCTTCGGCGGACGAAACTATCGACATCGACGACTTGGCTGCCGAACTGGCGGATGTTGCCGGCGCGGACGACATCACGGTCTTGCGCCATGTCCGTACCAGCGCCGAAAAGCGCGCCGCCGAGGAGATCGCGGATCGCAAGCCCTGCGAGGACTTCGAGACCTTCCGGCCCTTGTTCGAGCGCGTGCAGGCGGAAGTCAAAACCGGTATGCGCCAGTCCCAGCCCATCGAAGCGGGCCGTCGTGCGATTGAAGTCGGGGACTTTTTCGTTCTCGACGGCCTTACTCTCTACGTCGCCGAGGTCGGCGAGCCGTTGAAAACCACCGCCGGGGAAGTGGACCGTCGCCTGCGCCTCATCTTCTCCAACGGCACCGAAAGCAATCTGCTGTTGCGCTCGCTCCAGCGCGCGTTCTACGACGACCCCGCCGCGCGGCGGCTGGCCTCGCCCGAGAGTGGGCAACTCTCTTTCGGCGGTGAGCTTGAGGCCGATGATGTCGAAAGCGGCACCATCTACGTCCTGCGCTCCCTCTCCGATCATCCCTATGTCGCGCAGCACCGCGACATCATCCACAAGATGGGCGTGACCGGCGGCAGGGTGGAGACGCGCATTGCCAACGCCGAACACGACTCCACCTACCTGCTGGCGAAGGTCGAAGTGGTAGCGACCTACAAGCTCGCGGGCATCAACCGCACCCGGATGGAAAACCTGTTCCACAGGCTGTTCGCGCCCGCGCGGTTGAACATCACCATCAACGACCGCTTCGGTCACCCCGTGCAGCCCGAGGAATGGTTTCTCGTTCCGCTGTTCGTGATCGACGAGGCCGTTGCACGCATCAAGGATGGCAGCATCACCGGCTACGTCTACGACCCCAAGGCTGCGAAGCTGGTGAAGGTGACGTAGATCGAACTCACCTCCGCCGCCCCGTTCGTCTGAAATTAGCCAAAGATTGGAGCAATTATGAAGCTGAAGAGGGAAGCCAAGACGCTGAAGGCCAAGGCTATAGCTTCGTTAAAGCGTGGGTTGGAGGCATTCAATAACCACGACGACGATGGGAGGCCGGAAACAGTCCTTCTTATGCTTCAGCACGCGAGCGAAATGTTGGCTAAGGCGTTGTTGGTTCAGAAGGGGCAGGACGTCTTTGACAAAGAAAAGGGAACCTCGATTGGTATCGAGAAGGCGTTGAACATTGCTCAGTCCAAAGGGTGGATGAGCGCATCACAAGCTGGGGCTATCCGAGTCGTCGACGCGCTGCGTGACCAAGCCCAGCACTGGATGATCGTGGTTCCCGAAGACGCTCTCTACATCAACGCGAGGGCGTTGATAACGGTGTTGGATGAAATCCTGACAGCGCACTTCCAGGACACGATCGCAGATAACCTTCCGGTACGGGTTCTGCCTCTGTCTACCCAACCGCTGCCTGATTTCTTAATGCTGGTGAATCGGGAATACGCACAGATTAGGTCGTGTTGACAAAAGGGATTCCTCTGGCAGTCGTCCTATGATTCAAGCTCATCTCTACGTGGGAGATGAACTTGGCACGCAACCTGATATCCGACGATGAGTGGACCTTCTTCGAGGGCTTCATTCGTGCCGTCCGGCACCCTAACGGGCGGAAACCTGCGGACCATCGTCTTGTTCTGAATGGTATATTCTGGATCGCAAGGACTGGTGCGCCATGGCGCGATCTGCCCGAAGAGTTTGGCAAGTGGTCCTCGGTCTACCGTCAGTTCCGCCGCTGGACTTTGGCGGGACTGTGGGAGGGATATCCTGGATGCGCTGAACCACGCTGGGATCGCGCCAGACAAGCTCCAGATGGTTGATAGCACTGTGTACCGCGCCCATCATCATGCGGCGGGCGCAAAAGGGGGACTCCGAAAGAGGCTCTTGGCCGTTCGAGAGGCGGCTTCTCGACCAAGATCCATCTCCGCGTCAACGGCGCAGGCCCTCCCGATGAGGACCGAGATCACGCCGGGGCAGGATTCCGACTACACCGGCTATGATATGGTGATGGCCGACAACCTGCCGCAACCAGCAGTTCTGGTCGCCGACAGGGGCTATGACTCTGATAAAATTCGGGAAGACATCGAGAGCCGCAACGCCCTGCCCATGATACCGATGCGAAGGAACCGAAGGGTGCGCAAGGCTGTCGACATGACCATCTACACCCTGCGCAACATGGTCGAGCGCTGCTTCAACAAGCTGAAAAATAGCCGCCGCCTTGCAACCCGCTACGACAAAACCGCCGAAAGCTTCCTTGGCTTCGTCGACGTCGCCTGCATCAGGCTCTGGCTCCGCCATTTGTCAACATGACCTAGAGACCTGCTTGCTCCGGGCCGAAGGGCGAGAGACGAGGCTAGAGGCCGAATCACGGCACTCCTGGCGATGGAAGCCCATGTCAGTGAAGAGGTTGCAGTTTCCAAACGAGATCTGGATCGAATTGAAGAGGCGATCAAAGACGACACTCCCGTGGAGCAGGTATTTCCACGATTGATGACCCTAGCAACGAACATTGAAGGAGACGGTCCGACGATTCGAGTCCGAATCACCCGAGCCGCAGACGCTCCAGCGGTTCGCTTCGTGTCGGGTGATGACCCAGAGGGTGCGGCGGCTATCCGCGACGTAGATCTCCAGAAAAAATACCACTGGAGTCCGAGTGCGTTGGCGGGAAAGCTGGGGTTGACAATCAATAAGGCCAAGGCTGTCCGCGACTTCCTGCGTATAGACGAAGATCAAGCCAACGTCATGGTGTTTGAGTTCGGGTCTCAAAAACACCCGAGGTATTCCGACAACGCACTGCGCGTGCTTCGGGAAGCTATCACCCCGGAATTGGTCGAGGAAGCATGGCAGGCACGCCCGCGGGGTCGCGGGAGATAGCCTTGTTGCGCAATGTTCGTTTTCGGCAAGGCCGTCGCGCGCTTGATTTGCCCTGGCCGCAGGCCAAATGAACGCCAAGAGGAAAGAGAATGACGAAGCTGCACCAGGACAACCAAACCGAGCCATGTTTCATAACCGACGGCCCGCCGTCCAATGACCTGCCGCCCCCTCCACACCGGACCATGAACCTGCCGCAAATCCTGGCGGGCCTCACCAATGAAGAGTTGGCGGGGTGGCCCGGCGACTTGGCCGACGCCGAGCGGGAGAAGCGGCGCAAGGCCGGAGGTTGGACCGCATCCGATGGTGGCTAACTCAATCTGCCTTGGCGTCACATGGTATTTATCATGGCATCAGGCGAATGGTCATAAGTAACATGTTGATGTGAAAAGATATTTTTCTCTTGATGACAATCGAGTGGGAGTGATTCTGGCCCCCGCCGAATACCGCCGATTTTATGCCACATCACTCCATAAGGATCTGAAATAGATCAATAAATCTCAAAACCTGGCGGCTCTCTCGCATTTTCTGAGCGATCTCGGAGGGTCCAACGCGGGCGTCGAAGCCCTGAAACCAAAACGTAAATTAAACAAGGTCGCTGACCGTGACGGTATGTACGTTGTGGTCTGTCAATCGGCTCCCAAAACTGACCCCCAATCGGCGTGCAAAATAGGGGCTGCCTCAAAGTTGGAGCATTTTGGGTTCATGCTGGCGCGATGAGCCTTGCCCTGAGCAGGTCAATGTTGGCGCGGCCATACATCTGACGCTTGAGGGTCTTCAGCCGATTGATCTGTCCCTCTGTCTGTCCGTTCGACCAAGGTGGGCGCCTGATCGGGCGCACGAAGGGCGGCATGAACACGAAGCTTCATGCCGTTGCCGATGCGCAGGGACGCCCGATCCGCATGTTTGTCACCGCTGACCCCGTCGGCGATTACACCGGAGCCGCTGCCATGCTGAGGATTAGAGGCGGGGCGCGACCCGATACGACAGGCGCCATCGTCTTCCTCTCGGCCATAGCTCTCGCCGCAACCGTTCTTCTTCTGGCTCTAAAGTTAATGAGTCTGGAGCCTAGCGGCGGGCGATAAGCAGGACGGCCTGAGCACCTCCCCGAAAATCGGACAGTGACGTAAGCTCTGATCTTCCGTCTGCTGGTCTCCAAGAACGAGGAGAACAGACGATGTCGAAACGCAGGAACCATGACGCGGGCTTCAAGGCTCGCGTGGCGCTGGAAGCCGTGAAGGGCGAGCGCACCGTGTCGGAGCTGGCCGCGGAATACGGCGTGCATCCGACGATGATCCACCAGTGGAAGAAGGCGCTGCTCGAGGGGGCATCGGACATCTTCGAACGCGGCAGGAAGAAGAAGGCCGAGGTCGACGAGGAGACGGTGCGATCGCTGCACGCCAAGATCGGAGAGCTGGCCGTCGCCAACGATTTTTTGTCACGAAAGCTCAAGCCCTGGACCGGCAGGTGAGGCGCGGGATGATCGAACGCTCTCACCCCACGCTGTCGGTCGGGGCGCAATGCCGTCTGCTGTCGATCTCGCGGTCGTCGTTCTACTACGCACCGCAGGGCGAGACCGAGATGAACCTGGCGCTCATGCGGCTGATCGACCGTCAGTTCCTGGAAACCCCCTTCTACGGCGTCCAGCAGATGACCTGGCACCTGCAGAACGAAGGGCACCCAGTGAACATGAAGCGCATCCGGCGGCTGATGCGGCTCATGCGTCTGATGCCGATCTACCAGAAGCCCAACACCAGCAAGCCTGCGAAGGGGCACAAGACCTACCCCTATCTGCTGGGTGGCCTGCGGGTCGATCGGCACAACCATGCCTGGTGTGCCGACATCACCTATCTGCCGATGCGACGAGGCTTCCTCTACCTGGTCGCCATCATGGACTGGTTCACCCGCAAGGTGCTGGCCTGGCGCATCTCGAACACGCTCGAAGCCGACTTCTGCGTCGAGGCGCTGAACGAGGCGGTCCACCGCTTCGGCCCGCCCGAGATCATGAACACCGATCAGGGCTCGCAGTTCACGTCCTTCGCCTGGACCGACCGGCTGAAACGGATCGGCACCCGGATCTCGATGGACGGCAAGGGCCGGTGTCTCGACAACATCTTCATCGAGCGCCTTTGGCGGTCCCTGAAGTATGAGTGCGTCTATCTGCACGCCTGGGAGACCGGCTCGCAGGCGAAGGCGGGCGTTGGCCGATGGATCACCTTCTACAACCACCAGCGGCCCCACGCCGCCCATGGCGGACAGCCGCCCGCCGTGGTCTACTTCAACCAGATCGAAACCGATCAGCAGGGGCAGAGAGTAGCTTAAATCATCCCGGAAACTGTCCAAGAGATGGGGAGTAGCTCAGTGCCGCGAGCACGGCATCAGCGATGCGATCTTCTGCAAGTGGCGCTCGAGGTATGGCGGCCTGGAGGTCAGCGAGGCGAAGCGGCTGAAGCAGCTCGAGGACGAGAACGCGCGACTGAAGAAGCTGCTTGCGGAGTCGATGATGGATGTCTCGACGCTCCGCGAGATGCTCGGAAAAAACTTCTGAAGCCCGGGGCAAGGAGAAGCGCCGTGATGGGCCATGTCCGAAGAGCTATACGCAACGTCGTGCCTGCGGGCTGGTCGGGATCGATCCGCGGGTCTTCCGTTGCCGGTCCACCCGGCCGGATGACGTGAACGGCGACGCTTCGGCTACCGACGCCTGCACATCCTGCTCGCTCGGGAGGGCCGGGAGGTGAACGGGAAGAAGCTCTACCGCCTGCGGCGTAGAGCGGCTGACGGTGCGCAAGCGCGGCGGCCACAAGCGGGCGCTCGGAACGCGGGCGCCGATGGCGATCCCGCAGGGACCGAACCAGCGCTGGAGCTTGGACTTCGTCTCCGACAGCCTGGTCCATGGCCGCAGGTTCCGGATCCTGTGCGTGCGCGACGACTTCAGCCGGGAATGCCTGGCGGCGGTCGTCGACACCTCGCCCACCGGGCACCGGGTCGCCCGGGAACTCGACCGGATCGCCGAGATGCGGGGTCTGCCCTGTATGGTGCTCTCCGACAACGGCACCGAGTCGACTTCGAACGCGATCCTGCGCTGGCAGGAAGAACGCGTTGAGTGGCACTACATCCCACCCGGCAAACCGATGCAGAACGGCTTCGTCGAGAGCTTCAATGGCCGCCGGGGCGTAGAAGTAGACCACGCCGGGCAGATCCTCGCCGCCCCATGGCCAGTCATCGCGGGCCAAGGCCCAGAGATATCCGGTCTTTGTCGTCCCGCGCCCCGGATCCAGCACCGGAGCGGTGGTGTTCTCCGGGGCTTACGCGGCCCCACTGGGGCCACGGTCCTCTGCGAACTCCATGAACAGCTTGCCGGATCGCTGCAGCTGTTCGGCCAGCCACGGCTCCGGCGGTGAACGCCGTGGCACGGATCCACAGACAATATATCGTCGCAACTGCCTCGATCACGAAGACCGGGCGACCTCCGGGGGCGATCAGGCAGCGCGTATAGGCGGCGGCCCAACGGGAGAGCCAGGGGCGCGGGGTGCCATTGAGAAAATCCCCGCGCGATTGCTCATAATTCAACCAGGTGGCGCGGCTGGTCTCGAAAAGGATGGCTGGCGGGACGCCAAAGGCACGGGCGATCTCGCGGATTTGCTCACTCCGGACTTCCGAGACTTCAGAATCGGCCAGTTTATGCGCGATCTCGCGGAACGTCATTCCTTCATCCAGAAAGGCGGTTGAGCCGCTGTTTGATCGCCATGTGAGGGTGGCAACGTCATGACGACTCCTCCCTTCCTGGCCCTGGCTGAGGGGCCGGCTTTACGCCGCAGCGCTGCACCACCCCTGCTTGCAGCAAATATGCAACATTCAATCTAAATAAGGTTAACGCTATTCTGGTGCCAGGATCGGCCTGAAGGCGCCTAGGTTCTCTGGAAAGCGCAAGTTATTTGAAATTAATCTAAAACTTCCATCGGCACCTTCCTACTCCAGAACAATACCGAACTATCAGTTCAGTATTTGCGCTTGCCAAAAACGTGAACAATTTGGATGAAAAGGCGTCGGGCCATGTGG
The DNA here is from genome assembly GCF_000371965.1 of Paracoccus sp. N5. Classification (NCBI taxonomy): domain Bacteria; kingdom Pseudomonadati; phylum Pseudomonadota; class Alphaproteobacteria; order Rhodobacterales; family Paracoccaceae; genus Paracoccus; species Paracoccus sp. N5. The sequence continues at coordinate 60,498 of NZ_AQUO01000001.1, read as the reverse complement.
ACCGATGTTGCGTGTTGCAGCCTGGTAACGAGTCTCCGCCGGCCGGTCTTAGCCGGGAACGCCCCTATGGCACACGGATGCGCTGGTTACCCGGGCGGACGGGCAAGGTAACCGATTACGCCGCCTGTGACCAAGGCGCGTATCTGATCAGGATGTTAATGATGACCACCAACCACGGCGGCGACCATTGCGGCCCCTCGGGCCCCGGCTGCGAAAACATGATCTATCTCGGCAAGATGGCCGACATGGATCCCAACGAGCTCTTCCCCGGCGCGGAAAAGGCCAGCAAGGTCCTGGGCAACACCAGCTACGGCTCGGACAGCGACCCGCTGTCGAAGCAACTGGTCGAGGTCAGCGCCAATGACCGCAACCACGACGGCGTCATCAAGACCAATGACGGGCTGTTCGGCAAATTCTCGGAAACCATCCGGCACGACGCCGACGGCGACGGCCACGAGAACAGCTATCAGGTGGATTCGACCTTCATCGTCAAGAATACCTCCGTCACCTTCCTGAACCCCGACGGCAGCACCGAGACGCTGTCGATCCCGGTCCGCATCATGCAGGACACCGGCGGCAACACCTTCCTGATGCCGCCGCCCCATGGCGCCTCCGAGGCCGAGGTGCAGGCGCTGACCACCCGCCCGATCGTCTCGGTCGAGTTCCCCCGCGACCCGCATTGCTACGATCTGTGCCACGACGGCATCTTCACCGACCGGCACTGCTTCCCCTGCTTCGCGCGCGGCACGCTGATCCAGACCGAGGACGGCCCCGTCGCGGTCGAGGACCTGCGCGCCGGCATGAAGGTCATCACCCGCGACCACGGCGCGCAGGACGTGCGCTGGATCGGTTCGCGCGTGCTGTGCGCCAAGTCGCTGGCGGTCAACCCGAACCTGCGCCCGATCCGCATCTCGGCCGGCGCGCTGGGCCAGGGTCTGCCCGAGCGCGACCTGGTCGTCTCGCCGCAGCACCGCATCTTGGTGCGTTCGAAGATCGCGCAGAAGATGTTCGGTTGCGCCGAGGTTCTGGTCGCCGCCAAGCAACTGCTGCAGATCGACGGGATCGACGTCGCCCATGACCTGGAATCGGTGGAATATTTCCACATCCTGTTCGACCGCCACGAGATCGTGCTGTCGGAAGGGGCCGAGACCGAGTCGCTCTATACCGGCACCGAGGCGCTGAAATCCGTCGGCGCCAGCGCGCGCGAGGAAATCTTCGCGATCTTCCCGGAACTGCGCGAGCGGGCCGAGGATGAGCAGCCCGCCGGCGCGCGGCTGCTGGCCTCGGGCCGCACCGGCCGCAAGCTGGCGGTGCGCCACGCCCAGCACCACAAGCCGCTGGTCCAGTAACCAGCCGCATCGACATGCGAAAGGGCCGGCGTCGCGCCGGCCCTTTCTGCGTTCGCGCTGCCCTGGGCCTCAGCCCAGCGAATAGCCGGCGCCGCGCACGGTGCGCACCGGATTGTCGCCGCCATGCGCCATCAGCGCCTTGCGCAGCCGGCCGACATGCACGTCGATGGTGCGGGTATCGACATAGATGTCGCGGCCCCAGACCCGGTCCAGCAATTGCTCGCGCGTCCAGACCCGGCCCGGCTTTTCCATCAGCGTCGACAGCAGGCGGAACTCGGTCGGACCCAGGTGCAGCGGCTGGCCGCCCCGGAACACCCGATGCTCGGATGAATCCAGGATGATGTCGGCAAAGCTCAGCCGCTCGCCCATCGAGGCCGGGCGGGTGCGGCGCAACTGGGTGCGCAGCCGCGCCATCAGCTCGACCACGGAATAGGGCTTCACGACATAGTCGTCGGCGCCGGTTTCCAGGCCGCGCACCCGGTCCACCTCCTCGGACCGGGCCGAGAGCATGATGATCGGGATGGCCCGCGTCGAGGGGTCGGCCTTGACCCGGCGGCAGACCTCGATGCCCGAGACATTGGGCAGCATCCAGTCGAGCACGATCAGGTCGGGCTGTTCCTCGGCGACCAGCAGCATGGCCTCGTCGCCGTTCTCGGCCATGACGACGGCAAAGCCCTCGGCTTCGAGGTTGTATTTCAGCACCTCGCGCTGCGCGCCCTCATCCTCGACCACCAGAACGCAGGGTTGCGATTGTGCCATGGCTCACGCCCCTTCCAGCCGCGGCACGCTTTCGCCTTTGGGGCGCGCGTCCTCGGGCAGCTCGCCGGTGGCGATATAGATCACCTGCTCGGCGATGCCGGTGGCATGGTCACCCATGCGCTCGATGTTCTTGGCGATGAAATGCAGGTGCATGCAGGCGGTGATGTTGCGCGGATCCTCCATCATATAGGTCAGGAACTCGCGGAACAGCGCGTTATACATCTGGTCGACTTCCAGGTCGCGCTTGCGCACGTCCTCGGCCAGGGCGGCGTCGCGCTGGATATAGCTGTCCAGCGCGTCCTTCATCATCGCCTCGACCGTGGCCGACATGCGGCGCAGCGCCATGCCGGCGCCTTCGATGGCGGGCATCTCGGCCAGGACGTGGCTGCGCTTGGCGATGTTCTTGGCATAGTCGCCGACGCGCTCCAGGATATGCGAGATCTTGATCACCGACAGCACCATGCGCAGGTCGGTGGCGCGGGGGGCGCGCAGCGCGATCAGCCGCGCCGCCTCTTCATTGATCTGCATCTCCAGCGCGTCGATGGCCTTGTCGCGGCGGCGGACCTCTTCGGATTTCTCCTCGTCGCGGCTTTCCAGCGCGGTGGCGGCGTCGTGGATGGCGCTTTCGACCATGCCGCCCATCTTGACGACCAGCGCCTGCACGGTCTCCAGGTCGCGGTCGAAGGCCGAGAGGATATGGCGTTCGTTGTTCATGTCAGATCCCTTTCCGGCCTAGCCGATGCGGCCCGAGATATAGCTTTCGGTGCGCGGGTCGCGCGGATTGGTGAAGATGTCGTCCGTGCTGCCATATTCCACCAGGTTGCCCAGGTGGAAGAAGGCGGTCTTCTGGCTGACCCGCGCCGCCTGCTGCATCGAGTGGGTCACGATCACCACCGAGAATTCGGCGCGCAGCTGGTCGATCAGCTCCTCGACCTGGCCGGTGGCGATGGGGTCCAGCGCCGAACAGGGCTCGTCCATCAGCAGCACCTCGGGCTGGGTCGCGACGGCGCGGGCGATGCAAAGCCGCTGCTGCTGACCGCCGGACAGGCCGGTGCCGGGATCCTGCAGACGGTCCTTGACCTCGTTCCACAGCGCCGCGCCCCGCAGCGAGCGTTCCACGATCTCGTCCAGCTCGGCGCGGTTGCGCGCAAGGCCGTGGATGCGCGGGCCATAGGCCACGTTGTCGAAGATCGACTTCGGAAACGGGTTCGGCTTCTGGAACACCATGCCGACGCGGGCGCGCAGCTGCACCGGATCGACGCGGCGGTCATAGATGTCCTCGCCGTCCAGCATGATCTTGCCCTCGACCCGGCTGATGTCGATGGTGTCGTTCATCCGGTTCAGGCAGCGCAGAAAGGTGGACTTGCCGCAGCCCGACGGACCGATGAAGGCGGTCACGGTCTTGTCGAGGATGTCGACGTTCACGTCCTTGATGGCGTGCTTGTCGCCGTACCAGACCTGCACATTCCGTGCCGAGATCTTGTTTTCCGTCTGCTCCACGGCACGCTCCAGGGTTCTCATGTCGTTCATATCGGTTCTCCGTCCCGGGTTTACCACCGACGCTCGAACTTGCGACGCAGGAAGATGGCAAGAAGGTTCATGCAGAGCAGGAACACCAGCAGGACGATGATCGCCCCCGAGGCCCGTTCCATGAAGGCGGGGTCCGCGCGCTGGGTCCAGTTGAAGACCTGCACCGGCAGGGCCGAGGCGGGGTCGAACAGCCCGTCCGGCGGCGCGGCGGGGAAGTTCTTGACGAAGGCCACCATGCCGATCAGCAGCAGCGGCGCGGTCTCGCCCAGGGCTTGCGCCAGGCCGATGATGGTGCCGGTCAGGATGCCCGGCAGCGCCAGCGGCAGGACGTGGTGGAACACCGACTGCATCCTGGACGCCCCCACCCCCAGCGCCGCGTCGCGGATCGAGGGCGGCACCGCCTTCAGCGCCGCGCGGGTGGCGATGATGATGGTGGGCAGCGTCATCAGCGTCAGCACCAACCCGCCGACGATGGGCGCCGATTGCGGCAGGCCGGCGAAGTTGATGAAGGCGGCCAGGCCGAGGATGCCGAAGACGATGGACGGCACCGCGGCGAGGTTCGAGATATTGACCTCGATGATGTCGGTCCAGCGGTTCTTGGGCGCGAATTCTTCCAGATAGATCGAGGCCGCGACCCCGATCGGCACCGAGAGCACCAGCACCACCAGCATCATGTAGAGCGAGCCGAGGATGGCGATGCCGACGCCCGCCGATTCCGGGCGCTGGTCCGAGCTGTCGGGCATGGTCAGGAAGGACCAGTTCCAAGTGGTCGCCAGCATGCCCTGCGCCTTCAGCGCGTCCGCCAGTTGCAGCTGCGCCGGTGAGGTATTGCCGTCGCGCGCCGCGCTCTCCATGCTGACGCGGCCCTTGTAATAGCCGTCCACGCGGCCGTTCACCAGCACGCGGGCCTCGACGGTCTGGCCGATCAGTTCGGGGTCGGCCAGCACGCGGTTGCGCAGCTGGGCCGAGGCCTCCTTGGAGATCAGCCCGGCGCGGTCCTTGTCGGACAGGTCGGCGACCTGGATGCCCTTGTCGGCAATGGCCTTGTCCAGCGCCTGCTGCAACAGCTTGCCATAGGTCAGGGTCAGCACCTTCTTGATCTGCTCGGGATCGCGGGTGCCGGACTTGTCGAGCTGCGCCGCATCCAGCGTCACCGGGATTTCCAGATAGGTCTGGCGAAAGGCGCCGATGCCGCCGGTCAGGATGGTGAACAACAGCACCACCAGCATGACCATCGAGACGATGATCGCTGCCAGCCCATAGCCGCGAAAGCGGGATTCGGCGGCATTGCGCTTGCGGGTATGCGGGTCGGCGACCAGCAGCGAGGCCTTCTGCCCGCCGGAAAAGGTGGCGTCGCTCATTCGTACTGCTCCCGGTATTTGCGCACGACGTAAAGGGCGATGATGTTCAGCATCAGCGTGACGACGAACAGCGTCAGGCCCAGGGCAAAGGCGACCAGCGTCTCGGGCGCGGCGAAATCGGTGTCTCCGGTCAGCTGGCTGACGATCTTGACGGTGATCGTGGTCATGGCCTCGAAGGGGTTCACGCTCATCTGCGCGGCCGCGCCGGCGCCCATGACGACGATCATGGTCTCGCCGATGGCGCGGGACGCGGCCAGCAGGATGGCGCCGACGATGCCCGGCAGAGCGGCGGGCAGCACCACCTTCTTGATGGTCTCGGAATGGGTCGAGCCCAGCCCCAGCGCGCCGTCGCGCAGGCTCTGCGGCACGGCATTGATGATGTCGTCCGACAGCGAGCTGACGAAGGGGATCAGCATGATGCCCATGACCAGCCCCGCCGTCATCACCGACGACCCCGAGGCGCCAAGCCCCAGCGGCTGGGCGAACCAGTCGCGCAGCATCGGCCCGACGGTGATCAGCGCGAAAAGCCCGTAGACGATGGTCGGGATGCCGGCCAGCACCTCGATCGCGGGCTTGGCGATGCTGCGCAGCCGGGGCGAGGCGTATTCCGACATATAGATTGCCGCGAACAGCCCGATCGGCACCGAGACCGCCAGCGCGATCAGCGAGATATACATCGTGCCCCAGACCAGCGGCAGGATCCCCAGCTGCGAGCCGCCGCCAAATCTTGGCGACCAGGTGGTGCCGAAGAAGAAGTCCTGCCAGGGATATTGCTGGAAGAAGTTCCCGGTCTCGAACAGCATCGAGAAGACGATGCCGGCGGTGGTCAGGATGGCGATGCTGGAGCACAGGATCAACAGGCCCTTGACCATGCTTTCGACGGCATTGCGGGCGCGGAACGCGGGCCCGGTGCGGGTCAACGCAAGGACCAGTCCCAGCGCGGCCAGCGCCAGCCCGGCCACGGCGACCAGGGTGGTATTCGCCGCCGGCTGGACGAAGCGCCAGATGGCGATCAGGAACAGCGCGGGCAGCGCGGTCAGCAGCGCCGCGTTCCAGCCGTGGTAGCTGGGCCGCGAATGCAGCTTGCGGGTATCGCCGCCGGTCAGGGCGACGGCCCGCGCCCGGGTGGCAAGATAGCCCGCCAGTGCCAGCGCAAGCACGATCAGCAGGGTCCAGGAGACAGGCATGAGGCCCTCGTGGCTGGGAAAGTGTCTGGAAACGGAAAAGGGCGCGGGATCCCTGCCCCGCGCCCGCCACCTTATTCGGCCATAGTCACTTCATCGGCGACGGCCTTCTGCACCGTGGCCAGTTCCGGATCGGCGACCAGGCCATAGGCGGCCAGCGGCCCCTCGGGTCCGGCGATCTCGTCCGAGACGAAGAATTCGGCGAATTCCTTCAGGCCCTGGATCTCGCCGATGTGCTGCTTCTTGACATAGAAAAACAGCGGGCGCGACACCGGGTATTCGCCCTTGGCGATGGTCTCGGTCGAGGGGGTGATGCCGGCGATGGTCGCGACCTTCAGCTTGTCGGTGTTGTTTTCATAGAAGGACAGGCCGAAGACGCCGATGCCGTTCTTGGCCGACTGGATGCGGGCCAGGGTCTCGGTATAGTCGCCGTCGATGTCCACGGACTTGCCGTCGGTGCGCAGCGCCATGCAGGCCGATTCGCCGTCCTCCTCGCCCTTTTCCTTGGCAAAGACCTCGGCGGCGCCGGATTCCTTGCAGCCGGCCGCGATCACCTTCTCCTCGAAGACCTCGCGGGTGCCGTGCTTGGTGCCGGGCACGAAGGCCAGGATCTCCTGCTCGGGCAGGTCGGCGCGGATCTCGCTCCACTTGGTATAGGGGTTCGCGACCACCTTGCCGTCCTTGACCACCTCGGCGGCCAGGGCGTTGAACCAGTCGGCGGCGGTGAACTGGAAGTCGTTGCCGGCAATGTCGCTGGCAAAGACGATGCCGTCATAGCCGATGCGGACTTCCATGATGTCGGTCACGCCGGCGGCCTTGCAGGCCTCCCTCTCGCTGTCCTTGATCGGGCGCGAGGAGTTGGCGATGTCGATGGTGTTCTCGCCCACGCCCTCGCAGAATTTCTTCAGACCGGCCGAGGAACCGCCCGATTCCACCACCGGGGTCGGGAAGTCGGTATTCTCGCCGAAGGCTTCGGCGACGATGGTCGAATAGGGCAGCACCGTGGACGAGCCGGCGACCTGGATCTGGTCGCGGGCCGAGGCGACCGAGGCGGTGGCGGCGATCACGGCCAGGGCCGAAACGGTGAGTTGGGCGGATTTCATCGGATCACTCCTGAAGTTCATCGGGCCGTCTTGGCCTGCGCGCTGTCTAGGCCGGTGATGCGACGGTTATGCGAAAACATTGTGACAATCTTGCGACAACATCACCGCCGCAGGGGTATTTGAAAAACAAAGAAGGCCCGAGCCGCCACGCCCGGGCCTTCTTTGTTGCGAAAATACCCCATGGGGTGAATTGGCCCGCGAAGCGGGGCAAGAGGGGAACGGCGTTCCCCTCCCTTGCGCGCTGCCGAATCGCGCGCTTAGCCGATGCGGCCGCGTTGGCCGCCGGTCTGGGCCCGGTCCAGAAGCAGATGGTCCAGGATCACGCAGGCCGCCATGGCCTCGGCGATGGGCACGGCACGGATGCCGACGCAGGGGTCGTGCCGGCCCTTGGTGATCAGCTCGATCTCCTCGCCCTTCTGGTTGATGGTCCGGCGCGGGGTCAGGATCGAGCTCGTGGGCTTCACCGCGAAACGGACCACGATATCCTGCCCGGTCGAGATGCCGCCCAAGATGCCGCCGGCGTGGTTCGAGAGATAGCGCGGGCCCTCGTTGCCCATGCGGATCTCGTCGGCATTCTCGGTGCCGGTCAGGGCCGCCGCCGCCATGCCCTCGCCGATCTCGACGGCCTTCACCGCGTTGATCGACATCATCGCCGCCGCCAGGTCGGTGTCGAGCTTGGCATAGACCGGCGCGCCCAGGCCCGGCGGGCAGCCCTGGATCAGCACCTCGAGCGCGGCGCCGACGCTGTCCTGGGCTTTGCGGATGCCGTTCAGGTAATCCTCCCAGGCCGGCACCGCCGAGGCATCGGGCAGAAAGAACGGGTTCCTGCCGATCTCTGCCGCGTCGAAATTCGCCCGGTCCAGGTGCAGCGTGCCCATCTGCACCATGTAGCCGGTGATCTTCAGCCCCGGCACCAGGTCGCGCAGCACCGCCTGGGCGACGCCCCCGGCCGCGACCCGCGCCGCCGTCTCGCGCGCGCTGGACCGCCCGCCGCCGCGATAGTCGCGGATGCCGTATTTCAGGTGATAGGCGATATCGGCATGGCCGGGACGGAAGGCCTGGGCGATGTCGCCGTAATCCTTGCTGCGCTGGTCGGTGTTCTCGATCATCAGCTGAATCGGCGTGCCGGTGGTCCGTCCCTCGAACACGCCCGAAAGGATGCGGACCTGGTCCGGCTCTTGCCGCTGCGTGGTGAATTTGGACGTGCCGGGCCGGCGGCGGTCCAGGAATTGCTGGATCCAGGCCTCGTCCAGCGCGACGCCGGGCGGGCAGCCGTCCACGGTGGCGCCAAGCGCCGGACCGTGGCTTTCGCCCCAGGTGGTGAAGGTGAAGACGCGGCCGAATGTGTTGACGCTCATGGTTCCCGGACCCCCTTTTTGCCTGCGATAGCGGCGCAGGCGGCAGGGGGCAATCCCTGCCCGCCCCGGTCCCGCCCATGGCTCGCGCCGATTGTGCAGGGATTTCAGCGCCGAGCCCATATTTCACGCCGGCTTCACGGGCGCGGGCGCACTCTCGCGACACGGGCGGAACAGGCCCCAGCGACAAATGCGAACAGGAGGAAGACATGCCAACCGGCACAACGGGCAACGACACCCTGATCGGGACGTCGGCCAATGAGGTATTCTACGCCTTGGCGGGGAATGACTATGTCCTGGGTCAGGGCGGAAACGACACCATCTACGGCGACGCCGGCAACGACTATCTCTCCGGCGGCAGCGGCAATGATTATATCCACGCCGGCACCGGCATCGATACCGTGCATGGCTGGGAAGACAACGACACGATCGTTTCCAGCGGCTACGGCCAATATTATGGCGATACCGGCAACGACTATATCTATGCCGGCAGCGGCGGCGGCGAGACGCTGGACGGCGGCGGTGGCACCGACTGGCTGAATACCACCAGCTGGAGCGGAAATTACTCGGTGAACCTTGGCACCGGCGCGACCAACTTCTCATTTGAAAGCTTCGTGAATTTCGAAAACATCTATTCCGGTTCGGGCAATGACACGCTTTACGGCACCGCCGGCGCGAATACCATGTATGGCAATGACGGTAACGATTACATCTATGGCTACGGCGGCAACGACTACCTCTATGGCGGCAATGGCAACGACTATCTGCATGCCGGAACCGGCACCGACACGGTCTATGGCGTGGCCGGCAACGATACGCTCGTTTCCAGCGGCTACGGCTATTACTCCGCCGGGAACGACAACGACTATGTCTATGCCGGAAACGGCGGCGGCGAGACGCTGGACGGCGGCGCCGGCACCGACTGGCTGAATACCGCCGCCTGGAGCGGGGACTACTCCGTCAACCTCGCCAGCGGCGCCACCAACTGGAGCGGAGAGAGCTTCGTCAATTTCGAACATCTCTATTCCGGCTCTGGCAATGATACGCTGATCGGAACCGACATCGCAAATTACATCTACGGAAACGACGGAAACGACTATATTTACGGTTACAACGGTAACGACTATCTCTACGGCGGCAATGGTAACGATTATATCAATGCTGGTGTAGGCACTGATACCGTTTACGGCGTTTCTGGCAATGACACCATCATTTCCAGTGGATACGGCCAATATTACGCTGGAGACGGAGCCGATTCGGTTCTTGCTGGAAATGGCGGCGGCGAAACTTTGGATGGCGGCAACGGCACCGACTGGTTGAACACCACGGCATGGTCGGGGAATTATTCCATCAACCTTGCAACCGGCGTCACCAACTACGGCGGCGAAAGCTTCGTGAACTTCGAGAACGTGCTTTCGGGCATCGGCAATGACACGATCAACGGCACGGCCGGCGCGAATCGCGTGAACGCCAATGCCGGCAACGACAGGGTCTATGGCCTTGGGGGCAACGACTTCCTGCAAGGCATGGGCGGTAACGACCTCGTTTCGGGTGGGGTAGGCGCCGATTTCATCCAGGGTGGCAGCGGCAACGACACCATGATTGGTGGCGCAGGCTCTGACACGCTGAACGATGGCGCCGGGTTCGATGTCTTCCGCTTTGTCGCCCTCAGCGACTCGGCGGTCGGGGTCGGTATCGACCTGATCAACGGCTTCGACGGGGCCGGCGGGGCGCCGGGCGACCGGTTCGATCTGTCGGCCATCGACGCCAATACCCTGGTCGCAGGCAATCAGGCGTTCACCTTCCACGGCACCACCAATGGCGGCGCCGGCACCGCCTGGGTGATCAACAACGGCGCCGAGACCTGGCTCCAGGTCAATGTCGACGGCGATGCCGCAGCCGAGATGCGCATCCGCATCGCCGATGGCGCGACCCTGGCGGGCAACTACGCCGCCTCGGACTTCATACTCTGAGCCGTTCTCCCCCCGGCTCGACGACTGGCGCGGTCCTTCGGGGCCGCGCTTTTTCGCGGGCGGCTAGCCCTGCTCGCGCCCGGCCAGATCCAGCCATTCCTCCTCGGCGGCCTCCAGCGCGGCCTGGCGCTCGGTCAACCCCTCGCTCGCCTTGGAGAATTTCGCGGGCTGGGTCTGGAACAGGTCGGGCTGGGCCAGGAATTCGGTCAGCTTGCCGATCTCGGCCTCGAGCCGCTCGATGATGCCGGGCAGCGCCTCGAGCCGCTTCTTCTCGGTGAAGCTCAGGCCGGTGCGCGGCGCGGTAGCCCTTGGCTCGGGTGCCGCGGGCTTCGGTGCCGCGGGCTTGGGCGGCTCGGCAACCGCGACCGTCTCGGGGCGCTGGCGGCGATAATCCGACCAGCCGCCGGGATAGATCGTGGCGCGGCCGTCGCCCTCCATCGCCACGGTGGTCGTGGCCACGCGGTCGATGAAATCGCGGTCGTGGCTGACCAGCAGAACGGTGCCGTCGTAATCGCCCAGGATGTCCTGCAAGAGGTCCAGCGTCTCGACGTCCAGATCGTTCGTCGGCTCGTCCAGCACCAGGAGGTTCGAGGGCCGGGCCATGATCCGCGCCAGCAGCAGCCGCGCCTTCTCGCCGCCCGACAGGCTGCCGACCGGCGCGCGGGCCTGCGCCTCGTCGAACAGGAAATCCTTGAGATAGGCGACGACATGGCGGGGTTGGCCCCGCACCATGACCTGGTCGGCGCGCCCCGAGACCCGCATCGCCGGATCGCCCGCCAGCGCGTCCCACAGGCTGACCGTTTCGTCGATGGCGCTGCGGGCCTGGTCGAAGACCGCAATGTCGAGATTGGTGCCGTGCTTCACCTCGCCGTTGTCGGGGGCCAGCTCGCCGGTCAGCATCTTGATCAGCGTGGTCTTGCCGGCGCCGTTCGGGCCGACGAAGGCGACGCGGTCGCCGCGCAGCACGCGCAGGTCGAAGGGCTTCAGGATCACCCGCTCGCCGAAGGATTTCGAGATACCCCTGGCGTCGATGACCCGCTTGCCGGACTGCTGGCCGGCGTCCATCTCCATCGCCGCGGTGCCCTGACGGCGGATCTGGCCGGCGCGTTCCTCGCGCAGCGCGGCCAGGGCGCGCACCCGGCCCTGGTTGCGCTTGCGCCGGGCGCTGATGCCCTCGACGGCCCATTTCGCCTCGGCCTTGATCTTGCGGTCCAGCTTGTGGCGGGCCTCGTCCTCGGCCGCCCAGACGGTTTCGCGCCAATCCTCGAAATGCTCGAAACCGCGGTCCTGGCGGCGCACCGCGCCGCGGTCGATCCACAGCGTCGCCCGCGTCAGCGCCCGCAGGAAGGCGCGGTCGTGCGAGATCAGCACGAAGCCCGCGCGCGTGGTCGAAAGCTGTTCCTCGAGCCAGCCGATGGCCTCGATGTCCAGATGGTTCGTCGGCTCGTCCAGCAGCATCAGCTCGGGCGCCTCGGCCAGAAGCCGGGCCAGCGCCGCGCGCCGCCGCTCGCCGCCCGAGGCGGTGGCCACGGCCCGGTCGGGGTCGAACTTCAGCCCCTCGGCCGCCATCTCGACCCGGTAGCCCTGGTCGTCGCCCAGGCTGGCGCGGGCGAAATCGCCCAAGGTGGCAAAGGCCGCAAGGTCCGGCTCCTGCTCCATATAGCCGACATGGATGCCGGCGGGCGTGATGACCTGGCCGGCATCGGGCTCGACCAGCCCGGCCATGACCTTCATCAGCGTGGACTTGCCCGAGCCGTTGCGGCCGACCAGCGCCAGCCGGTCGCCCTCCTGCACGGTCAGATTCAGCCCGTCGAAGACGGGGTTGCCGCCGAAGGTCAGCGAAATGTCGGAGAGTTGCAAAAGCGGTGCGCGTGCCATGGCTCGCAGATAGGCCGCGCCGCTGGTCGGGTCAACGGGGGACGGATGCGGGCGGAATGGGGGCGCTGCCCCCGGCCCTGCGGGCCTCCCCCGGGGTATTTTCGCAACGAAGAAATGGCGGAGCAATCACAGCGCCGCGACCAGCCGGCCGGCCAGCGCGTGCAGCTCGGTACGATAGCCCGAGCGCGCCGAGGGCCGGTCGGGGTCGGAGGTCATGGCGATGGCGACCGGCACCCGGCCGGGAAAGACGTAGATCATCTGCCCGCCATAGCCCCAGCCGTAGCGCACCGGCCGGCCGGCGATGCGGCTGACGAACCAGCCATAGCCATATTCCTCGCCGTTGAAGATCGAGCGGGTGCGCGGCCGCCAGCTCTCGGCGATCCAGTCCTCGGGGATCACCCCCTGCCCGCCCGCGGCATAGGCGGCGCCGAAGGAAAGCAGGCTGCGGGTGCTCATCGCCATCTGGTTGCCGCCCAGATAGATGCCCTGCGGGTCGCGCTCCCATGCGGCGATGGCGAAGCCGGGCAGCGTCAGCCAATCCCGCGCCAGCGCCAGCGTCGAGCGCCCCGAGGCACGCGTCAGCATGGCCGAGACCAGATGCGTCGAGGCGGTGGAATAAAGCATCCCCTGCCCCGGATCGGCGACGAAGGGTGCGGCCAGTGCGGCGCGCACCCAGTTGCGGCTGCTGACCCAGGCCCCGTAATTCGGCCCCGACTGCCGCTCCAGCCCGGCCTGCATCGACAGCAGATGCCCCAGGGTCAGCCGGGCCAGGCGCGGATCGGGATCGGCCGGCAGGTCGGCGCGCAGCAGTTCGGCCACCCTCTGGTCGGGGCCGGAAAACAGCCCACGCGCGATGGCGATGCCCGCCAGCGCCGAGACGATGGATTTCGAGGCCGATTTGATGTTCGTCGCCCGGTCCGGGGTAAAGCCGCCGAAGCCGCGCGCCGCCACCTCCTCGCCGTCGCGCCAGACGGCGATGGCGCGCAGTTGCGGCAGGTCCGCCGCCTCGAGCACCTCGCGCAGCGAGGCCCGCGCCAGGTGCGGCATCGCCAGGAGCGGCAGGGCCAGCAGGATTGAACGTCGCTTCATCCGGGTTATATGGGGGACACCGGGTCCGGGCCGAGCCCCCTCACCCATTCGTGACCCTTTCATGTCCGCCAGCCGCCGCCAGCCGGACCCGCAAGACAGGAAAGCCCATGTCCCAGACCGTCATCCTTTCGACCTGCCGCGTGGCGACCGCGCATGGCAGCCGCTATCTGCAACAGCTCTGCAAGCATTGGGCGCACAAGTTCGAGGTCGAGTTCGACGCCAGCCGCGGCCGCATCGCCATGCCCGAGGATCGCACCGTCAACCTGACCGCCACGCCCGAGGCGCTGGAAATCACCCTCGACGCCCCGGCCGAGACGACCGAGCACATGCGCCACATCGTCGACAGCCATATCGCCCGCTTCGCCTTCCGCGAGGAGCTGGTCTTCAACTGGACGCCCTGACCCGGTTGCCGGCCCGCGCCGGCACCGCTAATCTCGGCCGGTCACGAAAGGCCGGCGGATGAGCGAAGAACAGACCTATCAAGTACTGGCGCGGAAATACCGCCCCGAGACCTTCGCCGACCTGGTCGGCCAGGACGCGATGGTGCGCACGCTGAAGAACGCCTTCGCGGCCGACCGGATTGCGCAGGCCTTCATCATGACCGGCATCCGCGGCACCGGCAAGACCACCACCGCGCGCATCATCGCCAAGGGGCTGAACTGCATCGGCCCCGACGGCACGGGCGGCCCGACGACCGAGCCCTGCGGGGTCTGCGAGCATTGCGTGGCGATCTCCGAAGGCCGGCATGTCGACGTGCTGGAAATGGACGCCGCGTCTCGAACCGGCGTGAACGACATCCGCGAAATCATTGAATCGGTTCACTATCGCGCGGCTTCGGCGCGCTACAAGATCTATATCATCGACGAAGTCCACATGCTCTCGACCAGCGCCTTCAACGCGCTGCTGAAGACGCTGGAGGAACCGCCGCCGCATGTGAAATTCATCTTCGCCACCACGGAAATCCGCAAGGTGCCGGTGACGGTGCTGTCGCGCTGCCAGCGCTTCGACCTGCGCCGGATCGAGCCCGAGGTGATGATCGCGCTTCTGCAGAAGATCGCCGGCCGCGAGGGCGCCGAGATCACCGATGACGCGCTGGCGCTGATCACCCGCGCGGCCGAGGGCTCGGCCCGCGACGCGACCAGCCTTCTTGACCAGGCGATCAGCCATGGCGCGGGCGAGACGACGGCGCCCCAGGTTCGCGCCATGCTGGGCCTCGCGGATCGCGGCCGTGTCCTTGACCTGTTCGACATGATCCTGCGCGGCGCCGCGGCCGAGGCGCTGGCCGAGTTGCAGGCGCAATATGCCGATGGCGCCGACCCGATGGCGGTCCTGCGCGACCTGGCCGAGATCACGCATTGGGTCAGTATCGTGAAGATCACCCCCGAGGCGATCGAGGATCCGACCATCGGCCCGGACGAACGCGCCCGCGGCCAGCAGATCGCCGAGCGCATCCCGATGCGCGCCCTGACCCGGCTGTGGCAGATGCTCTTGAAGGCGCTGGAAGAGGTCGGCCAGGCCCCGAACGCGATGATGGCGGCCGAAATGGCGATCATCCGCCTGACCCATGTCGCCGACCTGCCCGACCCCGAGGCGCTGATCCGCAAGGTCCAGGCCTCAGCGGCGGCCGGCGAGTTCAACCGCGCGCCCGCCGCCTCGCAGCGCAGCGAGGCCCCGCGCGCCGCCGCGCCCCGCGCCCCGGTCGCGGTCCGCGAGGGCGGCAGCGCCGCCGCCATCGCCGTCTCGCCCGACGCGCTGGCCGGCTTCCCCGATTTCGCCTCCGTCATCGAACTGATCCGCCGCATGCGCGACATGAAGCTGCTGCTCGATGTCGAGGATCACCTGCGCCTCGTCCGCTATGCCCCCGGCCGGATCGAGTTCAACCCGACCGAGGACGCGCCCCGCGACTTTGCCCAGCGGCTGGCCGAGCGGCTGCGCGGCTGGACCGGCGGCCAGCGCTGGGCGGTGGTCGTGGTCTCGGAACCGGGGGCGCCGACCCTGCGCGAACAGGCGCTGGCGCGCGAGGCCCAGACCCGCGCCCGTGCCATGGAAAACCCGGCCGTGCAGGCGATCTTCGCCCATTTCCCCGAGGCCAAGATCACCAGGATTCGCCCGGTGCCGCAGCCGGTCGCGGTTGAAAAACCGGCGGGCGAGGATACATCCCCGCATGAGCTGACCGAAGGCCCGGTGGCCGAGGTCGAGGAATGGGATCCTTTCGAGGACGAGGAGTAGGCGATGTTCAAGGGCTTGGGCGATATGGGCGACCTGTCGAAGATGATGGAAGCCGCCCAGCAGATGCAGACCAAGATGGCCGAGATGCAGGAGGGGCTGACCCGCCTGACCGTCACCGGCGAATCCGGCGCCGGTCTGGTCAAGGCCACGGCGACGGCCAAGGGCGAGCTGACCGCACTCGACATCGACCCCTCGATCTTCAAGGCCGAGGACAAGGAGGTGGTCGAGGACCTGATCCTGGCCGCGATCAAGGACGCACAGCGCCGCGCCCAGGACAAGGCGGCCGAGGAAATGGCCCGGCTGACCCGCGAGCTGGGCCTGCCCGCCGACATGAAGATGCCGTTCTGAATGGTTTCCTCGGGCGATGAGATCGAGACGCTGATCGCCACCATGGCGCGGCTGCCGGGCTTGGGCCCGCGCTCGGCGCGCCGCATCGTGCTGCACCTGATCCGCAAGCGCGCCGGCCAGATGGCGCAGCTGGCCGGGCTGATGGGCCATGTCGCGGAAAACGCCCGCGAATGCCTGGTCTGCGGCAATGTCACCGGCGCCGACATCTGCCCGATCTGCGAGGATCCTGCCCGCGCCACCGGCGAGATCTGCGTCGTCACCGACGTGGCCGACCTCTGGGCGATGGAGCGCGGCCGGGCCTTCCGCGGCCGCTATCATGTGCTGGGCGGCAGCCTGTCGGCGCTGGACGAGATCGGCCCCGAGGACCTGCGCATCCCGCAACTCATCGACCGCATCGCCGAGGAAAACATCACCGAGGTCATCCTCGCGCTCTCGGCCACGGTCGAGGGCCAGACCACGGCGCATTACATCGCCGAGGCGCTGGCCGCGACCGGCGCCACCGTCACCGGCCTGGCGCAAGGCGTGCCCATCGGCGGCGAGCTCGACTATCTCGACGACGGCACCATCGCCGCCGCGCTCCGCGCCCGCCGCAGGTTCTAGCGGCGCCCGCAGAGCCGGGGCTCTGCCCCGGACCCCGGGGTATTTTCGCAACAGAGAAAGACGCGGGCAAGCGCTTCCGCCTGCGCATGACGAAAGGGGCCCCGAACCCGGCGCCCCTTGGCTTTCACCGTTTTGCAAATACCCCGGGGGTCCGGGGGCAGCGCCCCCGGCCGCGGCCGCCCTCAGGCGTCCAGCTTGCCCACCGCCTTCACCGGTTTCGCGATCTCGATCCGGCGCGGCTTCAGCGCCTCGGGAATCTCGCGCACCAGGTCGATGTTCAGCATGCCGTCCTCATGGCTCGCGCCTTCGACGCGGACATGGTCGGCCAGGGTGAAGCGGCGCTCGAAGGCGCGGTTGGCGATTCCGCGATGCAGGAAGCTGCGGCTTTCGTCCTCGCTGGCCTTGCGGCCCGAGACGATCACGGCGCCGTCCTTGACCTCGACGGTCAGCTCGTCGGCGGAAAAGCCCGCGACGGCAATCGAGATGCGATAGGCATTCTCGCCGGTCTTCTCGATGTTATAGGGCGGGTAGCTTGCGATATCGGCGGAAAGAGCCCGGTCCATCACATCCGCCATGCGGTCGAAGCCGACCGAGGCACGGTAGAGCGGGGTAAGATCGAAGTTGCGCATTTTCGCATCCTTTTCCAAAGCGATACAAAGGCTTGCCCCCCGGCTGCCGGGCGGGCAGGTCCGTCGGCGCCATCCGGCCCTCCGACAGCGCATAGCTGGGATCGGCGCGGGCGGTTTTCAAGACCCTGCGCCGGGGCCGTGGCGCGGGTGGCGTGGGTATTTGGGCAACAAGGAAGACGGGTCTAGGGTGTCAGGACGCGCGGACGCGGGCCGCCGCTGGCCCGATCAGCAGTTCCACGATATGGACCAGCGGCAGCGCGGTGCCGGTGCCGATCTGCATCATGCAGCCGATATTGCCGGCGCCGCAATTCCCCGGACAATTCCGGTTGCAGCAGATTATAGGTCCTGGCCGAGCAGAGATGCGGATTTTCTGGTTCCATGATGTGGAATCCGACCTGCGCCAGCAGCATCTTGGGAGCCGTGCGGATCTGATGGCCGTGCCGCAGCGAGCAGGCGACGCGCATGCCCCGGCCGCGGCCGTTCTGCTCGGGGCCGAGCGCGGCAGCGATGGCCTGGTAGACCGCCGGTTCGAGATCCGCGAGGACCGGCTGTTCGTCGCGCAGCGCGCCGGCCACCGATGGCGCAGGCGAGTTGGCTGGACGGATCGGGCGCATAGAAGAAGCCCGCCGCCTCGACCGCGCCCGAAACCGACAGCGTGGTGCGGCCGGCCTGCACGCGGATGAAGCGATCGGCGAGGTCGGTTTCCAGCACCGCGTTCATGCGCGCCAGGCTGATCACCACCGCGTCGGCTGTGGGCATTGAGCCGCCGGCCAGGCTGGTCCCGCCCCGCGCGGCACCACCGGCACGCGCTCTTCGTGGCAGAGCCGCAGCACCGCCGCGACGCCCACGGTGGTCGAGGGCAGCACGACGGCCAGCGGCGGCAGTGATAGGCCGAGAGCGCGTCGCATTCATAGGCGCGGGTCTCGGCCGGGTCGGCGATCACCCGCGCCGCGACGTCGCCCGCCGCCGACAGCGCCACGATCAGCCGCGCCACGATCAGGTCGCGGCGGGCGATGACGGCCTGGTCCGGGGCGGGCATCTGCATCAGGCGGGCGCCGCGGCGATCAGGCGCGCGATCTCGTCCTTCAGCGCGGCGCGACGCTTGCGCAACGCGGTTTCGGCCTCGTCCGACATGGGCGTGTGGCGGCTTTCGGCGGCACCGACCTGGTCGTTCACCTGGTCGTAATCGACCAGCAGCCGGGCGAAATGCGCGTCCGACAGCTTCAGCGCATGGATGCGGGCGGCATCGTTCGGAAATTCCTCGTGAATGGCGTGCGGTGCGGCCATGTTACCCTCCGGTTCTCTGCGCGTTTCCTCCTGCAGGTTAGGCAGCCGGGCGGACGCTGGCAACACGTGCCGGGTGGCGGTAAGATCTGGTCATGCAGATTCCCCTTCCGCCCGCCGGCCCCTTCACCCCCGCCGACCTGGCCGCACTGGCCTGGCTTTTCCTGGCCTGGCTGGGCATCGGCTGGATCACCGAGCATCCGCCAAGGCAGCACCCCTCGGTCTCGGTGCTGATGAAGGACTACCGGCGCGAATGGATGCGGCATTTCGTCACCCGCGATCCGCGCATCTTCGACGGCAATATCCTGACCACATTGCGCGAGGGCACGGCCTTCTTCGCCTCGGCCTGCCTGATCGCCGTCGGCGGCGGGCTGGCGCTGATCGGCAAGACCGACCAGCTGGCGGGCGTGGCGCGGCAGTTCGACCTGGGCCATGTCCCGGCGCTGAAATGGGAAATCAAGATCGTCGTGGTGCTGTTCTTCGTCGCCAACGCGCTGTTGCGCTTCGTCTGGGCGCATCGGCTGTTCGGCTATTGCGCGGTGATGATGGCGGCGGTGCCGAACGATCCCGAGGATCCGCGCGCCATGCCCGCCGCCATGCAGGCGGCCGAGATCAACATCACCGCGGCGCGCAGCTTCAACTCGGGGCTGCGCTGCGTCTATTTCGCGCTCGGGGCGCTGGGCTGGCTGGCGGGACCGCTGGGGCTGTTCCTCGCCACGCTCTACGTGCTTGTCATCTCGTGGCGGCGGGAATTCGCCTCACACTCGCGCGGGGTGATCCTGCATGCCCATCCCGGCAGCGCGGGACTGCCACCAGGCCAGGCCCAGGGCCAGCATCCCCGCGACTGACAGCGCCATCGCCACCAGGCCTGAGCTCTGCCAGCCCCAGCCCGCCGCCAGCGCCATGCCGGCAAGCCAGGGCCCCAGCGCATTGGCGGCGTTGAAGGCGGCGTGGTTCATCGCGGCGGCCATGCTCTGCGCGCGCCCGGCCACGTCCATCAGCCGGGTCTGCAAGGGCACCACCATGCCCGAGCCCAGCCCCAGCAGGAACGAGGACAGAAGCATCAGCCCCCAGCTGCCGACGGCCCAGGCGGCAAAGCCCTGCGTCGCCAGCATGAAGCCCATCAAGAGCAGCGCCGAGCGCCAGGTCCCCAGCCGGATGGTCAGCCGCGCCGCCATGATGCTGCCCAGCGTGCCGCCGATACCGAAGCCCGACAGCATGGCCGGCACCGCCCAGCCCGGAGGCTGCGTCGTGGCCAGCATCGCGGCCGAGAGATAGGAATAGACCGCGAAAAGCCCGCCGAAGCCGATGGCCCCGACCAGCAGCGTCAGCACCACGGCCGGATTGCCGAGCGCCTTCAACTCGTCCATCGGCCGGGCATCCTTCGCGGCACCGACGCGCGGCGCCAGCCGCAGGATCAGCCAGCCCGCCAGCAGCGCCAGCACGCCCGGCAGGGCAAAGCCCCAGCGCCAGCCGAGGCTCTGGCCCAGCACGCCGGCCAGCGGCACGCCGGCGATATTGGCGATGGTCAGGCCCAGCAGCACCTGGGTCACGCCCTTGGCCCTTTGCTCGCGCGGCAAGGCGTCGGCGGCGAACAGCATGGCGACGCCCAGGAAGCCGCCATGCGGCAGCCCGGCCAGGAAGCGGGTGGAGACCAGCGTGCCATAGCCCGGCAGCACCGCCGCCAGCAGGTTCATCACGCCATAGGCGGCGATCAGCGCCGCCAGATAGCGCCGCCGCGGCAGCCGCGCGCCCAGGATCGAGGTGATCGGCGCCCCCACCACCACCCCCAGCGCATAGGCGCTGACGACATGGCCCGCCTGCGGCTCGGTGATGCCGAGGTCGCCGGCATACCAGGGCAGCAGCCCCATGGCGGCGAATTCCGAGGTGCCGATGGCAAAGGCACCGAGGCCAAGGGCGAGAATCGCAAGTTTCAGGTTTGGCTGCGGCGGCATGGCGGCACCTTCCGGGGCATGGTGGCGGGATTTTCGGGAATCCTGTTGGCGATAACAGATTCCCGGCCCGCCCGTCACCCTGCCGCCGCCGAAATGCGGCCATGCACTGCGCGCAAATGTCGCGCCCGAGCGGGTCTGACCAGCCTTCTCTGTTGCATAAATACCCAAACCGCAAGGCTGCCACGGCAGCACCCTCGCCCATTCCCGCGAAACCGGCATCGCGGGCGCCTCGCCGCCGCGCAGCGTGGGTATTTATACAACAGAGAAGGCCGGGGCTCAGCCCTGCTGCCAGCGCGGCTTTCGCTTCTCGAAGAAGGCGGCGATGCCCTCGGGTGCCTCGTCGCCTTCCCAGACCGCGATCAGGGCGTCGATGCTGGCCTCGATCTCGGCCGGGCCGATGGCGGGGCCAAGGCGGCGGGCCAGGCGCTTGGCCGCCGCCACGGCGCCGGGGGCGCAGGAGAGATAGGGCGCGACCTCGGCCTCGACGGCGGCGTCCAGGGTCTCGGCCTCGGCGGTGGCCGCCAACAGGTTCAGCCGGATCGCCTCATCCGCGCCGAAGAGCCGGGCGGACATGAAGACGCGGCGCGCGCAGTCCTCGCCCATCCGGGCCAGGACATAGGGGCCGATGGTGGCGGGGATCAGGCCGAGTCGGGTTTCGGTCAGGCCGAAGCGGGCCTCGGGCACGGCGATCGCCACGTCGCAGACCGAGATCATGCCGACGCCGCCGCCGAAGGCGTTGCCCTGCACCCGGCCGATCAGGGGCTTGGGCAGGGTGTTCAGCGCGTTCAGCATCATCGCCAGCTCGCGGGCGCCGGCGCGGCGGGTGTCGGCATCGGCGCGCATCTGCTCCTGCATCCAGCCGAGGTCGCCGCCGGCGCAGAAGCTGCGCCCCTCGGCCGCCAGCACCACCACGCGCACGGCCGGGTCATGGCCCAGATGCTGCGCGGCGAGCGTCAATTCGCGGATCATCTGCGCCGACAGCGCATTGTGCTTGTCGGGGCGCGCCAGCCAGAGATGAGCGACGCCGCGCGGGTCGGTCTCGATGCGGATGGTCTCCATCACGGCTGTCCTCTCAGGCTGCGGGCCATGGCGGCGGCGCGGGCGATCACGTCCATGTCCAGGCCCGTGTCGTGGCCCGCCGTCGCCAGATGCGCGGCGACGGCTTCCGTCGCGACATTGCCGGCCGCGCCCGGGGCATAGGGGCAGCCGCCAAGGCCGCCCACGGCGGCGTCGAAGACCCGCAATCCGCGCGCCAGGCTCGCCTCGATATTGGCCAGCGCGCGGCCGGCGGTGTCGTGATAGTGGCCGGCCAGCCGCTCGGGCGGCAGTTCTTCCAGCACCGCCGCCAGCATGGCATCGATGCTCTCGGGCCGGCCCTGGCCGATGGTGTCGCCCAGGCTGATCTCGTAACAGCCCATGTCGCGCAGCGCCGCCGCGACGCGGGCGACATGGGCAGGCGGAGTCGGCCCGTCGAAGGGGCAGTCGGTCACCACCGAGACATAGCCCCTGACCGGGATGCCGTCCGCGCGGGCGGCCTCGGCCACCGGCGCCAGCCGTTCCAGGCTCTCGGCAATGCTCGCATTGAGGTTCGCGCGCGAAAACCCTTCCGAGGCCGAGGCGAAAATCGCGACCTCCGAGGCGCGGGCTGTCCGCGCCGCCTCGTAGCCCTTCATGTTCGGGGTCAGCACGGCATAGCTGACGCCGGGCGCGCGGCGAATGCCGGACATGACCTTGGCGGCGTCGGCCATCTGCGGCACCCATTTCGGCGAGACGAAGCTGGTGACCTCGATGCGCCGGAACCCGGCCTGCGACAAGAGGTCGACCAGCGCGATCTTTTCGGCGGCCGGGATCAGGCGCTTTTCGTTCTGCAACCCGTCGCGCGGGCCCATTTCGAAGATCTCAACGCGGGACATCGGGCACCTCGTAGAAGTCGCGGGCATAGATGACCGCCGTGCCCTCGGGGGGCAGGCTGCGCTGGAAGGCCGGCCGCGCCGCGCAGCGGTCGCGATAGGCAGCCAGCGCCGGGCGGTCGGCGAAGCTGACGAAACGCGCGGCGATCCAGACCGAATAACCGACCTGGCAATCGACGCCGGAAAACTCGCTGAGCAGCCAGTCCGATTCCGCGACGCAGGTCTCGACCAGGCGCAGCGCCCGCGACAGCCGCGCCGCCTCGAGCCGCATCAGCGTGGCCGAGCGCTGGCTGTCTTCGCGCAGGAAGACATGCTGCTGGGTCAGGTTGGCGATGTGCTGGCCCAGCGTCTCGCCGAAATGCAGCCAGTCGAGCCAGCCCAGCCGCCCGGGCGTGCCCGGCGCGCGCCAGAGCTGCGGCGCGCGCGTCTCGCACAGCCATTCGGTCATGGCGCCGGATTCGTGGATGGTGGTGTCGCCGTCACGCAGCGCCGGCACGCGGCCGACCGGGTGGATCGCGTCATAGGGCGGCCGGCGCGTCGAGCCGTCCGCGAGGTCCATCAGCCGCAGATCATAGTCGCAGCCGATCTCCTCGAGCAGCCACAGGATGCGCATCGAGCGCGACAGCGGCACATGCCAGAGCGTCAGCTCAGCCATCCTCTTCCTCCAGCCGGATCAGGGGCGCGCCGGCCTCGACCTGGTCGCCGGCGGCGGCCAGCACCTCGGCCACGGTGCCGTCGCGGGCGGCGGTCAGGGTGTGCTCCATCTTCATGGCCTCGAGGATCGCCAGCCGGTCGCCGGCCGTGACCTGCTGGCCGGCGCTGACGAAGACCGCCTTGACCAGCCCCGGCATGGGCGAGAGCGTCAGTCCGCCGCCGGCCTCGTCGCCGCCACGGTCCAGCGGGTCGAGCGGCGCGAGCGTCAGCGCCCGGCCGCCGAAGACGCTGGTGCCGGCGCCGTGGCTGACGATGCGCCAGCGGCGCGGGCTGCCGTCGACCCACCAGCGCCCGCCCTCATAGCCGATCTGATGCGTGCGTCCGTCCAGGGTGACGCGGGCGGCGCCGGGGCCCAGCACCTCGAGCACGGCCTCGCCGCCCTGCCAGGCGATGGTGCGGCGCAGCGGCTGCCACAGGGTCACGCCGCCGCGGATGGTCGGATCGTCGAGCCCGGCCAGGCCCAGCACCGCCAGAGCCCTTGCGCCGGGATCGGGTTCCGCTGCCGCGACCAGCGCGTCGAGGTCGCGGGCGATCAGGCCGGTATCGACCTCGCCCCGCTGGAAACCCGCATGCCGGGTCAGGGCGATCAGGAAATCGACATTGGTGACGGAACCCGCGACCTCGGTATCCTCCAGCGCCGCTTCCAGCGCGCGCAGCGCGATGGCGCGGGTGGCGCCATGGGTGACGATCTTGGCGATCATCGGGTCGTACCACGGGCTGATCGTGTCGCCGGGCCGCACCCCGGTCTCGATGCGGGCGTGGTCCGGGAAGCGCAGATGCGCGAGCCGGCCGGTGGCGGGCAGGAAGCCCGCGGGCACGTCCTCGGCATAGAGCCGGGCCTCGAAGGCGTGGCCGGTGATCGTCAACTCCTCCTGCCGGGCCGGCAAGGGCTCGCCGCTGGCGACGCGCAATTGCCATTCGACCAGGTCGATGCCGGTGATCGCCTCGGTCACCGGATGCTCGACCTGCAGGCGGGTGTTCATCTCCATGAACCAGAAGCCGTCGGGGCGCAGGCCCTGGCTGCCGTCGACGATGAATTCGACGGTGCCGGCGCCAGCATAGCCGATGGCCTCGGCGGCCCGGACGGCGGCCTCGCCCATGGCGGCGCGCATCTCGGGCGTCATGCCGGGGGCCGGGGCTTCCTCGATCACCTTCTGGTGGCGGCGTTGCAGCGAACAGTCGCGCTCGAAGAGGTGGACCGCGCGGCTGCCGTCGCCGAAGACCTGCATCTCGATATGGCGGGGTTGCTGGATGTATTTCTCGATCAGCACCGCGGGGTTGCCGAAGGCGGTGGTGGCCTCGCCCTGCGCGGATTGCAGGGCGGCGGGGAAGTCGCTGCTGCGTTCCACCAGCCGCATGCCCTTGCCGCCGCCGCCGGCCACGGCCTTGATGAGCACGGGATAGCCGATGGCATCGGCCTGGGCCTGCAGATGGTCCGCCTGCTGGTTCTCGCCGTGGTAGCCGGGCACGACCGGCACGCCCGCCTGCACCATCAGCGCCTTGGCGGCGTCCTTGAGGCCCATCTTGCGGATCGCCTCGGCCGAGGGGCCGATGAAGGTCAGGCCGGCCTGCGTCACC
Source organism: Paracoccus sp. N5 (assembly GCF_000371965.1). Classification (NCBI taxonomy): domain Bacteria; kingdom Pseudomonadati; phylum Pseudomonadota; class Alphaproteobacteria; order Rhodobacterales; family Paracoccaceae; genus Paracoccus; species Paracoccus sp. N5. The sequence continues at coordinate 35,670 of NZ_AQUO01000001.1, read as the reverse complement.
GCATCGACGAAATCCGGGTTCTCGCTGAGAAAGCCGTAGCCGGGGTGGATGGCCTGGGCGCCGGTGTCCTGCGCAGCGCGGATGATGGCATCGCCGCGCAGGTAGCTGTCCCTGGGCGCCGGGCCACCGATATGGACGGCTTCGTCGGCCAGCGCGACATGGCGGGCGGCGCGGTCGGCCTCGGAATAGACCGCGACGGTGCGGACGCCCAGGCGGCGGGCGGTGTCGATGACCCGGCAGGCGATCTCGCCGCGGTTGGCGATCAGGATCTTCTGGAACATGGGCGGCTCCTCGTGGCGCGGGCGGCGCCGGGGGTTTCACACCCCCGGACCCCCGTGGGGTATTTTTGAAACGGAGAAATCATCGGGCGGCCCTGTCGAGGGCGGATTCCAGCGTCGCGAGGCTGGCGCGGTCGAAGGCGACCAGGGTCACGTCGAGGAGGCCGGCGTGGGCTTCGATCGTCTCGACGGCGATCAGCGCGGCGCGGGCGGCGGGAAAGCCGTAGATGCCGGTCGAGATCGCCGGGAAGGCGATGCTGGCAAGGCCGTGGTCGTCGGCCAGCGCCAGGCTGCTTCGGTAGCAGCGGGCGAGCAGGTCGTCCTCATCCGCCTGGCCGCCCTGCCAGACCGGGCCGACGGTGTGGATGACGTGGCGCGCCGGCAGGTCGTGGCCGGCGGTGATGCGCGCCTCGCCGGTCGGGCAGCCGCCGAGCGCGCGGCATTCGGCCAGGAGGCCGGGACCGGCGGCGCGGTGGATGGCGCCGTCGACGCCGCCGCCGCCCAGGAGCGTGCGGTTCGCGGCATTGACGATGGCGTCGAGGGCGAGCGTGGTGATGTCGCCCTGCCAGAGGGTGATCGCGGCCATGGCGCTACATCCTGAAGATGCCGAAACGCGTCGGCGGGATCGGCGCGTTCAGGCTGGCGCGCAGGCTGAGGGCCAGGATGTCGCGGGTTTTCCTGGGGTCGATGACGCCGTCGTCCCAGAGCCGGGCCGAGGCATAGAGCGGGTGCGACTGGCGCTCGAACATCTCGATGGTGGGGCGCTTGAACTCGGCCTCTTCCTCGGCCGTCCATGTGCCGCCCTGGCGCTCGATCCCCTCGCGGCGCACAGTGGCGAGCACGCCCGCCGCCTGTTCGCCGCCCATGACCGAGATGCGCGAATTGGGCCAGGTCCAGAGGAAGCGCGGGCCATAGGCGCGGCCGGCCATGCCGTAATTGCCGGCGCCGAAGCTGCCGCCGACCAGCATGGTGATCTTGGGCACGCCGGTGGTCGCCACCGCCGTCACCATCTTGGCGCCGTGCCGGGCGATGCCCTCGTTTTCATATTTGCGCCCGACCATGAAGCCGGTGACATTCTGCAGGAACACCAGCGGGATGTTCCGCATCGAGCAAAGTTCGATGAAATGCGCGCCCTTCTGCGCGGCCTCCGAGAAGATCACGCCATTGTTGGCGATGATGCCGACGGGGCAGCCCTCGACATGGGCGAAGCCGGTGACCAGCGTCTCGCCGAAGCGGGCCTTGAACTCGTCGAAGCGCGAGCCGTCCACCACGCGGGCGATGACCTCGCGGATGTCATAGGGGGTGCGCAGGTCGGCGGGGACCACGCCGAGGATCTCCTCGGGGTCGTAGGCGGGGGCCTCGGGGGTTTGCCATTGCACGGTTGTGGGCTGCCCATGGTTCAGGTTCGCGATGGCGCGGCGGGCCATGGCCAGCGCATGGGCGTCGTCCTCGGCCAGGTAGTCGGCCACGCCCGAGAGGCGGGTATGCACGTCGCCGCCGCCCAGATCCTCGGCCGAGACCACCTCGCCGGTCGCGGCGCGGACCAGCGGCGGGCCGGCCAGGAAGATCGTGCCCTGGTTCCGCACGATGATCGTCACGTCGGACATGGCCGGCACATAGGCGCCGCCCGCGGTGCAGGAGCCCATGACCACGGCGATCTGCGGGATGCCCATCGCGCTCATCTGCGCCTGGTTGTAGAAGATGCGGCCGAAATGGTCGCGGTCGGGAAAGACCTCGTCCTGGTTCGGCAGGTTCGCCCCGCCCGAATCGACCAGATAGACGCAGGGCAGATGGCATTCCTGGGCGATCTCCTGCGCGCGCAGGTGCTTCTTGACCGTCATCGGGTAATAGGTGCCGCCCTTGACCGTGGCGTCATTGGCCACGACCATCACGTCCTGGCCATGCACCCGGCCGATGCCGGCGATCACCCCGGCGCCCGGAGCGGCATTGTCATACATGCCATGCGCGGCGGTGGCGCCGATTTCCAGGAAGGCCGAGCCGGGGTCGAGCAGGTTCGCCACCCGCTCGCGCGGGGGCATCTTGCCGCGGCTGGTGTGACGCTCCAGCGCCTTGGCCCCGCCGCCGGCGGCGGCGGCCAGCGCGGCCTCGCGCACCGTCTCCAGCATGGCCAGATGCGCCGCCCGGTTGGCACGGAACGGCTCCGAGGACGGCAGGGCGGAAGTGCCGAGTTTCATCGCGTCATCCTTTCGGGTCGGGCCGGCGCCCGGGCGGCTGCGCCAAACTGACGCAGCCGGGCCGGGATGGCCGGATCTTGATGCAGATCAAGGTTTCGTGAGCGGCGCGGGCGCCTTGTCACGGCGGAAAACAAGACGAGAGGATCGCCATGAAACACCATATGCTGATCGCCGCGGCGCTTGCCCTGCTGGCTTCGCCCGCGCTGGCGCAGTCGCAGGGGGAATGGACGCTGGGCTTCGGCCTGGCGAATGTGAACCCCAAGTCGGACAATGGCGTGCTGGCCGCTGGCACCGTGCCGACCGAGATCGGCGACAGCACCCGCCCGACCATCACCGCCGAATATTTCATCCGCGACAACCTGGGCATCGAGCTGTTGGCCGCCCTGCCCTTCAAGCATTCGATCAAGTCGAACGGGGTCGAGATCGGCACCGTCAAGCAACTGCCGCCGGTGATCTCGCTGCAATACCACTTCGACGCGACCGAGCAGTTCAAGCCCTTCGTCGGCCTGGGCGTGAACTTCACCGGCTTCTGGGACGGCGATGCGCGCGGGCCGCTGAGCGGGTCCGAGCTGCGGGTCAAGAACAGCTGGGGCCTGGCCGCGCATCTGGGCGCCGATTACTGGATCAACGACCGCGCCGCGATCCGCGCCGACCTGCGCTGGATCGACATCGACGCCGACGTCGAGCTGAACGGCGCCGAGATCGGCAAGGTCGAGGTCGATCCGGTCGTGGTCGGCGTCAGCTATGTGATGAAGTTCTAGGCGGGAATCCGGGGATCCACCACGACCCGGAGAGGGGCGTCCCGTCGCGGGGCGCCCTTTCGGCGTCCGGGCGGTCATTCGGCCGGCTCCAGCGCCAGCAGCAGCGCGGTCTGGCGCGCGGTCTCGTCGCGGATGCAGCGGGCGGCGGCCAGTTCGCCCTGGCCCTCGGGCGCGGCGGCGCGGGCCCGGTTGCACAGGTCTTCGCGGAATTGCAGCCAGCTGCGCTCGGCCTCGCGCAGCATCTCCTGCGGCTTGGTGCCCTGCGCCGCCAGGGCCGCCTCATAGGTCGCGGTCAGCTTCGCCTCCCAGGCCTGATGCGAGGCGTCGAGGCAGTTCGCCATCGGGAAATCCGGGTCGTCGCCGCTGTATTTGCCCTTGGCATAGGTCAGGCAGGCCTCCATGCCGATGCCGGCGCAATCGGCGCGCGCGCCCTGGGTCGGCGCGGCGGCCAGGCATTGGTCGATGCTGGCCGGATCGAAACCCGAGGCATCGCCGGCCAGGGCGGGCGCGGCGAGCCCTGCCGCCAGCAGCAGAGCGGCGCGGATCATGGCGCATCCTCCAGCAGGTCGCGCAGGTGCAGCGCCTGTTCGCCGGTCATCTGCATCAGGCAGGTCGCGGCGGCCGGGCCGCCGGCGGTGCCACCCTGATAGCGGATGGACTGGAACTTGCAGCTGGAATCGCGAAAGGCGATCCAGTCGCGTTGCGCCTGCTTCAGCACCGGCGCGGCGGGTTCGGCGGCCGAGCCCAGCGACTTCATCTCGGCGTCCAGCGCCTCGGCCTGCTGCATGGCCTTGCCATACCAGCCGTTCATCAGGCTGTCCCAGTCCCTGGCCTCGGCGCTCAGGCAATCGACGATGCCGACGGTGGTGTCGCCGCCGGGCTGCGCCATGCATTGCGTCGCGGCCTCGCCGATGCAGACCTGGGCATCGGCGGACGAGCCCGCGGTCCGGTCGAGACAGGCGGGCAGGATACTGGCATCATAGGGCGGCCCCTCGGCCAGGGCGGGCGAGCCGGCCAGGGCCAGCAGCAGCAGGAAGCGCATCAGGCGATCTCCATCAGTTGACGCCCGATCAACATGCGACGGATTTCCGAGGTTCCGGCCCCGATCTCCATCAGCTTCGCGTCGCGGAACAGCCGCGAGACCACCGAATCGTTCAGGAAGCCCGCGCCGCCAAGCGCCTGCACGGCCTGATGCGCCTGGACCATGGCCTGCTCGCTGGCATAAAGCACGGCGCCGGCCGCGTCCTGACGGGTGACCTTGCCGGCGTCGCAGGCGCGCGCGACCTCATAGACATAGGCCCGCGCGGTGTTCAGCGCGACATACATATCGGCGATCTTGCCCTGCATCAGCTGGAACGAGCCGATGGGCTGGCCGAACTGCTTGCGGTCGCGGACATAGGGCATGACCTCGTCCAGGCAGGCGGCCATGATGCCGGTGCCGATACCCGAGAGCACCAGCCGCTCGTAATCGAGGCCGGACATCAGCACGCGCACGCCCTTGCCCTCGGCGCCCAGGATGTTCTCGGCCGGCACCTCGCAGTTTTCGAAGATCAGCTCGCCGGTGTTCGAACCGCGCATGCCGAGCTTGTCGAAATGCGGGCTGGTGCTGAAGCCCGTCATGCCGCGCTCGACGATGAAGGCGGTGATCCCCTTGCTGCCCGCCTCGGGGTCGGTCTTGGCATAGACGATTAGCGTATGGGCGTCGGGGGCGTTGGTGATCCAGTATTTGCTGCCGTTCAGCACATAGCGGTCGGCGCGCTTTTCGGCGCGCAGCTTCATGCTGACCACGTCGCTGCCGGCGCCCTCTTCGGACATGGCCAGCGCGCCTACCGCCTTGCCGCTGCACAGGTCGGGCAGGTATTTCGCCCGCTGCGCATCGCTGCCGTTCAGCTTGATCTGGTTCACGCAGAGGTTGGAATGCGCGCCATAGGACAGGCTGACCGAGGCCGAGGCGCGGGCGATCTCCTCGGTCGCGATCACATGCGCCAGATAGCCCATGCCGGTGCCGCCGAATTCCTCGGGCACGGTGATGCCCAGCAGGCCCATCTCGCCCATCTCGGGCCACAACTCGTTCGGGAAAGCGTTGCCGCGGTCGACCTCGGCGGCGATGGGCTTGACGCGCTCCTGCGCCCAGCGGTGAACGGTGTCGCGAAGCGCGTTCACATCCTCGCCCAGATCGAACGCCATGCCTGCGGTGAACATCGGTTCCCTCCCCGGTTATTGAACGATTGTTCATTTAAATGATTAATGCCTGCGGATGGGGCTCGCGTCAAGCCTTCTGTCGCCACCGATCCTGCGCTTCGGCGGGGCGCGTTGACAAGCGCCGGAGGCCGCGCCAAGGCTGCGGCGATGAATGCTGCGCCCGACGCCCCGACCCGGCTGATGATCCTGCGCCACGCGCCGCTTGCGGTGCCGGGGCTGGCCGGGCGGCGTGACGTGTCGGCCGATTGCAGCGACCGCGCGCGGCTCGACTGGGCGGCGCGGATGCTTTCGCAGGCCACGCAGGTCTGGGCCAGCCCGGCGCTGCGCTGCCGGCAGACCGCGCAGGCGCTGGGGCTTTCCCCCGACTATCACCCCGCCCTGTGGGAGCAGGATTTCGGCGCCTGGGAAGAGCCCGGCGCCGCAATCCCCGACCTCGGCCCGCTGCCGCCCGAGACGCTGGCCGAGGCCCGCCCGCCGGGCGGCGAGAGTTTCCTCGACATGGCCGCGCGGGTGCAGGCGCTGCTGGAACGCGCGCGGGGCACGACCGCGATCATCGCCCATGCCGGCACGGTGCGCGCCGCGCTGGCGCTGGCGGTGGGACCGGCGGCGCTGTCCTTCTTGGTCGCGCCGCTGTCGCTGACCGTGTTGACCCGCAGCCCCGGCGGCTGGGCGGTCGAGGCCGTCAACCGGGTCGCGCCATGATCCTGTCGTCCCAGACCCTGACCGTGGCGCTGGTGGCGCTGGCGGTGGATGCGGCGCTGGGCTGGCCGGACGGGCTCTATCGCCGCATCGGCCATCCGGTGACCTGGATCGGGCGGCTGATCGCGGCGCTGGATCGGCGCTGGAATCGCGGCGGGCGGCGCATCCTGCGCGGGGCGCTGGCGGTCGCGGTGGTGGTGACGGCGACGGTGCTGCCGGCGCTGCTGTTGAGCTGGGCGCTGCTGCCGCTGCCCGGCGGCGCGGTGGCTCTGGGCGTGCTGGCCTGGCCGCTGGTCGCCGTGCGCTCGCTTGACGATCACGTCGCTGCCGTGGCCCGGCCGCTGCAGGCCGGAGACATGCCGGCCGCGAAGCGCGCCGTGGCGATGATCGTCGGCCGCGATCTCGACGACCGCCCCGCCCCCATCGCGCGCGCGGCGCTGGAGAGCCTGGCCGAGAATGCCTCGGACGGCATCGTCGCGCCGGTGTTCTGGGCCGCCGTCGCCGGCCTGCCCGGGATTGCCGCCTACAAGGCGATCAACACGCTCGATTCGATGATCGGCCACAGGAGCGAACGCCACGCGCTCTTCGGCCGGGTCGCGGCGCGGCTGGACGACCTGGTGAACCTGCCGGCCTCGCGGCTGACGGCGCTGCTGTTCCTGCTGGCCGCGCCGCCGAACAAGGGCCGCGTCTGGCGGGTGATCCGCCGCGACGCGCGCCGCCACCGCTCGCCCAATGCCGGCTGGCCCGAGGCCGCCATGGCCGGCGCGCTGGACGTGCGCCTGTCGGGGCCGCGCTGCTATCACGGCGTCGAATCCCCGGAGCCCTGGCTGAACGAAACCGCCCGCGATCCCGCCCCGCGCGACCTGACGGCCGGGCTGCGGCTCTATCGCCGCGCGATGCTCATGCTGGGGCTGGCGCTGGCCGCGATGCTGGCGCTTTAGGACCAGTCGAAGAAATCCGCGGGCGCGCGGCCGCGCAACTCTGCCGCCAGGTCGTCGCCCATGGCGGCGCCGTCGCCGGCCGGGCCGATGCGCTCGCCCGCGATGACCGCGCTGCCGTCGGGCCGCAGGATCTCGCCCCGCAGCCGCAGCCGGTCGCCCTCCAGCTCCGCCAGCCCGGCGATGGGCGTCTGGCACGAACCGTCGAGCCGCGCCAGGAACGCCCGTTCCGCCGCGACGCGCAGCGCGCTGTCCCGGTCGCCGATCGCCGCCAGCAGCCCGGCCATGCGCGCATCATCCGCCCGCCGCTCGACCCCGATGCAGCCCTGCGCCACGGCAGGCAGCATCTCGTCGGGGCTGACCGGACCGCGCGCGACATGCAGCATGTCCAGCCGCGACAGCCCGGCCATGGCGAGGAAGGTCGCGACCGCCAAGCCGTCTTCCAGCTTTTTCAAGCGCGTCTGCACGTTTCCCCGAAATTCCACCAGCTGCAGATCGGGCCGCCGCGCCGCCAGCTGCGCCCGCCTGCGCAGGCTCGAGGAACCGACGACAGCGCCTTGGGGAAGCTGGGAAATTCCGGAATATTGCGGCGAGACGAAGGCGTCCCGCACATCCTCGCGCGGCAGGTAGCAGTCGATGACCAACCCTTGCGGCTGGACCGTCGGCATGTCCTTCATGGAATGCACGGCGATGTCGATCTCGCCCGACAGCAGCGCATCCTCGATCTCGCGGGTGAACAGGCCCTTGCCGCCGATCTCTTTCAGCGGCCGGTCCAGCACGCGGTCGCCGGTGGTCTTGATCACCACGATCTCGAAGGCGGCCTCGGGCAGGCCATGCGCGGCCATCAGCCGGTCGCGGGTTTCATGCGCCTGCGCCAGCGCCAGCGCCGAGCCGCGCGTGCCGATGCGGATGATCTGGGTCTGTGTCGGTTCCATGGCCAAGGGCTTAGCGCCCTCTCGCGCCCTTGACAACGGGGACAGGCCGGCCATGAAGGGGCGCAAGAGGTGATCCATGTCCGACAAGACCATCCTGCGCGCCCTGAAGGGCGAGCGCCTGCCCGTGCCGCCCGTCTGGATGATGCGCCAGGCCGGCCGCTATCTGCCCGAATACCGCGCCACCCGCGCCCAGGCCGGCGACTTCCTGTCGCTGTGCTATACGCCGGACCTCGCGGCCGAGGTGACGTTGCAGCCGATCCGCCGCTATGGCTTCGACGCGGCGATCCTGTTTGCCGACATCCTGCTGCTGCCGCAGGCGCTGGGGCTGGACCTGTGGTTCGTGACCGGCGAGGGGCCGCGCCTGTCCACCATCACCGATGCCGCCGGCGTGGCGGCGCTGAAGCCGGTCGAGGCCATCCACGACACCCTCGCCCCGGTCTATGAAACCGTCCGCATCCTTGCCCGCGAACTGCCGCGCGAGACGACGCTGATCGGCTTTGCCGGCGCGCCCTGGACCGTCGCCACCTATATGATCGCCGGCCGCGGCACGCCCGACCAGGGCCCGGCCCATGCCTTCAAGGCCGCCGACCGCGCCGCCTTCGCCGCGCTGATCGACCGCATCACCGAGGGCACCATCGCCTATCTCTCGGCCCAGATCGAGGCCGGGGCCGAGGTGGTCAAGCTCTTCGACAGCTGGGCCGGCTCGTTGAAGGGCGCTGATTTCGACGATTTCGCGCTGGCGCCGGCGCGCCGCATCATCGCCGCGCTGAAGGCGCGCCATCCCGGCGTGCCCGTCATCGCCTTCCCGCGCGAGGCCGGGCCGCGTTATGCCGGCTTTGCCCGCGCCACCGGCGCCGATGCGGTGGCGCTGGACAATTCCGTCAGCGCCGACTGGGCCGCCGCCGAGGTGCAGAAGGACGGCTGCGTCCAAGGCAACCTCGACCCGCGGCTGATGGTCACGGGGGGCGAGGCACTGGTGGCCGAGACCCGCCGCATCGTCCGCGCCTTCTCGAAGGGCCCGCATATCTTCAACCTCGGCCATGGCATCACGCCCGACGCCGATCCCGACAATGTCAGCCGCATGATCGAGGCGATCCGGGGCTGATGGGCTGGATCCTCGCCACGCTGGTCGCGGCGGCGGCGCAGACCGGCCGCAACGCGGCGCAGCGCCGGCTGACCGCCGAACTCGGCACCATGGGCGCGACGGCGGTGCGTTTCCTTTTCGGCCTGCCCTTCGCGGCGCTGCTGCTGGCAGTGCTGGCCGGCTTCACCGCCATCCCGCTGCCCGGCGCGGCGAGCCTCGGCTGGGCCACGCTGGGCGCGCTGGCGCAGATCGCCGCGACGGCCCTGATGCTGCTGACGATGGAAAGCCGCGGCTTCGGCGTCACCACCGCGCTTATCAAGACCGAGCCGGTCACCCTGGCCCTGATCGGGGCGCTGCTGCTGGCCGAGCCGCTGGGTCCGGCCCGCATGGCAGCCGTCGCCACGGCGACGCTGGGCGTGGTGCTGATGTCGGGCGCCGACTGGCGGCGCGGCGGCTGGCGCGCGGCGGGCCTGGACATCGCGGCCGGGGCGCTTTTCGGCCTTTCGGCCATCGGCTTTCGCGGCGCGATCCTGGCGCTGCCCTACGGCGCAAGCGGGCTGCGCGCCGCCACCATCCTGGCGCTGAGCCTGGCCCTGCAAAGCGCGATCATGCTGGCCTGGCTCGGGCTTGCGGACCGGCCGGCGCTTGCCGGCATCGCCCGGCACTGGCGCGGTTCGCTGGGCGCGGGGGCACTGGGGGCGCTGGCCTCGCTGTTCTGGTTCCTGGGCTTCGCGCTGACCTCGGCCGCGAATGTCCGCACCCTGGCGCTGGTCGAGGTGGTCATGGCGCAGCTCGTCTCGGGCCGGGTGTTCCGTGAAGGCGCCTCGCTGCGCCAGCGCGCCGGCATGGCGCTGATCGTGCTGGGCGTCGCCGGCCTGATCGCGGTCAGTGCCCGCTGAGCACCGGCAGCATCGAGGCGACCAGCAGCACCGCCATCACCCGGTTGAAGAGCCGGCGCCGCCCGGCGTCCTGCAAGAGCCCGCGCAGCCCCTGTCCCATCGCCGCCCAAAGCGCGACCGAGGGCAGGTTCACCAGCGTGAACACCGCCGCCACCATCAGCGCGCCGCCCACACCGGCGGAATAGGCCGAAAGCGCCCCCAGCCCCATCATCCAGGCCTTGGGATTGACCCATTGAAAGGCGCAGGCGGCCAGGAATCCCATCGGCCGGCCGGTGCCGGCCGGCCCCTCGGGCGCGGCGGCATGGGCGATCTTCCAGGCCAGCCACAGCACATAGGCCAGGCTCACGCCCTTCAGCGCCAGCGCCAGCCGGGGCGCCTCGGCGATCAGCCGGTCCAGGCCCAGGCCCAGCAGCGCCACCATGGCCCCGAACCCAAAAGCCACGCCCAGCAGATGCGGCACGCTGCGCCGCAAGCCGAAGTTCGCCCCCGATGCCATCAGCATCAGGTTGTTCGGCCCCGGCGTGACCGAGGTGGCAAAGGCAAAGGCGACAAGCGCCAGCAGGATCTGATGCGACATTGGTGATTTCCCGTTCTGCCGCGCGATGATATTGCAGGATAACCGCAATTTTCGACCAGAGTGCCGCATGTCGGGAAAAGATCAGCAATCTGCTTTCGACGACGACCCGATATCCGCGCGGATATTGCGCATCCTCGAACGACGGGGACGGATCCCGAATCAGCAGCTCGCGGCCGAGGTCGGGCTCTCGCCCTCGGCCTGCCTGCGCCGGGTGCAGGATCTGGAACGGCGCGGCGCCATCCTGGGCTATCGCGCCGTCATCGCGCCTGCCGCCCGCGCCGCCGGCTTCACCGCCTATGTCACCATCGGCCTGGCCCGCCACTCGAACGAGGCGCAACGTGCCTTCGAGCGCGCCTGCCTGGCCGCCCCGCAGGTCCGCGAATGCCACAATATCACCGGCTCGGTCGAATACCTGCTGCGGGTCGAGGTGCGCGACCTCGAATCCTATCGCCGCTTCCATACCGAGGTGCTGGGCGCCTTTCCGCAGATCGCCACCATCACCACCCATGTGGTGATGAGCTCGCCCAAGGACGACCGCGCCTGACCGGCACGCTTTGCCGGGCGTTGCCCGGTCGGCGGGGTTATTTGGAAAACAGAGAAGGACGGAGCCAGCCGCGCCATGCCTTCTTTGTTTTTCAAATACCCAAAAAAGCCACTGTGCCACCGGAACGGCCTTTCCGCCCGGACGTGGGCCGGGTAACAAGGCGCCATGACGCTGCCCACCCTTTCCCCAGACCAGGCCGAGGCCTGGGACGCCGTCGCCTCGGCGCTGGAGGATGCCGGCATCGACCTGCTGTCGGAAGAGATCGCGCCGCCGTCGGAAGGCAAGGGCCGGGTCATGGCGGTGATCGGCAAGGCCGGTTCGGGCAAGACGCTGCTTCTGGCCGAGTTGACCAAGGCGCTGCGTGCGGCCGGGGTCGAGCTGGTCTCGGGCGATTACGAGGGCAAGAAGCGCAAGGACCGCCGCACCGTCGCCATCCTGGCACCGACCAACAAGGCGGCCTTCGTGCTGCGCATGCGCGGCGTGCCGGCGACGACGATCCACCGCATCCTCTATACCCCGGTCTACGACCCGGATTACGAGCGCATCGCAGACTGGCTGACCGGCGCCGGCGAGCGGCCGAAGGTCGAGGGCGTGATCGAGGGCCTGACCGAGGCGGCGCTGGACCGGGCCAAGGCGTTCTATGACCAGCATGCCTCGATCCCCGGGGCGCTGGCCGCGGCGGGGTTGCGCGGCTCGGACTTCATCCGCGGCTGGAAGCGGCGCGAGGACGGGCTGGACGTGGGGCTGATCGACGAGGCCTCGATGCTGGACGAGCGCCAGTTCGAGGATCTGCGCGAGATCTTTCCCACCCTGATCCTGTTCGGCGACCCGGCGCAGCTGGCGCCGGTCGGCCAGTCCGGGCAGATGGTCTTCGACCGGCTCGCGGCCCCGCAGAAGCTGATCCTGAACCGCATCCACCGGCAGGAGGGCGACAGCCCGATCCTGGACCTCGCCCATGCCCTGGCCGATCCGGCGCTGGAATTCGACGCCTTCGAGCGCATGATCCGCGAGGCCGCCGCCCGCGATCCCCGGGTGATCTGGGCCGAGCGCGTCTCTTCGGACCTGATGGCGCAGAGCCCGGTGCTGGTCTGGCGCAACATCACCCGGATCAAGCTGATCCAGGCCTTCCGCTCGGCCCATGGCGCGCCGGGCGACGCGCTGCTGCCGGGCGAGCCGCTGATCTGCGACGGGCTGGAACTGCCCCTGAAGCACCGCAAGAAGCGCATCGACCTGGAAGCGCGCGGGCTGATCAAGGGCGCGCAGGTGGTCTATCTGGGGCCGGGGCGCAAGCCCGGCTTTTCCCGCCTGCATGTCGTCGGCGCCGAGGACCCGCGGCTGTCCGCCGCCAGCATCGTCAAGATCGAGATGCCGGATGTCGAGGAGCCCTTCATCCCCTATGCCGCCCGCATGGGCGCCACCTTCCTGCATGGCGCGGCGGTGACGATCCACAAGGCGCAGGGCAGCCAATGGCCCGACGTGCAGGTCTTCGGCCCCGACATCAGCGCCGCCGCCTGGTCGGGCCGCAGCGAGGCCGGCATCGCGCTGTGGAAGCGGCTGGCCTATGTCGCCATCACCCGCGCGCAGGAACGGCTGCATTGGGTGGTGAAATCACGGCTCGCCCGGCCGACCAGCCCCTTGGGCATCGACCATCTGGAAGCCCCGGCCGCAACCCTGGAACTGGCGGCAGAGGTCGAGGACTAGCCGCGCCGCATCAGCTTGCGCGCGGCCGTGTTCGGGCGCAGCTGGATCATGCGCAGCTCCAGCGCCTCGGCCAGCGCCTCGCGCGGGATGCCGGTTTCCTCGGAAAGCCGCAGCAGGCCGAAATGCACCCGCGCCAGCTCCTGGTAATAGCGGGTGAAATTGTAGTTGATCGCCGCCCCGGCCAAGGCGCCCAGCACTGGCACCGCCTGCGCCGCGAATTTCTGCGCCATCGAGGTGGAGAGCTTCGGCGCCACCTTGGCGATCAGCGCCTGCACCGAATGGCCGGTGATGGTCATCCGCGCCGTCAGCAGCCCCAGGTCGGTGCCCTCGTCCTCCGACAGCGGCCCGGCCGAGGCAAAGACATGCAGCGCCTCGCGCCGGGCCTGGTCCGAATCGGGATCGAAGCCATGCTCGCCGGCAATGTCCATGATCGCGCGCAGAAGCAGCGTCACCGTCACCGGCAGTTCCAGCACGGCGCCCCCGACGCCGGCAAGGCCGCCGACCGCGCCCGAGGTGGTCGAGAGCAGCCGGTTGAACAGATCGCCCCGTTCCCGCAGCACCCCGCGCGAGCGCGAGGCGGCGTCGAAGGCCCGGTTCAGCGCCGCCAGCGTGATGCGGTCCATGCGCCCGCGCACGCCTTGGGGCAGCCGCTCGATCAGCCCCTCGGCCTTGCCGCCGATGGCGGTCATCAGCTCCATCGCGATGCCGCCGGCCGCCAGATAGCGCCGCGCCAGCCGGTCGATCTCGGCGTGGACGGTCGGGTCGTCGATGGGCGGCAGCACGTCCTGGCGGACCGGGATGGGCGTGTTCTTGGTCATGCGTGGGCAACCTCGAGATGCGTGGCACAAGGGCAGAAGATCGCCCGGCAAGGGAACTTGCAAGCGCCGCACGGGGTTCCGGCTCCTCGACGAAAACCTAAGGGCCACCGGCCTGCGATCCAGATGAAGGAAGACCCATGACGATCCGCCGCATCCTCTCCGTCCTGACGCTCGGGGCCGCCCTGGGCCTTGGCCCCGCCCTGGCGCAGGAGGCCGCCGGCCCGAGCCTTGCCGACCTCGGCCAGGACCAGGCGCTGACCGCGGCCTTCGACAAGATGGCCGAGGGTCACCCCATGCCGGAATGGCTGCGCGGCGCGGCGGTGACCACCCCGGCGCAGAAGGTCTCGTTCGGCGGCAAGGACTACCTGGCGATGACCGCCTGCAAGCAGCACGATTGCGCCGCGAACCAGCTGGCCATGCTTTACGCGCCGGACAGCGGCGAGGCCTACGGTCTGCTCTCGGTCCAGGACGGCAAGGGGGCCGAGCTGCTGACCTGGCTCAACATCGGCGGCAATGCCGAATCGATCGACGGCCGCACCATCCTTTACGCGGCGCTGACCGGCAGCCTGGCGAACCACCCCGAGGCCTTCGACTACAAGGATTGACTCAGCCGCGCCCGCCCAGCGACCGCCAAGCCTGGTTCGCGGCCTCGTTGTCGCTGGTGTCGCGGGTGACGGGGCCCTCGACCCCGGCCCAGGCGCCGGGTTCCAGTTCCAGCCCCAGCACGCGGTCGGGGTTGGTCGGCGGCGGCATCTGCACATGCTCGAGCTTGCGAAAGCCGAAGCGGCGGTAATAGGGCTCGTCGCCGACCAGCATGACCCGCGACCAGCCCTGCATCTCGGCCCGCTCCAGCCCCTCGCGAATCAGCAGGCCGCCCAGGCCCTCGCCCTGGGCGGTCGGGTGCACGGCGACGGGACCCAGCAGCAGCACGTCCTCATCGCCCACATGCACCGGCCAGAAGCGGATCGCCCCCACCATCACGTCGAAACTGTCGCGCAAAACCAGGCACAGGCCGGGCACCGGCGCCACGCCCTCGCGCAGGCGATAGGAGCTCAGCGCGGTGCGCCCCGGCGCGAAGCACAGGTCGAGAAGCGCCTCGACCTCGGCGTAATCGACAGCGCGTTCGGGGCGAAGAGCATACATCCGGCCATTCCAATCTTGCCCATGCCGCGGGCCAGGCGTCCCGCGGGCGAAAGCCCCCGTAACACGCATGGCGGGCGGCGAAAACCGCCCGGGCGCCCCTGCGGCCGCGCGCGGGATGAATTTTCCGCGACACCGCACGCTTCGGCCCGCAGGCAGGCTGCCGAGCTTGCGCTTGACCTCGCGGGGCCGTCCGGGCAGACCTTGGGACCGGACCGGGCGTCCCGCAGGCGGGCCCGGCAGCAATCGGCGGAGGCCGCAGATGTTCTACCGACCCGAGGCCGGCCACGGCCTGCCGCACAACCCGCTGAACGCGCTGGTGGCGCCCCGGCCGATCGGCTGGATCTCGACCCGCGGCCGGCTGGGCGACAATCTCGCGCCCTATTCCTTCTTCAACCTGACCGCCTATGTGCCGCCGCAGGTGATGTTCGCCTCGACCTCGGCCAAGCCCGACCGGCCGGGGACCAAGGACAGCGTGGCCCAGATCGTCGAAAGCCGGGTGTTTTGCGTCAATATCGCCGACGGCGGCCTGAAGGACCAGGTGAACGCCAGCTCGGCCGTCCTGGACGCCGGGACCAGCGAATTCGCGGCCGCCGGCATCGCGGCCGCGGAATGCCAGACCATCGACTGCCCGCGCGTGGCCCAGGCCGCGGCCTCGCTCGAATGCCGCATGACCCAGGTCATCCGGCTGGCCGGCCAGGCCAATGTCATGGTGCTGGGCGTGGTGACCGGCATCCACATCCGGCCCGACTGCATCGTCGACGGCCGCTTCCGCCCCGCGCTCGGCTGGCTGTCGCGGCTGGGCTACATGGATTACACCATCACCACCGAGACCTTCGAGATGGAGCGCCCCTGATGGCCCGCGATACCCGGGCCGTGCGCGACTATATCCGCACCATCGTCGATTTCCCGCATGAGGGCATCCTGTTTCGCGACGTGACCACGCTCTTTGCCGACGCCCGCGGCTTTCGCATGGCGGTGGACCAGTTGCTGGCCGCCTATGCCGGCGAACGCATCGACAAGGTGGTGGGGCTCGAGGCGCGCGGCTTCATCCTGGGCGGCGCGGTGGCGCATCAGCTCTCGGTGGGCTTCGTGCCGATCCGCAAGAAGGGCAAGCTGCCCGGCGCCACCATCAGCCAGGCCTATGCGCTGGAATATGGCGAGGCGGTGATGGAGATCCACGATGACGCGCTGAAACCGGGCGAGCGGGTGCTGATCGTGGACGACCTCTTGGCCACCGGCGGCACGGCCGGGGCGGGCATCGCGCTTTGCGAGCGGCTCGGCGCCGCGGTGGTGGGCTGCGCCTTCGTGATCGAGCTGCCCGAACTCGGCGGCCGCGCGCTGCTCGAGGGACTGGGCCACGAGGTCCATGCCCTGACCGCCTTCGAGGGCGCCTGACCGCTTGCGGCGGCCCGCCCGGGCGACTAGGTGACAGCCATGGACCAGAAACCGCCCCTGACCCTCTATCTCGCCGCACCGCGCGGCTTCTGCGCCGGCGTGGACCGGGCGATCAAGATCGTCGAAATGGCGCTGCAGAAATGGGGCGCCCCGGTCTATGTCCGCCACGAGATCGTGCATAACAAGTTCGTCGTCGACAGCCTGCGCGACAAGGGCGCGGTCTTCGTCGAGGAACTGGACGACGTGCCCGACGACCGGCCGGTGATCTTCTCGGCCCATGGCGTGCCGAAATCGGTCCCGGCCGAAGCGCGCCGGCGCGAGATGGTCTTCGTCGATGCGACCTGCCCGCTGGTCAGCAAGGTCCATGTCGAGGCCGAGCGCCACCATGCCGAGGGCTTGCAGATGGTGATGATCGGCCATGCCGGCCACCCCGAGGTGCTGGGCACCATGGGCCAGCTGCCCGAGGGCGAGGTGCTGCTGGTCGAGACCGTCGAGGACGTGGCCCATATCGCGCCGCGCGACCCCGGCCGGCTGGCCTTCATCACCCAGACCACGCTCTCGGTCGACGACACCGCGGCCATCGTCGCAGCCTTGCAGGCACGCTTCCCGCTGATCGTCGGCCCGGCCAAGGAAGACATCTGCTATGCCACGACCAACCGCCAGGCCTCGGTCAAGGCCATCGCCGGCAAGATCGACGCGCTGCTGGTGATCGGGGCGCCGAACAGCTCGAACTCGCGCCGGCTGGTCGAGGTCGGCAGCGCCGCCGGCTGCGCCTATTCGCAGCTTGTGATGCGCGCCGACCAGATCGACTGGCGCGCCATCGCGGGCGCCCGGGCCGTGGGCGTGACCGCCGGGGCCTCGGCGCCCGAGGTGCTGGTCAACGAGGTCATCGACGCCTTCCGCACGCGCTACGACGTGGCCGTGGAACTGGTCGAGACCGCGCGCGAGAATGTCGAGTTCAAGGTGCCCCGCGTGCTGCGAGAGCCGGGCTGACACCGCGCCTGGCCGAAGCGCCGCGGGGGTATTTGAACAACAGAGAAAGCCGCCGGGGGTCGGGTCCGCACCGCCCTCGGCCTTCTTTATTTTACAAATACCCATGTCGCGACGTATGCCACCGGGCGGGCTCGGCCCATGGTCGCGCTTGCCGGTCGGCGCACGGCTTGCCATGCTTCCGCCAGGGCGGCCGCAGGCGCCGCCGGCAAGGGAGGGAAAGCGCATGACCGTCTATCTCATCGCCGAGGTCAAGGTGACCGACGAGGCCTGGATCCCGGATTACGCCGCGCGGGTGCATGAGATCGCCGCCCGGCACAACGGCCGCTATCTGTCGCGCAGCGGCAATATCGAGGAGTTGGAGGGCGAGCCGACCGATGTCACGCTGATCGCGCTGATCCAGTTCCCCTCGCGCGAGGATGCCCTGGCTTTCGCGAACGACCCGGAATACGCCCCCTTCGGCGCGGCGCGCAAGGCCGGCTCGGTCAGCCATTTCCGCCTGATCGACGACACCGACCTGGCCGGCAGCATCCCCTATCTCGGCAAGCCCGGATAGGGGCTTTCCGGCGCTGGCCGCTCGTCCTGTTCCCGCCTATAGTGCCGGCGAAAACGGCGCTACGCGGCGCGGCGACAAGGCGAAAGGATCGACGATGCGGCTTTACTCCATGCCCTCCTCGGGCAACAGCTACAAGGTGCGGCTGCTCTTGGCGCTGCTGGGCCGGGCCTGCGAGATCGTCGATGTCGAATACATGACCGAGGCGCTGGAAAGCGCCCGGGCCGAGGGGCGGCTGCCCTTCGGCAAGGCGCCGGTGCTGGCGCTGGACGATGGCCGGCTGCTGCCCGAATCCAATGCGATCCTGTGTTTCCTGGGCGAAGGCTCGGCCTATGTCCCGGCCGATCCGGTGCTGCGCGCCGAGATGCTGGGCTGGATGTTCTGGGAGCAGAACCAGCACGAGGGCACCATCGCCGTGCGCGCCGCGCTGCGCTTCTATCCGCATCGCCGCGCCCTGGCCACGCCCGAGCGCATGGCCGAGCTGCTGGATCGCGGCCATGCCAACCTGCGGATCATGGAGGAGCGGCTTTCGGGGCGCGACTGGCTGGTCGGCGACGCGGTCAGCCTGGCCGACATCTGCCTTTACGCCTATACCCATACGGCCGGCGCGCGCGGCGGCTTCGACATGGCGCGGTTTCCGGCCATCGCGGCCTGGCTCGACCGCATCGCCGCCCTGCCCGGCTATCAGGGGCTCGAGGCATGAGCGGGTTGTTCCACATGGTGGAATGCGGCGGCCTTTTCGCCGGGCGAAACCGGCCGTTCCATATCGTGGAATGCGGGGCGTGCGCATGACCCGGCTCTATGCATGGACCGACGGGGCCTGCAGCGGCAATCCCGGTCCGGGCGGCTGGGGCGTGCTGATGCGCGCCATCGAGGGCGGCGCGGTGCTGAAGGAGCGCGAGCTGTCGGGCGGCGAGCCCGACACCACCAACAACCGCATGGAGCTGATGGCCGCCATCGCCGCGCTGGAGATCCTGACCCGGCCCAGCGAGATCACCGTCACCACCGACAGTGCCTATGTGAAGAACGGCGTCACGCAATGGATCCACGGCTGGAAACGCAACGGCTGGCGCACCGCCGACCGCAAGCCCGTGAAGAATGCCGAGCTGTGGCAGCGGCTCGACGCGGCGCAGGCCCGCCACCAGGTGCGCTGGGAATGGATCAAGGGCCACGCCGGCCACCCCGAGAACGAGCGCGCCGACGAACTGGCCCGCGCCGGCATGGCGCCCTTCAAGCCGGCGAGGGTCTGAGATGCAGGCGCTGGTGGCGCTGCTCGACTATGCCTCGGTGCTGGTCTTTGCGCTGACCGGGGCGCTGGTCGCCAGCCGGGCGCAGCTCGACCTGGTCGGCTTCGTCTTCTTCGCCACGCTGACCGGGGTCGGCGGCGGCACGCTGCGCGACCTGGTGCTGGGCCGGGCGCCGGTGTTCTGGGTCGATCGGCCCGAGCTGATCCTGCTGACCACCGCCGCCGCCATCGTGGTGTTCTTCACCGCGCATCTGCTGGAAAGCCGCTATCGCGCGATCCTGTGGCTGGATGCCTGCGCGCTGGCCGTGGCGGTGCCGGCCGGCGTGGGCGTGGCCCTGCAGGCCGGGGTCGGCCCGGTCGTCACGGTGATGATGGGGGTCATGACCGGCACCTTCGGCGGGCTGATGCGCGACGTGGTCGGCAACGAGGTGCCCCTGGTGCTGAAACAGGGCGAGCTCTACATCACCGCGACCTTCGGTGGCGCGGTCGCGGGGCTGGCGCTGCTGGCGCTGGGGCTGCCCTATCCGCTGGCGCTGTTCGGCTGCGCCGCCGTGGTGCTGGCGCTGCGCGCGGGCAGCATGGCTTTGGGCTGGCGGCTGCCGGTCTACAAGGCGCGGCCGCCGCGCGGCTAGCGCGTGCGGCTCAACGCTCGGACCAGACCGCCATCTCGGTGCCCCCGGGTTCGCGGAACTGGAAGCGCCGGCCGCCGGGGAAATCGAAGATCGGCCGGGTGATCTCGGCCCCCGCCCCGGTCACGCGGGCCAGCGCCGCCTCGAGATCGTCGGTGCGCAGGATGACCAGCGGCGGCGCCAGGGCACCGGCCGCGATGCCGCCCGAGATGCCGGCATCGGCCAGTTCCTGGTATTCCGGACCGTAGTCGTTGAAGCCCCAGCCGAAGGCGCTGGCAAAGAACGCCTTGGTCGCCGGCAGATCGGGCGAGGAGAATTCCAGATAGTCGATCTTCATGGCTGGCCCTCCACAATGTTCCTGTTTTGTTTACAACTGCGGGGCCGATGACGCAAGGCTCTAGCGCAGGACCGGCGGGCCGGCGGTGGCGGCCATGTTCTCGACCCCCATGCGCAGCCCGGCGCCGATGCGATGCGCCAGCGCCGACCAGCCCTGCGCGGCCTCGGGCGGCAGGGTGCGGCGCAGGGTTTCGTCGAAAAGCATCAGCCAGGGCGCGAAATGCTGGCCGTGGACATTGCCGGCCATGATATGCGCGCGCATCGGGCTGCCCTCGTAGCTGCGCTCGTAGAGGATGGCATTGCGCCAGAAAGCGGCGATCTTGGCCTCATGCGCGGGCCAGTCGGCGACATGGGCGGCGAAGATCGGGCCGAGCTCCTCGTGCCGGCGGATGGCGGCATAGAAGGTGGCGACGACGCGGTCGATCTGTTCGGGGGTGATGTCGAAACGAGGCGGGATCATGGCGGCGATATGGGCCCGCGCGCGCGCCGGCGCAAGGCGGCCGGATGTCACAGGAGGCCTATGGTGCGTGCGCCCCGGCCAGCGGCGGCGCCATGGTGCCCGCGACCAGCCGCGTCAGCCCGCCCCGCGCACCAGCGGCAGGGTCGATGCGGGCGCCAGCAGCCGGTCGCGCAGCCAGGGCAGGCTGCGGCTGCCGGATTGATACATCGGCGTGAAGGCCGCGCTCAGGCCCTGGTAGATCAGGACGTGCCAGCGGCGCATGGCGGCGTAATCGGCGGGCGCGTCCTCCAGCGGTCCGCGCAGCGCCAAGCCAAGCGCGAGCGCGTCGAGCAGCGCCATGTTCGCGCCCTGCCCCAGCTGCGGGCTGGCGCGATGCGCCGCGTCGCCGATATGGACCAGCCCCGGCGCGAGGGGCCGGCGCAGGGTGCCATGGGCATAGCGCGCCTGGGTCATCGCCGCATTGTCGCGGATGCCGTCCAGGAAGGGCGCCAGCTGTGGCCAGAGGGCGACGGCCTCGGCCTTCCAGGCCAGGAGATCGCGTTGCGGCCAGGTGTCCAGTTCGGCGCGGGCATCGACCAGAAGACGGCGGCGCGCGGCGTGGCCTCGGTGGGCAGGCGGCCGATGGGCAGCACCCCCGCCATGCGGCTGGCGGCGCGGTAGCGCTGGCGCAGCTGGTCGCGCGGCAGGTCGGTCTCGGGCCAGGGCACGGTGCCCCAGATCGCGCCATGGCCGAGCGGCCGCGCCTTCAGCGGCGAGAGGCGCGAGCCGGCGCCGCTGGCATCGACGACCAGGTCGAAGGGACCGGGGTTGCGGCCATCCGCCAGCGCCAGGCGCCGCCCTGCGCCGTCCTGGGGCGCCGCCACAGCCTCGGCCCCGGTCAGCACCGACAGGCCAAGCGCCTGCACCCGGTTCCAGAGCAGGCCGAAAAGCGTCGCGCGGTGGATGCCGCGCCCCGGTGCGCCGGCGGGATAGGACACATCCAGCGCCTTGCGGCCGCGCGCCGCCTGGCCCAGCATCCGCGCGATGGGACTGGAAAGCCGGCGCGCATCGTCGCCGGCGCCGAGCCGGTCCAGCACCGCCAGCCCCACCGGCTCGATCACCAGGCCCGAGCCCAGCGGGCGCGGCGCGGCGAAACGCTCGAACAGGGTGACGTCATGGCCGTCGCGGGCCAGCAGCAGGGCAAGGGCAAGGCCGCCGATCCCGGCGCCCGCGATGGCGATGCGGTAGCTCATGGCGCTTGCTGCCCCAGCCGCGCGCGGGCCGCAAGCCGCGCTTGCAGGCGGCGGGGCGGTTTTCTATAACCCGGCGCATGTTCAGCATGGGCAGCATCATTCGAATTACCCGCCCGGCGGCCTAGGGGATCCTTCGCCGCCGGGTTACGCATGCCAGCCCTGCCACCGAAGGATTCCCGCCCGATGAGCGACACGACCGAGACCGCGCCCGACTATCGCGACACCGTCTTCCTGCCCCAGACCGATTTCCCGATGCGCGCCGGCCTGCCGCAGCGAGAGCCGGAATGGCTGGCCCGCTGGGAGCGGATCGGCATCTATGACCGGCTGCGCGAGCGGGCGGCGGGCCGGACGCCCTTCATCCTGCACGACGGCCCTCCCTACGCGAACGGCAATCTGCATATCGGCCACGCGCTGAACAAGACCATCAAGGACATCATCGTGCGCAGCCACCAGATGATGGGCCGCGATGCGCGCTATGTGCCGGGCTGGGACTGCCACGGCCTGCCGATCGAATGGAAGATCGAGGAGAAATACCGCCAGGATGGCCGCGACAAGGATGCCGTGGACGTGGTCGAGTTCCGCCAGGAATGCCGCCGCTTCGCCGAATCCTGGGTCGATATCCAGCGCGAGGAGTTCAAGCGCCTGGGCATCACCGGCAAGTGGGACGATCCCTATCTGACCATGGACTACCACGCCGAGGCGGTGATCGCGGCCGAGTTCATGAAGCTGCTGATGAACGGCGCGCTTTACCAGGGCTCGAAGCCGGTGATGTGGTCCCCGGTCGAGAAGACCGCGCTGGCCGAGGCCGAGGTCGAATATCACGACCATACCAGCCATACCATCTGGGTGCGGTTTCCCGTCACCGGGTCGGCGGGTATTTGGGGAGCAAAGAAGCCTGCAAGCGTGGTGATCTGGACCACCACCCCCTGGACGATTCCGCAGAACCGGGCCGTGGCCTATAACCCCGCCATCGCTTACGGGCTGTATCGCGTCGGTGCGGTGGCCGAGAATGCAACGGCGCGGCCCGGCGAATTGCTGGTGCTGGCCGATGCGCTGGCCGAGAGCGTGAAGCAGGCCGGCAAGGTCGAGGACTGGGAGCGGGTGGGCGACGTGGCGGCCTCGGACCTGGAGGGGCTGGTGCTGGCTCATCCGCTGCGTGGCGTCGAGGGGGGGCTGGGCGAGTGGGATTTCGACGTGCCCATGCTGCCCGGCGATCACGTCACCGAGGACGCGGGCACCGGCTTCGTGCATACCGCGCCCAGCCATGGCGACGACGACTATCAGCTGGGGCTGAAGTTCAAGCTGCCGATGACCTATAACGTCGAGCCGGACGGCTCGTATCGCGCCGACCTGCCGATCTTCGGCGGTCAGGCCATCCTGACGCCCGAGGGCAAGGAAGGCCCGGCCAATGTCAGCGTCATCAAGCAGCTGGCCTATGCCGGGGCGCTGCTGGCCAAGGGCAAGGTCAAGCACTCCTATCCGCATTCGTGGCGGTCCAAGGCGCCGCTGATCTATCGCAACACGCCGCAATGGTTCGCCGCCATCGACTTCGAGCTGGCCGATGGCATGGGGCAATATGGCGCCACCATCCGCAGCCGGGCGCTGACCTCGATCGACAAGCTGGTGAAGTGGTGGCCGCAATCGGGGCGCAACCGCATCCATTCCATGGTCGAGAACCGGCCCGACTGGGTGCTGTCGCGCCAGCGCGCCTGGGGCGTGCCGCTGACCTGCTTCGTCAAGAAGGGCGCCAGGCCCACCGACCCGGACTTTCTGCTGCGCGACCAGCGCGTAAACGACCGCATCATCGCCGCCTTCGAACGGGACGGCGCCGATGTCTGGTATCGCCCCGGCTTTGCCGCCGAGGTGCTGGCGGGCGTCGCCGATCCGGCGGATTACGACCAGGTCATGGACGTGCTGGACGTCTGGTTCGACAGCGGCTCGACCCATGCCTTCGTGCTGCGCGACCGCGCCGACGGGGCGCCGGACGGTATCGCCGACGTCTATCTGGAGGGCACCGACCAGCATCGCGGCTGGTTCCAGTCCTCGCTGCTGCAAGCCTGCGCGACCAAGGGCCGGGCGCCCTATCGCAACGTGGTCACGCATGGCTTCACGCTGGACGAGAAGGGCATGAAGATGTCCAAGTCGCTGGGCAATACCATCGTTCCGGCCGAGGTCATCAAGCAATACGGCGCCGACATCCTGCGGCTCTGGGTGGCGCAGACCGACTATACCGCCGACCAGCGCATCGGGCCCGAGATCCTGAAGGGCACCGCCGACAGCTATCGCCGGCTGCGCAACACGCTGCGCTTCGTGCTGGGCAACCTCGACGGCTTTGCCGAGGCCGAGCGCATCGACCCGGCGGACATGCCGGAACTGGAGCAATGGGTGCTGCACCGGCTGGCGCAGATCGACGCGCAGCTGCGCCATGGCTATGACAGCTTCGACTTCCAGGGCGTGTTCCAGACCGTGTTCCAGTTCGCCACGGTGGATCTGTCGGCCTTCTATTTCGACATCCGCAAGGACGCGCTTTACTGCGACGCCCCCGATTCGGCGCGGCGGCGGGCGGCGCGGACGGTGCTGGACCTGCTGTTCCACCGCATCGTGACCTGGCTGGCGCCGATCCTGCCCTTTACCATGGAGGATGTCTGGCTGGCGCGCTTCCCCTCCGAGGAGGGCAGCGTGCATCTGCAGGACTTCCCCGCCACCCCGGCCGGCTGGCTGAACGAGGGCCTGGCGCGGAAATGGGAGGCGATCCGCCGCATCCGCCGCGTTGTCACCGCGGCGCTGGAGATCAAGCGCAGCGACAAGGTGATCGGCGCCAGCCTCGAGGCCGCGCCGGTGGTGCATGTCGAGGAAGCGGATGAGCTGAAGGCGCTGAAATCGGTGGATTTCGCCGATATCTGCATCACCTCCGGCATCAGCCTGACCGCCGATCCGGCCCCGGCCGAGGCGTTCCGGCTGGCGGATGTGCCGGGCATCGGCGTGGTCTTCGAGGGCGCGATGGGCGAGAAATGCCAGCGCTGCTGGAAGATCCTGCCCGACGTCGGCACGCACCGGCACCCGGGCACCTGCGCGCGCTGCGACGCGGTGCTGGGCTGAAACCGGCGGGCGCCGCCTTCGCGGCGCCCCTCAGCGGAACCAGAGCTCGGCCCGACGCAGCCGCTGGCGCATGGCTTTTTCCGGCGGGGCCGGGTCTTCGCCGGCAAAAAGCGGGCGGATGCGATCCCGCCCCTCGCCCGCGACGATCAGGCGCTGCACCGCCTCGTCATCCGCAAGCAGCGGCGCGATGCGGGGATCGGCGGCAAGCGCCTCGATCAGCGCGACGACCGCATCGGATTCGCGGGCATAGAGCAGCGACAGGTTGCGGTAATGGCAGCTGGCCCAACCGTCCAGCCCGTCCAGTTCCGGCCCCGGCCGGCCGCCGCCCAGCGAATGGATCACCAGCGGCAGCGCCACCTGGTCGAGCCAGGGGTCGAGCGACTGGCAGGCCAGCGCCTCGCCCGGGTCGGCCTGGATCCGGTCGGCGAAGTCGAGGAAGCGCCGGCCGAATTCCTGCGCATCGGCGCCGAAGAACCAGCCGGCGTTGAAATAAAGGTAACGCTCCCAATGCTCGTCGGGCTGGGCGAGGTCGAGCGAGCCCGCGAAATCCAGCCCGAAACGGTCATAGAGCGATTGCCAGATCTGCGTGTAGCCGGGGCCGTAGGGCGGCGGCTCGGGCCAGCTGGCGCTGCGCCGCATCGAGGCCGAGGGCCGCGCGAAGTCGAAGCCGACGCGGTCGAGCGGGCCGGTGATCAGCGTGTCGCTGTCGAAAAAGACGAAGGGCTGGTCGGCGGGCAGGATGGTCAGCGCCTCGATCTTGTTGCCGTAGGGATAGCTGCGGCCGAAGCGGGTGGCGGTGAAAGGCAGGATCTCGGCGCCGAATTCCGCGAGCGCCTGACGCACCGGGGCGGGCATCGCGGTGGCGGCGCCGGCCCAGGCGGCCTCGGGGCGCGGTTCGGCGACGATCAGCCGGCCGCGCCAGTCCGGGGCGTTGCGGCGCAGGCTGGCGGCGAAGAGCACCGCCTGGGCGCCCAGCCGCTGGCCCTGGCCGATCAGCAGGATGTCGAAGCCCTGCGACGGGAAGAGCCGCGGAGCGGGCGCTGTCGCATCGGAGGGGGGCTGGAATTCCGGCACGCTGGCTGCGGGCTGCGGCTGGGCGGCGCCCTTGCGCGCGGCGCGCTCGGCCTGGCGGGCGGCGCGGCGCTCTTCGCGCGCGGCGCGGTTGGCGGCCTGGCGGGCGGCCCGCGCGGCGGCCTTTGTCTCGGCGTCCCTGCTGTCTTCGGCCATGCTTGCGCCCCGTAGCGAATCTTATTCGCACAGGTCTTAGCAAGGCTGGGTGCCATCATTCCAGAGAAGAATTGAATTGATAAAATTCAACCTTAAATGGATTTGAACCGCCGCGATTTTCGATATTCGTCCAGCTGCCCGGCCTATTCGGACTGCCCGGCGTGAAAACCTCACCAAAAAGGCAGGTTCACGCATGGGATGTTTCACGGCAGGTTGCCCCTAGCCGTTGAACGATTTCCTCTTTTTCTCAGGTACGGCGAGACCGGGTGAGACTGGGCACGGTCCTCACCCGGTCGCTCATTTCCGTATATATCTGGCAGATCGGAATATTCCTGTCGATGCGCTTGAATTCGCACCGGCGGATTTCCACCGATTTCCGCTGGGGAAACTGCCCGGGGCGCGGCAGGAATTCCACCGTGAATTGAGCGATTATCTTTATGGTTGAATCGCGCCCGCGGATCCCGCCCCGCCGGTTCCCGGCCCGGACCCGCTTCCCCTGTCGGCGCCGAAAGATTTTCAACGCTGCGTTAAGACAGCAAGGGCAAATGGGCGAATAGCGGCACCTCGTCGCGCAAGCTAGTGTTCCGGCAGCTAGAGAGGGAGTCCATCATGTCCGATTTCGCCGTCATCTGGGACTGGCTCGCATTCGCCATTCGCTGGACGCATGTCGTCACCGCGATCTGCTGGATCGGCTCGTCCTTTTACTTCGTCGCGCTCGACCTGGGCCTGCGCAAGGTGCCCGGGCTGCCCGCCGGCGCGCATGGCGAGGAGTGGCAGGTCCATGGCGGCGGCTTCTACCATATCCAGAAATACCTGGTGGCGCCCGAGCGGATGCCCGACCACCTGATCTGGTTCAAATGGGAAAGCTACATGACCTGGATCTCGGGGGCGGCGCTTCTGATGGTCACCTATTGGGTCGGGTCCGAGCTGTTCCTGATCGACCCCGCCAAGATGGAGCTGGCGCCCTGGCAGGCGATCCTGATCTCGGCCGGTTCGCTGTCGATCGGCTGGCTGGTCTATACCAACCTGTGCAAGTCCAAGCTGGGTGAGACGCCGACGCTGCTGATGCTGCTCTTGTTCGTGCTGCTGATGGCGATGGGCTGGGGCTATAACCAGGTCTTTACCGGCCGCGCCACCATGCTGCACCTGGGCGCCTTTACCGCCACGATCATGACGGCGAACGTGTTCTTCATCATCATGCCGAACCAGCGCATCGTCGTCGCCGATCTCAAGGCCGGGCGTCCCGCCGATCCGAAATACGGCAAGATCGCCAAGCTGCGCTCGACGCATAACAACTACCTGACCCTGCCGGTCGTGTTCCTGATGCTGTCGAACCACTATCCGCTGGCCTTCGCCACCGAATACAACTGGATCATCGCTGGGCTGATCTTCCTGATGGGCGTGACCATCCGCCACTTCTTCAACACCATGCACGCCGGCGGCGGCATGAAATGGTGGACCTGGGCGATCACCACGATCCTGTTCATCATCGTCATGTGGCTTTCGACCGCGCCGATGTTCCGCCAGACGCTGGAAGAGGCCGAGGCCCGCGTCCTGACGCCGACCCAGCAGGCGATGATCGACTCGCCGGGCTGGGAGGACGCCTCGAACGCGGTGCTGGGCCGCTGCGCCATGTGCCACGCCCGCGAGCCGGGCTATGAGGGGATCCACACCGCGCCCAAGGGCGTGCTGCTGGAGACCCCCGACGACATCACCCGCGCCGCGCGGGAGATCTACATCCAGGCCGGCGTGACCCATGCCATGCCGCCCGCGAACGTCAGCTTCATGGAGCCCGAGGAACGCCAGGCCATCGTCGACTGGTATCGCGGCCTGCCGAAAAGCTACGCCTGGAACTGACCGGCGGGGTTACTGGCCCAACGTGTGCCAGACGCCGCCGACACCATCCCCCGCCATGTCGCCGGCCTTCTTGTCGCCGGCGAAATAATAGGCGGGCTTGCCATCCAGCGCCCATTGCCGGCTTCCGTCCGTGCGCTCGACCGTGCTCCAGCCCTCGGGCTTCGTCTCGCCCTCCTGCGCCAGATAGGGCGGCCATTTCACCGCGCAATCGTCGTAGCAGGCGGATTTCCCGCCGGCATCCTTGTCGAAGCTGTAAAGCGTCATTCCATTGTCGCCGGTCGCGACGCCCTGCGCCTGCGCCGCGCCGAAGGACAGCAGGACCATTCCCGCCGCCAGCCAGCCATAAACCCGTTTCATGATCGACCTCCCTGCCCCCTTGAGGCATCTGGCGGCCGTTTCGGATCGCGCACCATGATCGGACGCAGTCCCGGCGGCCGTGATGCATTCTGGACCCGCGGCGGGCGGCCGTCGCTTCACATTTCAGCGACGGCCGGGCGTCACGCGAACACCCCCCGCGTCTCGCGCGCGATGAAATCCGCGAACAGCCGCACCTTGGGGTCCTGCAGGCGACGGTGCGGGGTCAGCACGCCGAATTGCGAGGGCAGCGGCGGGAATTGCGGCAGCACCTCGACCAGCTCGCCCGAGGCGAGTTGCGCGGCCACCTCATAGCGCGGCCGGTTGACGATGCCGCGCCCCTCCTGCGCCCAGGCGCTGAGCACGTCGCCGTCGTCGGCGTCGAACTTGCCGTTCACCAGCAGCTTCTGCGGCCCCTCGGGGGTCTGCAGCACCCAGTAATATTCCGGGCTGCGCGGATAGCGCAGCAGCAGGCAGTTGTGCTGCGTCAGGTCGTCGGGCCGTTCGGGCGTGCCATGCGCCTCGAGATAGGCCCGCGTCGCCACCAGCGCCCGCCGGCATTCGGCGATGCGGCGCCATTTCAGCGCCGAATCCTGCGGCTCGCCCAGGAAGAAGGCCAGGTCGATGCCGTCGGCGATGATGTCCACGTTGCGATCCGACAGCCGCAGGCGCAGCTCGACGCCCGGATATTCGTCGCAGAACCGCGGCACCAGCGGCGCGATCAACCGCCGGCCCAGCCCCAGCGGCGCCGTCACCCGCAAGGCGCCATGCGGATTGCCGGAAAAGCCCGAGACCACCGCCTCGGCCTCGTCCAGCGTCTCGATCACCCGGCGGGCGTTGTCGTAGAAGGCGCGCCCGACCTCGGTCGGCACCAGCTTGCGGGTGGTGCGGTTCAACAGCCGCACGCCATAGCGCGTCTCCAGATCCTTGATGCGGTTCGAGGCGACCGCCGGCGACATGCGCAGGTCGCGCCCGCCGGCGGTGATCGAGCCGAGTTCGACCACGCGCACGAAAACCCGCAGACTTTCAAGATATGGCATGGGCTCACCCTGGCTCTTTCAAGGAATCGCTGAAAGTCTTATGCTCAATCCGTGATTTCGCAAAGTCCAATTCGCATCTAGGCTTTCCCCATACCCAGCCATGCCGAGCGAGGACCGATGGGCCACGAATTGCGCTTCCTGCTGAACGATACCGAGATCCGCCTGACCGAGGCCGGCTCATCGGACACGCTTCTGGACTTCCTGCGGCTGAACCGCCGCCTGACCGGCACCAAGGAGGGCTGCGCCGAAGGCGACTGCGGCGCCTGCACCGTCCTGGTCGGCCGCCTGCACCACGGCACGCTGCATTACGAGCCGATCAATGCCTGCATCCGCTTCCTGGCCTCGTGCCACGGCTGCCATGTCGTGACCATCGAGCACCTGCGCGGACAGGGCGGCGGGCTGCACCCGGTCCAGGCAGCCATGGTCGAGCATCACGGCAGCCAATGCGGCTTCTGCACGCCGGGCTTCGTCATGGCGCTTTACGGGCTGTGGATGCAGAACCCGCGTCCCGACATGCTGGCGGTCGAGACGGCGCTGCAAGGCAACCTCTGCCGCTGCACCGGCTACGAGCCGATCGTGAAGGCCGCCTTTGCGGCGTCCGAGGCGGGCGGGCAGAACTTCGACGCCCTGACCGTCGAGCGCGACCGGGTGACGGCGGCGCTGTCGGCGATCCCGCGCGAGCGGGTCGAGATCGCGCGCGGCGCGGACCGGGCCATCCTGCCCTCCGATGCCGCCGACCTGGCGCTGGTGCTGGCCGAGAATCCCCAGGCCACCATCGTCGCCGGCGCCACCGACGTGGGGCTGTGGGTGACGAAATTCCTGCGCGACATCTCTCCGGCGGTCTTTATCGGCCATATGCAGGATCTCAAGAAGATCGAGATCACCCCCGGCCATATCACGCTGGGCGCCGGTGTCACCTATTCGGAATTCGAGCCCTTCGTGCTGGCGCATTTCCCCGAGGCGCTGGACTATTGGCGCCGCATCGGCGGCTGGCAGGTCCGCAACGCCGGCACTATCGGCGGCAATGTCGCGAACGGCTCGCCCATCGGCGAGACCCCGCCCCTGCTGATCGCGCTTGGCGCCACCCTGCGCCTGCGCAGCGCCGAGGGGGTCCGCGACCTGGCCGTCGAGGATTACTTCATCGACTATGGCAAGCAGGACCGCCGCCCCGGCGAATTCGTCGAAAGCATCACCGTGCCCCTGAAGGGCGAGGAGGCGCGCATCGCCGCCTACAAGGTCAGCAAGCGCCATCATGCCGACATCACCGCCTCGGCCGCGGCCTTCCATGTCGAGACCGACGGCGCGACGATCATCGATGCCCGCGTCGCCTTCGGCGGCATGGCCGCAACGCCGAAACGCGCCCGGGGCGCCGAGGCCGCGCTGCGGGGGCAACCCTTCACCGCCGAGACCTTCGAGGCCGCCGCCAGGGCCGTGGCCAATGATTTCCAGCCGCTCAGCGACTGGCGGGCCAGCGCCGAATACCGCCAGCAACTCGCCGCCAATTTCTTCCGCCGCTTCTGGCTTGAACAGTCGGGCGCCGAACACCGCCTGAGGAGGGTCGAATGAAACAGGACGTCATCGTGAAGGGCGCAGCCCATACCTCGATCATCCACGACAGCGCCATCAAGCACGTCACCGGCCAGGCCGATTACACCGACGACCTGATGATGCCCGAGGGCACGCTGCACGGCTATCTGGGCCTCTCGACGGTCGCGCATGGCCGGATCCTGTCGATGGACCTCGACGCCGTCAGGAAGGCGCCGGGCGTGCATCTGGTGCTGACGGCCGAGGACATTCCCGGCGTCAATGACATCAGCCCGAACGGGCTGCACGACGACCCGGTCTTCGCCACGCCCGAGGTGCAGTTCCTGGGCCAGCCGATCTTTGCCGTGATCGCCGAGACCCGCGACCTGGCCCGCCGCGCCTGCAAGCTGGCCCGCGTCGAATACGAGGAACTGCCGTTTTCGCTGGACGCCATCGCCGCCCGCGATGCCGGCCTGGGCTATGTCACCAAGCCGCTGAAGCTGGCGCGCGGCGACATGGCGGAAATGGACACGGCGCCGCGCCGGCTGGAAGGCCGGCTGACCGTCGGCGGCCAGGAACATTTCTACCTGGAAAGCCAGATCGCCTTCGCCATCCCGGGTGAGGATGACGAGGTCATCGTCAACACCTCGACCCAGCACCCGAGCGAGGTGCAGCACATGGTCGCCCATGTGCTCGACGTGCCCTCGAACGCGGTGGTGGTGAACGTGCGCCGCATGGGCGGCGGCTTCGGCGGCAAGGAATCGCAGATGAACATCTTCTGCGTCACCGCCGCGCTGGCCGCGAAGAAGCTCAAGCGCGCGGTCAAGATCCGCCCCGACCGCGACGACGATTTCCAGATCACCGGCAAGCGCCACGATTTCGTCATCGACTATCGCTGCGGCTATGACGAGACCGGCAAGATCCACGCCGTCGACGCCGATTTCTATGCCCGCTGCGGCTTTTCGGCCGATCTCTCCGGCCCGGTGACCGACCGCGCGCTGTTCCACGCCGACAATGCCTATTACTATCCGGCGGTCGAGCTGCGCAGCCATCCGATGAAGACCAACACCGTCTCGAACACCGCCTTCCGCGGCTTCGGCGGCCCGCAGGGCGTCATCATGGCCGAGCGCATCGTCGAGGACATCGCCTATGCGCTTGGCCGCGACC
This sequence comes from Paracoccus sp. N5, assembly GCF_000371965.1. Classification (NCBI taxonomy): domain Bacteria; kingdom Pseudomonadati; phylum Pseudomonadota; class Alphaproteobacteria; order Rhodobacterales; family Paracoccaceae; genus Paracoccus; species Paracoccus sp. N5. The sequence goes on along the minus strand of NZ_AQUO01000001.1, from coordinate 3,787 downwards.
CGCTGGAGATCCGCAAGGCGAACCTCTACCAGAACGGCCAGCTCACCCCCTATCACCAGGAGGTCGAGGACCAGATCCTGCCGCGCATCTTCGAGGAACTCGAGGCCTCGTCGGACTACCATGCCCGCCGCCAGGCCGTGCTGGACTGGAACGCCCGCGGCGGCACCATCCGCAAGGGCATCGCCCTGACCCCGGTCAAGTTCGGCATCAGCTTCACCGCGACCTGGTTCAACCAGGCCGGCGCGCTGATCCATATCTATTCGGACGGCTCGATCCACCTGAACCATGGCGGCACCGAGATGGGCCAGGGGCTGAACACCAAGGTGGCGCAGGTCGTGGCCGAGGCCCTGGGCGTCAGCATCGACCGCATCAAGATCACCAAGACCACGACCGAAAAGGTGCCGAACACCTCGGCCACCGCGGCCTCTTCGGGCTCGGACCTGAACGGCATGGCGGCGCTTAATGCCTGCGAGCAGCTGCTGGCGCGGCTCAAGGCCTTTGCCGCCGAGGCGAAACAGGTCGACCCCGAGTTCGTCACCATCGGCGAGACGGTGCGCATCGGCGACGAGGAGATCCCGTTCCAGGATTTCATCAACACCGCCTATATCGCGCGGGTGCAGCTGTCGGCGGCGGGCTTCTACAAGACGCCCAAGATCCACTGGAACCGCGACACCGGGCGCGGCCGGCCGTTCTATTACTACGCCTATGGCGCGGCCTGCGCCGAGGTCTCGGTCGACACGCTGACCGGCGAATATGTGGTCGAACGCGCCGACGTGCTCCATGACGTCGGCCGCAGCCTGAACCCGGCGCTGGACAAGGGCCAGGTCGAGGGCGCCTTCATCCAGGGCATGGGCTGGCTCACCTCCGAGGAGCTCTGGTGGGACCAGAAAGGCCGGCTGCGCACCCATGCGCCCTCGACCTACAAGATCCCGCTGGCCTCGGACCGGCCCAAGGTGTTCAACGTCGCCCTGGCCGACTGGTCGGTGAACCGCGAAAACACCATCAAGCGCTCGAAGGCCGTGGGCGAGCCGCCCTTCATGCTGCCGATCAGCGTGTTCCAGGCCCTGAACATGGCGGTGGCCAGCTTCAACGGCTATCGCGAGAACCCGCGCATCGACGCCCCGGCCACGCCCGAGCGCGTGCTGATGGCCATCGAGAGGCTCAGATGATCCGGGTCCGGATCACCCGCACGCGCGGCTCCAGCCCGCGCGAGACCGGGGCGACGATGGTCGTCACCGCCCAGGGCGTGCAGGGCACCATCGGCGGCGGCCAGCTGGAATACATGGCCATCGACCGCGCCCGGCAGATGCTGGCGCGCGACGAGTCGGCGGCGCGCATGGACGTCCCCCTGGGCCCCGAGATCGGCCAGTGCTGCGGCGGCCGGGTCGAGCTCGACCTGACCCGCATCGCCGAGGCGCCCCCGGCCCCCGAGCATCCGCAAGTGCTGATCTTCGGCGCGGGTCATGTCGGCCGCGCGCTGTCCAGGGCGCTGGCGCTCTTGCCCCTGCGCCCGATCCTGATCGACCAGCGCGCCCAGGAACTGGCCCAGGCCAGCGGTGAAACCCGCCTGACCCCCCTGCCCGAGGCCGAGATCCGCAAGGCCCCCTTCGGCAGCAGCTTCGTGATCCTGACGCATGACCACGCGCTGGACTTCCTGCTCGCGGCCGAGGCGCTGCGCCGGATGGACGCGCCCTATATCGGCATGATCGGCAGCAAGACGAAACTGGCGCAGTTCCGCCGCTTCGCCCGCGCCCAGGGGCTCGACACCGACCGCCTGACCTGCCCGATCGGCGCCGGCTGGTCCAGGGACAAGCGCCCCGAGATCATCGCCGCCTTCACCGCCGCCGAGCTGATCGGCCGCCTGACCCAGTCCACTTCTTTGCTCCGGAAATACCCATGCGACAGCTGATCCGGGGGCGCACGCTCTCCTTCCACGCCGACCCCGTGGAAACCGAAAACGCCTTCACCTATCACGAGGACGGCGCCATCGTCACCCGCGACGGCCGCATCGAGGCCGTGGGCGATTATGCCGCCCTGCGCGACCCGGACCTGCCGGAAATCGATCACCGCCCGCATCTGATCCTGCCCGGCTTCATCGACACGCATATCCATTTCCCGCAGGTGCAGGTGGTGGCGAGCTGGGGCGCGCAGCTGCTCGACTGGCTGAACACCTATACCTTCCCCGAGGAAAGCCGCTTCGCCGAGCAGGGCCATGCCCCGCAGATGGCCGAGCATTTCCTGAACCTGCTGCTCGCGCATGGCACCACCAGCGCGGTCGCCTTCTGCTCGGTGCATCCGCAATCGGCCGAGGCGCTGTTCTCGGCGGCGCATGCCCGCAACATGGCGATGGTGGCGGGCAAGGTGATGATGGACCGCAACGCCCCCGAGGCGGTGCTCGACACCCCGCAGCAGGGTTATGACGCGAGCCAGGCGCTGATCGCCAAATGGCACGGCACCGGCCGCCAGCGCTATGCCATCACCCCGCGCTTCGCCATCACCTCCACGCCCGAGCAGATGGCGATGACCGGGCAACTCGCGCGCGAACATCCCGACTGCCACATCCAGACGCATCTGAGCGAGAACAGGGACGAGATCGCCTTCACGCTCAGCCTCTACCCCCAGGCGCGCGATTACCTGGACATCTACGAAAGCTACGGCCTGCTCGGTCCGAAGATCCTGCTCGGCCACTCGATCCATCTCGAGGAACGCGAGATCGCCCGCATGGCCGAGACCGGCAGCCACCCGGTATTCTGCCCGACCTCGAACCTGTTCCTGGGCTCGGGCCTTTTCGACGAAGGCGGCCTGCGGGCGCGCGGCATCTCTTCGGGCATCGCCACCGACATCGGCGGCGGCACCAGCTATTCCATGCTGCAGACCCTGAACGAGGGCTACAAGATCCTGCAGCTGCGCGGCCAGAGGCTGCACCCTTTCGCCGCCTTCCACTGGGCCACCCGCGGCAATGCCCGGGTTCTGGGCATGGAGGACGAGATCGGCACCCTCGCCCCAGGTTCCATGGCCGACCTCGTGGTGCTCGACAGCCGCGCGACACCGGCCATGGCGCTGCGCATGGAGCGCGCCACCACGCTGGCCGAGGAGTTGTTCATACTGCAGATCATGGGCGACGACCGCAGCGTGGCGCAAACCTATGTCGCCGGACAGCCGATGCTGCCCGTGGCACAGGGGGAGGTGCCAAAGCAAGGATGAGCCTGCGCAAACCCGTCCGGCGAAATCTGCGCGCGTCGTTGGTTTAGGCTCCAGACTCATTAACTTTAGAGCCAGAAGAGAACGGTTGCGGCGAGAGCTATGGCCGAGAGGAAGACGATGGGGCACCTGTCGTATCGGGTCGCAACCCGCCTCCAATCCTTGAGGCCTTCCGAACATGATCTCGATGCGACTGCGGCGTTTGTAGCGACGCTTGTCGTATCGAACCGCTTTCTTCCTGCCCTTCCGGCCGGGGGTGCATTCCCTTGTCCCCTGTCTTTCGATGCATCTCTGAACCAGTCGGCATCGTAGCCCCGATCGGCCAGCATCCACTCGGCCTGCGGCAAGCTGCTCAGCATGGCAGCGGCTCCGGTGTAATCGCCGACGGGGTCAGCGGTGACAAACATGCGGATCGGGCATCCCTGCGCATCGGCAACGGCATGAAGCTTCGTGTTCATGCCGCCCTTCGTGCGCCCGATCAGGCGCCCACGCCCCCCTTTTTCGCGGCCATGCTGGTCGCGGTGCGATGGGCTTTCAGATAGGTTGCATCGATCATGATCGTCTTCTCGTCAGCAGCCTAGACGGC